>CAZVHM010000012.1:17032-36913 GCA_964627175.1 uncultured Novosphingobium sp. | reverse complement strand
GATCGGGTTGTGGCCGATCCATTGCGCTTCAAGCAGCAGTTGCGGATTGGCGAGGAAGCCTTTGCCCTGCTGAAGGCCAAGAAGAACATCTACACCCTCTGGGAAACGGCGGGGGCCGCCGGCACGGGGGCGGCCATCGCCGGTTCTTCGGCGGTTGCCGGCACGTTCTTTGCACCCACCGGCCTTGCCGCTGCGCTGGGCCTTGCCACCGCCGCCACGCCGGTGGGCTGGGTGGTGGCCGCAGCAGCGGTAGCAGGCGGGGGCTATTATGGCCTCACCCGCTGGTTTTCCGACAAGACCGGTGCGTTCGTCGATACGATCCCGAAATACATCAACACCCCGATCGACGTGCTGGGCGCGGCGCTGATTGACCTGCTCGGCAGCCTGGCGTTGCGGGTGGCGGCCATCGACGGGCGGATCGACCCGGCGGAGCGGGCGTGCATCGCCGAGCATTTCATTCACGATTGGGGTTTTGATCAGGCTTACGTTTCCCGTGCGCTCGATGCCCTGACGCTGCGGGCTGATGACACACGGGTCAAGGTGCTGGCCCACGATCTGGCGCAGTTCCAGGCGGCCAATCCCGATTGCAACGCGCCTGCCATGCAGGCGGAACTGCTGCGTTTCCTGCGCGAACTGATCGCCGCCGATGGCCGGGTGGATGAACGCGAGGAACTGGCGGTCGAAGCCATCGAACGCCTGCTGGAGGAGGAAAACCGCCTGACCCTGGCCAAGGCCGGGGAAAGCATCGCGGAAACTGCCAAGGCTGCAGGCAGCGTGGCCGGTGAAGCCGCCAGTGCGATCGGCAGCACGGCCAAGGCCATCGGCGGGACCCTGTCCGGCAAGCTGGCGCAGGCCGCGCGCGGATTGAAGGATAAGGTAAAGTCCTGAAAAGGCACGGGCGAGAGAGACGGGCGACCGTTTCTGTCGCTTGTCGCGGCCAGCCTGAGCGGCAATGACGAATCCCATGCTTTCACCCGCCCTCACCCTGATCCACACCTCTGACTGGCATCTGGGCCACGAACTGTCCGGCCACCCGCGCGAGGCGGAGCATGATGCTTTCCTTGCCTGGCTTCTGGAGCGGATCGACGAGCTTGCCGCCGATGTGCTGCTGGTCACGGGCGATATCTACGATGTGGCCAACCCGCCGGTTTCCGCGATGCGGCGGCTCTATGCCTTTCTCGCCACGGCACTGGCCCGCCATCCGGCGCTGCAGGTGGTTATCCTGGGCGGCAACCATGACAGCGCCGGCAAGATCGAACTGCCGGGGCACCTGCTGGGCGAGGGGCAAGTGCGGTTCATTGGCGCCCTGCCCCGCCGCGACGGCCGGGCCGATCCGGAAGCGCTGCTGGTGCCTTTGGCGGGGGCAAACGGGCAAGACGCTGCATGGCTGGCGGCGGTGCCGTTCTGCCGGCCGGGCGACCTTGGTGCAGAAACGTTGCAGCAGCTTTACGCCCGCGTTGCCGAGGCGGCGTTTGTCCGAGCCGAGGGGCTGCCGGTGATTCTTTCCGGCCACCTCCATGTGGCAGGTGGGGCAGTGTCTGACCTGTCGGAACGGCGAATCGTGGTGGGCGGGGAAGAAGCCCAGGCCGCCAGTCTGTTCGATTCGCGTGCCGCCTATGTTGCGTTGGGCCACCTGCACCGGCCGCAATGGATCGCCGGGGACACACCGGTTCGTTATGCCGGATCGCCCTTCCCGCTTTCGGCGACCGAGCGGGATTACCGCCACTCCATCACCGTGCTGGAAGTCTCTCCGGAGCAAACTTCTGCACGTGAAGTGCCGATCCCGCGCCCGGTGCCGTTCCTTGCCGTGCCAGAGAACGGCGCCCGCCCGCTGGATGAGGTGATCGCCCTGCTGGAAGCGTTGGAACCGGACGACAACCTGCCTCACGAACTGACCCCGTTTGTCGAGGTTTCGGTGTTGGTCGATGGCCCGGAGCCGCACCTGCAATCGCGCATCCATGCCGCGCTGGAAGGCAAGGCCCTGCGTCTTACCCGGATCGTCCGGCAGGTTGCCGGCAGCGGTGAAGGTGCCCCCGCTCCACTGGCCAATGCCGATCTGGCCGATCTCAAGCCCGAGGCGGTGTTTGCCGCGCTTCATGCCCAGCGGTTCGGCGGCGAAGCGCCGGCCGATGATCTCGCCCGCGCCTTTGTGCAGCTGCTGGTGGAAGCCCAACATATGGGCGGGGAGGACTGAACGATGCGGATTCTTGCCATTCGCGGCCGCAACCTGGCCAGTCTTTCGGGCGAATTCGCAATCGACTTTGCCGCAGAACCGCTGGCGTCTTCGGGCATTTTCGTCATCACTGGGCCTACCGGGGCGGGCAAGTCCACCCTGCTCGATGCGGTGTGCCTGGCGCTTTATGGCAGGATTCCGCGCCTCAGCACAGCGCCAACCAGCGGCAGCATCGGCGGCGAAGATGGTCTGAACCTGCGTGACCCGCGCGCGATCCTGCGTCACGGCAGTGGGGAATGCTTTGCCGAGGTTGATTTTTCCGTGGCGGGTGGCGGCATCTATCGCGCCCGCTGGTCAGCCAAGCGGGCGCGCGGGCGTGCGGACGGACGCTTTCAGAATAACGATCATGCGTTCGAGCGGCTTGATACCGGCGAGCGACTTGGCGGCACGAAGACCGAGACGACCGCAGCCATCCAGCAGGTGATCGGGCTATCCGCCGAACAGTTTGGCCGTGCCGTGTTGTTGGCGCAGGGGGATTTCGAGGCATTCGTGCGCGCCGATGCCAACGAGCGCGCGCTCTTGCTGGAACGCCTGACCGGTTCGGGCATCTATGCCCGGCTGGGCCAGTGCGCGTTTGAAAAGGCCAAGGCGCTTCAAACTGGGCTGGACGATATTCGCCGCCAGATTGCCGCGCAAAAGGGCCTGACCGACGATGAACGGGCCGAGGCGGAAGCTGCGCTGGCAGAAGCGGAAGCCGCGGAACGGGCCGCCGCTGCGGCGCTTGTCGCGCTGCAATCCGCCCGCCGCTGGGAAGAGCGCGAGGATGCGCTGGCGCAGGCCCTGACCGATGCGCTGGCGGCCATCACAGTTAGCGAAACCGCCGTGGCGGAAGCCGAACCGCGCCGCGCGGCGCTGGCCCGTGCGCGCGAGACCGCGAAGCTGGTGCCGGCGTGGACCGGGGCGATGGAAGCCGCACGCAAGGCCGAGGATGCCGCCGTGCGGATCGCGGCGGAGGAGCAGGCCCTGGCCGGCGCCACTGCCGAACGGGATGAGGCCATTGGGCGAGACGATGCGGCTCGCAATACCCTTGCCGCCTGTACAGCCGAGGAATCCGCCCTCGCCCCGGTGCTGGCGGAAGCGCGCGAGTTGGACTTGCGGCTGGCTGACGCTGCCGAACAGCTGGACCGGGCCGGCAAGGCCGCGCAAGATCGCCGAGAAGCCGCCACCAGGGCCGATGCCGAGCAGCATAAGTCTGCTGCGGCCTTCGCCGCTGTCACCCGCGATCACGAGGCCGTGGAGCAATGGCTTTCCGCCCACGCCGCATTGGGCGAGGCGGCGCTGCGGCGCACCGATCTGGCCACGCAGCTGGCGCAACATGGACAAGTTTCCGCCACTCTTGCCGGGCTGGCGAGTGATGAAGCCGGCCACGAGCAGGCGTTGCAACAAGCTTTGGCGGTACGGACCAGTGTTGAAGCCGCGCTTGCCGCGGCGCAGGAGGCGCACGGCCTTGCTGCCACTGCGTTGCAGGAGGCGGAAGCCATCCTGCCACCCGACAGCCGGTTTGACGAACTGACCCGGCGGCGCGAGGCGCTGCTGCGGCTCGAAGTCCTGCTGGGCGGGGAAACTGAAGTCCGCACCCGCCGCGATGCGGCAGTGCGGGCGCTGTCTGAAACCCGCGCTCAGGTGGCGGATGTTGAACCTGCACTGGCCACTGCCCGCAGGCAAGAGGCCGACCTTGACGCGCGGCTGCCCATTCTGGCGCAGGCGCTGGAGCAGGCCCGGCAGAAGCACGATTTCCTTGCCGCCGCTGCCGGCGATGCTGCCACGGCCCTGCGCGCGCATTTGCGCGAGGGCGAACCCTGCCCGGTCTGTGGCGGGACCGATCATCGGCTTGATGCCTTTGCCGGGGGGCTGGAGGAACAGCTGCGCCCGTTGCGCGCAGATGTGGCGAGGTTGGAAGGCGAGCTGGCCGCTGCCACCCTCCAGCACAGCGAAACCGTGCTGGAGGCAGCCACGCTGGCCAACCGGCTGGACCTGCTCGGCCGTCAGCAGGCCGCTCAGCATGAACAGCTGGATCATGAAACCGGCGTGCTGGAACAGGCCGCTGCGGCCATAGGCGCCGCCGCCACCGCCGAAGGGTTGATCGCTCCCCGCGCGGAGCTGACGGACGAAGTTGCCGCGCAGTTGGAGGTAGCAGACGCTGAACGCGCCGCGCTGCAAGCCGCCCGCGACCGGGTTGGCCATGCCCGCAGCGCCGAGCAGGAGGCTCGGGCGGCACTGGATGCTGCGCGCGAAGGCCATGCCGAGGCCCGCGAGGCGCTGGCGCTTTGCACCCGCGCTCTGGAAGAGTGCACACGGGCCATTATCGCCGGGCGGGAGGAAGCCGACCGGCTGGCCCTTGCGCTGGATCGCTGGCTTTCTCCGGTGACTGATTGGCGCGCGCTGGCCGATCCCGGCACGTGGCTGGAAAGCGAATGCGCCGCATGGGATGGCTACAACGCAGAGCGCATCCGGTTGACCGATGCCCTGCCCGCGCTGCGCGATGCGGCAACCCGCACTGCAACCGACGCTGCCAATTGCCGCCAGTTAGCCGATGAAGCGCAGCAGGCTCATGCCGCCGCCGAACGGGCCCATGCCGGCCTTGCCGCTCAGCGCATGGTCATGCTGGGCGGGGAAGCGGTGACGACGGTCGAACAGCGCCTTTCTGTGGCCCGCACCCAAGCGGAATCCGCTCTGGCCAAGGCGGCGGCAGAGCGGGAGCAGGCCGCCGGTGCCGTGCTGGCTGCCGCGACCCGGCTGGAGGAATGCCGCAAGCAGCATGGCGAGGCGACCAGCGAGCACGCGACGAAGCAGACGGCATTGGAGGCGGCGTTGACGGCCGCCGGGCTGAACGCCGGGGATATTGCTGCCGTTGCCGCCAAGGGTGAAGCGGCGCTGGATGCGGAAGCCGAGGCGCTGGCCGCGCTGGACCGCGCGCTGCATACTGCGCAGGCGGTTGCCGGGCAGCGCGAGCAGGATCTGACTGGTCACCGCGCGTCCGGCGCTCCTGAACTGCGGGGCGATGCTCTGGCCGCCGCCCTTGCCACGGCCGAAACCGGACAGGCGACCGCCAGCGAGCGTCGCCGGGAAGCCGAACTGGGGCTGCGGATGGACGATGACGTGCGCGCCCAGACTACTGCCCTACGTGCGGAGCTGGAGCGCAAGGGGGCCGAGGCCGATGTCTGGCTGCGGCTGGGCGATCTGATTGGCGATGCCAAGGGCGCGAACTTCCGCCGCTTTGCGCAGGGGCTGACGTTGGAACGCTTGCTTGCTCACGCCAATGCCCGGCTGGCCGAGCTGAAGCCGCGCTACACGCTGGAACGCGGCACTGGCGGCGACATGCTGATTCAGGTGATCGACAACGACATGGGCGGCGAAGTGCGCGGGCTGCATAATCTGTCGGGTGGGGAACGCTTCCTGATCAGCCTCGCGCTTGCGCTGGGCCTTGCGGAAATGTCGACCAGCGGCGGGGTGAAGATCGAAAGCCTGTTTATCGACGAAGGCTTCGGTGCGCTCGATCCGGCCAGTCTTGGGCAGGCGGTCGCCCTGCTTGAACAGCTTCACGCCACGGGTCGCCGGGTGGGGGTGATCAGCCATGTCGAGGAACTGAAGGAGCGGATCCCGGTGAAGATCGAGGTGACCCCGACCGGGCGCGGCACCAGCCGGATCGAGGTGGTGGGCGGCTGAGCAGGCTGGCTGGTGGACATACCTGCCCCGCTGCAAGCACGACTTGTGCCGGCGTGAGATTTCCTTTCCCCGCGAGGCATGAAAGCCGGTTGCGATATTATCTCTACTGATCTAATTGAGTTTCACCCAATGCGCGAACTGGCCGGTGCCCGCGCATGTTCCAACGGGTCCGGCCCGCGGCTTTTGATCGGGATGCAGCTTGCTCCGCGTTACCAACCGCTAAAGCGCGCGATGCTCGGGCGACAGCGCCAGGCGTCGTGATCCCCTCAAACGCGAGGTGATACGATGCGCATGACCAGAACCACCAACTGACTTGTCCGGCTGCGGCCGGTTCCGCGCGCATATGCGTGGATATTCCTCAACATTTCCCGTCGCTTCCGGGGTGTTCCCTCCGGTGCGCGCGGGGCCTTGCGCGCTGCTGCGCGGCGGAGACGACCAACCGTCGATCCGGCCGGAGTGGGCGCGCGCCTTCATCACACGCAATTCAAAGGACAATTCCCATGGCTACTATCGTTTCGACTTATCCCAACGCCAAGGACCCCGCTTCCCCGCTCGACATCCGCCCGGTGGGCGGCCGTATCGGCGCAGAGATCCGCGGCGTCACGCTTTCCGGTGATCTTGATCCTGCCACCGTGCAGGCGATCGAGGCGGCGGTCATCCGCCACAAGGTGGTGTTCTTCCGTGGCCAGGATCACCTCGACAACGCCGGACACGAAGCCTTTACCGCGCTGTTCGGCGATCCGGTGGCCCATCCCACCGTGCCGGTGGCCGAAGGTTCGCGCTATCTGCTCGAACTGGACAGCCGCGAGGGCTATGCCGCATCGAGCTGGCATACCGACGTGACGTTCGTCGATGCCTATCCCAAGGGCTCGATTCTGCGCGCCATCACTGTGCCCGAAGCCGGCGGCGATACGGTGTGGGCCAATGGCGAAACCGCTTATGACAGCCTGCCCGAACCGCTGCGCCAGCTGGCCAACACCCTGTGGGCGGTCCACTCCAACGACTATGATTATGCCGCGCTGCTTGGCGCTGCCGGGGCGGACGAGAAGAGCGCTGAATATGGCCGCGAGCAGAAGGCGGTGTTCGCCTCCACGGTTTATGAAACTGAACATCCGGTGGTGCGGGTTCATCCCGTTTCCGGCCAGCGCAGTCTGCTGCTGGGACATTTCGTGAAGAACTTCGTGGGCCTGAACCAGGCGGATTCGCAGGCGATCTTCAAGCTGCTGCAGGATCACATCACCCGCGAGGAGAACGTGGTGCGCTGGCGTTGGCAGCCGGGCGACGTGGCTTTCTGGGACAACCGTTCGACCCAGCACCGCGCCGTGGCCGATTTCGCGCTGCAGCGCCGCACCCTGCGCCGCGCCACGATCAACGGCGATGTGCCGGTGGGCATTGACGGCCGCCAGAGCCGGACCACGCGCAAGGAAGCAAATCCGACCTTGCAGAACGCCTGAGCCCGTTCTGCCTGCCGCCGCATCCCGGCCGTTTCGGGATGCGGCGGCACCCTTCACAAAACGCCAGATCGCCAGCGGCGCCCGGCAAACGGGCGACCGGCCAGTAACGCCGCGCGCCTGCCGCAGGCACCAGCACCAGGTTCAGGGAAACCAGCATGAATACCGAACATATCCATCTGCGCCGCCTGGCGCTGGCAACGAGCGCGCTTGTCTCGCTGGGCCTGTCGCACCCGGCCATCGCCGCTGCCGCCGAAGCGGAAGCAGATGACGCCGGACTCAATGACATCGTGGTCACCGCCCGCCACCGCGACGAGCGGCTGCAGGATGTGCCGCTGGCGATCTCGGCCGTGTCAGGACAGGAACTCAACCGCCAGCATCTGGACCGTTTGTCCGATTACGCCGCCAAGGTGCCTAATTTCAGCGCCAATGCTGCCAACCCGCGTGTGGCCGCGGTCAACATTCGCGGCCTGGGCGGCAATTCCAGCAACGATGGGGCCGAAGGCGGCGTGGGCGTGATCGTCGACGATGTGTTCTTCACCCATGTCGGGTTTGCCTGGCTCGATTTCGTCGATCTTGAAAGCGTCGAGGTGGCGCGCGGCCCGCAAGGGACGCTGCTGGGGAAGAACACCACGATCGGCGCGGTGGTCGTCCGCACGGCCAAGCCCAGTTTCGATCCGTCGCTGGGCATCAATGCCACCGTGGCCAACCGGGGCCGCTACCAACTGCGCGCCAACCTGACCGGGCCGATTACCGATAACCTGGCCTTTCGCACCACTTTTGCCGGCGATACCGGTGGGGGCTGGATCACCAACCGCACCGACGGGCAGAAGCTGCTGGACAACAACCGCTGGTCGATCCGCGGCCAGTTGCTGTTCGAGCCGCGCGAAGGGATTTCCAGCCGCCTGATCGCCGAGCACTATACCTTCTCGGAATTCAACAATCACCAGTCCGTGGTGAGCGATCTTGCTTCCAACCTGACGCTCGACAACAGCGAATTTTCCGCCCGCAGCGGGTGGACAGCGGCAATTGGCCGTCTGGCCCCCGGCTATGTGCCCGACCTTGCCGGCCCGCAGAATTCCAGCGTCGATACGCTGGGGCGCACCCGGCAGCGGGTTACCGGCCTGTCGAATGCGCTCGACATCAATCTGGGCGATGCCCGGCTGACCTCCGTTTCGGCCTGGCGCTCGCTGTGGTTCCGCCCGCAGAACGACCTTGACCTGACTCCGCAGCCGGCCGCGCATTTCGGTTATGATGTGGACGTTGACCAGTATTCGCAGGAACTGCGGCTGGCCTCGCGCCCCGGTGGCGCGACCGACTGGCAGCTGGGCGCCTATTACCTGCACGAGGATCTGGCCAGCGACGCGCAATATCGGTTCTATTCGGGCGCTTCGCGGTTCTTCAATACCACCGTGGCCGATCCGGCGGTGCTGAGCGGGCTGACCTACAGCAAGCTCGGCAAGATCAAGGTCGATAGCGGGGCAGTTTTCGCGCAGGTGACGCAGCGTCTGGGTGAGCGCTTCTCGCTCACTGCCGGTGCGCGCTTCACGCGGGAACGCAAGGCGTTGACCGTTGCGGGGCGTTCGCTGGTGGGACCGGCGGGCCTGGCTGACGCTGCGCTGGCGCCCGATGCGCTTGCCGCGCGCAATACCCTGCTGGGCCAGCTGGGCGGGCTGTTTGCGGAAACCGCGGTTCGCCACACCGGCAGTTATTGGTCGTGGTTGGTGAACCCGTCGTACAAGCTGGCCGAGGACGCGCTGCTGTATCTCAACGTCAGCGGCGGGGCGAAATCGGGGGCGGCCAACACGAGCGCCGGGCCGGCGCTGATCAATGCCGGCAGGGCGGTGATCCGGCCGGAAAAGTCGTTCGATATCGAGCTCGGGATCAAGTCGAGCTGGTTCAATCGCGCGCTGGATGTGAACCTCAACTTCTATCGCAACGACGTGACCGACTACCAGGCCAGCCAGATCGATCCGGCGGCGTTGTCGCTCGGCACGGTGCTTGGCAATGTAGGCAAGGTGCGGTTGCAGGGGGTGGAGCTCGAAACTGCTTTGAAGGTGGCCAGGGGCGTCTCTCTTTCCGGCAATCTTGCCTACAATGACGCGAAGTACCGCTCCTACGATAACGCCCCCGCCCCGGTCGAGTATCAGGCTTATCTTGCCACCGTGCAGGGCGTGACCGCGCGCAGCACCACGCTGTCGCTCACCGGCTATCAGTTGATCGGCGCGCCGAAGTGGACCGGCAATGCCACGCTGAACTGGGAGCTGCCAGTGAGCGGCAGCGTCAACCTCACCGGCTATGCCAACGCCAGCTATCGCAGCAGCGCGGCGCTGATCAACCCGCGTTCCCGGTTCGGCTGGCAGGCGGCCTATGTGCTGGCGAACGCCGGGCTGGGGCTGGCTGCTGTGGATGGCAGCTGGTCGGCCAGCCTGTGGGCGAAGAACCTGTTCAATCGGGAATACGCGATCGCCTTTGCCGCCCCATCGGCCTTCACCCCGCTCAACCGGTTTTATGGCGAGGCGCGGACCTGGGGCCTGACCATCGCCACCCGGTTCTGAAAATCCCCTACAGGATCATGGAGTGTCCAGCATGACCACCGCTATCGCGCCGGCCCTGCACGCCGGACCGTCCCCAGCCCCGCAAACCGCCCATGCGGCGGCCGAACCCCGCTTCGGTACGGGTCGGCTGATGCGTTTTGCCGCGCTGGGCATGCCGCTGGCGGCGGTGGAAGTGCCGCTCAGCACCTATCTTCCGCCGCTCTATGCCAGCGCCTTCGGGTTTGACCTTGCTACGCTTGGCCTCGTGTTCCTGGCCGCGCGGCTGTGGGATGCCGTGATCGATCCGGGCATCGGAATCCTGTCCGACCGTACCCGCAGCCGCTTTGGCCGGCGGCGGCCGTGGATCGTGGCCGGGGCGGCGATCTTCGCCGTCGGCGCGGTGCCGGTATTCCTGCCGCCGCCGGGGTTTGGCCCGGTGCTGCTCTCGGCCGCGCTGTTCACGCTCTACCTAGGCTATTCGATGATCGCGACGCCCTTTGCCGCTTGGGGCGGAGAACTGGCGGGCCATTACCACGAACGCACCCGCATTGCGACCTATGGCCAGGTGATGACGTCCATCGCCCTGTTGCTGGCGCTGGTCGTGCCCAGCCTGATGGCCACCCGCCTTGCCGGCGATCCGCGCCTGCAACTGGCCGGGATGGGGGCAATGGTGGCGGTGCTGTTCTTCCCGGCGCTGACGCTCGGTCTGACCGCCCTGCCCGAACCGCCCGCCACCCCGCGTGCCGGCGGCAGCGATAGCTTCGCGCGTGCATTGCGGCTTGTCTTTACCGACTGCCTGCTGCTGCGTGTGCTTGCCTCGAACTTTGCCGTGCGCCTTGGCCAGGGCATCCGCACCGCCGTATTCGTGTTCTTTGTGGCGCATTACTTCGGCAAGCCAGCCTGGGCGCCGGGGCTGTTCCTGCTGCAGTATCTGTTCGGCATCCTCGCCTGCCCGATCTGGCTCAACATCGGCCGGCGTATCGGCAAGACCCGCGCGGCGATTGTTGGCGAACTGGTGCAAGTGGTAATCAACCTTGGTCTGCTTCTGCTCTCCCCGGCGTCAACCGCGCTGTTGCTGGCGCTGACAGCCGCGCAGGGGCTGGCGCAGGGTTCGGGCAACCTGATGCTGCGCTCGATGGTGGCCGATGTGGCCGATCATCACCGCCTTGAAACCGGGCACGACCGGCTCGGCCTGTTCTTTTCGGTGTTCAGCTTGAGCGACAAGGCCGCCTTTGCGGTGGCTGTCGGGGTTTCGCTGCCGCTGCTGGGCTGGATCGGCTTCGATCCGCGCGCAGCCAATCCGCAGGCGGTGCTGGATCACCTGCTGCTGGTTTTCGCGCTTGGCCCGGCGCTGGCGCACCTTCTCTCGGCCGCGATCATCCGGGGCTTTCCGTTGAATGAAAGCAACCATGGCGAAATCCGCCGGATGCTGGCTGCGCGCGATGCGGTAGGGCTCTATTCCGACACCTCGCGCGAGCGCATGCTAGCCGAATCGCGGGATTAGGGCTTCAGGCATCCCCCGCCAGCGTTCGCAGCACTTCGATCATCGCTCAGGTGTCCCGCGCGCAATAGGCTTTCAGCGCTTCTTCCAGCGCCCAGCGGCGGGCGGGATCGCAGGCCGGGTCAGTCGCTTCCAGCCAGGCTTCCTGCGCGTTGCCGCCGTCCTTCACCTCCAGGCCATCATAGCCGAGCGCCGACAGGGTGGGCAGCACGGCCTTGATCGACCACGAGCCGCGCTGGTCGCGATGATACCAGTGGTCGCGCGCTACGGGGAGGAGATCGACCGTGCGGGCGGTCATCGCCAGCAGCGGTTCGGCCAGATCCGGCAGATCGCGGGCGAGGTCTTGCAGCACGCGCTTTTCGAACCCGGCGTTGTAGGCGACGATCGTCGCCTCGGCCGGGATCATGGCTATCAGCGCCTCGGCACACGGGCGGCGGGGATCGCTGCCATCGGCGCAGAGGAATTCGTGATGCGTTATCGTGCCGTCCGGCCCTTCGAGGTGGAGCGAGAACTGGAATGGCACCTGCTGGTATGGCCGGGTGCCGATCCAGCGGGGAATGGCGGGGTTGATCGTCTCGAAATCAAGGAAGGCGCGCGGGTATGCCCAGTCGGCCATGGCCGCGCGCGCACCCTCGGCATCGTGGAACGGCCGGTTGTCGCGCGTGGCGGCAAGAATGCGGGCGTGCCTGGCCGATAGCGCCCTTTCATCGAGCGCGAGCAGGTCGCTCACCCCTTGGGCGAGCCACTTCTTGCCCCCGCCATGGGGCAGGATCGTGACCGGCCATTCCGGTCCTTGCGGCTGGCCCTTGCTGCACCAGCTGGCAAATTCGCAGGCAAACGGCGCGGCACAATGATCGCCCATTTCGCGCACCGGTTCTTCGCCGGCCAGAACCGTGCGTGCGTTGGCCACCACTTGCGGCCGGTGCCGGGCAAGTCCGCGCGCCTCGGCCAGAAGATCGGCATCGGTGAACAGGCCGGCATAGTCCCCTTCCCGCTCCAGCACGAAGCTGTTGTCGATGTGGCGAATGGCCGCGCCGGCAAGGGTCAGCCCGGCTTCTTCCATCACCCAGACCTGGGTGGCGAGATCGCCCAGGTGATAGTCCTTCGGGGCGGTGGAGCTTTTCACTTCGGCCATGCGCCAGCCCTGTCTGCCCGCGGGCATCAGGATATCGGCGCGGACCAGCACGCCATCATGCTGGAAGGTCGCCTCGAACAACGGCCGGTCTTCGCGCGCCGCGACCAGCTCCGCCGTGCGGGCCAGTGCCGCGCCAAGGTCGGGCTCGGCCTCGATCATCACGCCGCCGGGATGCAGCCGGCAGGCGATGTCGCCTACGCTGTGCCCAGTGGCAAAGCGCGCCTCGGCGCTCTCGTCATGCTCGGCTGCACCGGGCTGATGAATCATCAGCCACAAGCGGCGGGGACACTGCTCGAAGGCAGTGATGCGGGATTTGGAGAGGTCGATGCGCCAGTTTCGGTCGTAAATGGGGGTGTTACAAGCCGAACGGCTTCAGTAGCGCTTCAAGGCCGTGGCGCGGGGCGGTGTGGCCGAGCAGGGAGAGCGCCTTGGTCTGTTGGAGCGAGGCGCCATGCGCCGCTTCGCACGCTGGCTGATGATCAGCACGACAGTTCCGGTCACCCGGAGGCAAAACATTGATCTTTATGAAAAATGGCATCGATTGCTGTCGTTTTTGTACAATTATTCAGGATTCCTGACCGCCTAGGCGCCGCCCGTTGCCGCATTCTCCAGCGGCGGCGATCATAGCAATGAGGGTAACATGAAGAAATCCATCGCGATTTTCGCGGCCGTTCCGTTTGTCTTCGCCGCGCAGACCGCTTTCGCCGCGCCGCTCTCCGGGCCCTATATCGGGGTTCAGGGCAGCCACGAATCCTATGAGATCAAGGCCAAGAACATGGCTTATGGCAGTGCCACGGTTTCGGCCGACGGCCTGAGCGCCAACGGCAAGTCGGGCGGCATCTATGCCGGTTACGATCTCGCGGTTGCCCCGTCCGCTTTCGTCGGTCTTGAAGCCGGTTTCGACTACAGCGGCGCGGGTGCGAGCATCGGCCTGACCGATGGCACGAACTCGATGGGCGCTGGCGTGAAGGCTCGTGAGAGCTTCAGCATTGCTGCGCGCCTTGGCCTGGCAGTTGCCAACCGCACCGGCCTGTATGCCAAGCTGGGCTATGCCAACACCCGTTTCAAGACCCGCGTGCATTCCAACAACCTGGACCAGTTTACGGATAGCCGCTCCAAGGGCGCGTTTGTCTATGGCGCGGGCCTCGAAGCCGGCGTGGCACAGAACATCGCCGTTCGCGCCGAATTCACCGTGGCCGATTATGGCAGCGCCGGCCTGAACGAGGACTTCGGTGTCAACGGCATGAAGGTCAGCAACAGCAAGACCTCGGTTGGCGTGTCCTACCGCTTCTGATCCTTGATGGGATCGCATGCAAGGAAGGGGGCCGCAGCGATGCTGCCCCCTTTTTGCGTCATGCAAGAGGCGACGACTTTCCGCGGTCTGACCCCGGAGGAGAATAACCGGCTTGCGCTGACTGACGTCCGTTTTTGTCGGTGATGAGTATCAAAGGCGGAGGTGAATCGGCATTTTCCACAGAAAATCATTCACGGGCATGGCACCGGATATTCATTATCGACCAAGTCGAGATGCAGCTTTTTATTTAACTTTGGATATGCCAACTGGCAGGATTATTCTGCAGGGGTAAGTGATGACGGAGCGGATGAAGAAGCTGGATCGGGCACTTATGCTTGTCCAACTGCTTTGCGAATCCACCGATGGCCTCTCGCTCGATGACATGGCAGAGCGGCTCGCCGTTGGCCGTCGCACGGCCGAGCGGCTGCGTGACATCATCCTTATCCATTTCGATCTGGACGAGATCGTCGATGGCCGGACCAAGCGCTTTCGCATTCGCGATGCCATGCCCCGCGTCTATGCCCGGCCCACCACTGCCGAGATCGCCGCGTTGCAGGCCGAGGCCGAGGCGCGCGAGCGCGAAGGTGCGCCGCAGGCAGCGGCGCTGGCGAGCCTTCTCGCCAAAGTCAGGGCTGGCCTGAACGACAAGGAAAAGCATAAGCTTGAGCCGGATCTCGATGCCCTGTCGCGGCTTCAGCGCAGCCGGGTGACGGCAGGGCCGGCGGTGATTGCTGAGCCCGGCGTGCTGGTGGCCGTGCAGGGCGCGATCGTGGCCGGCACCGCGCTGGAGTTCGATTACCTGCCCGACGGGGCAAGCGAACCGAAGTGGCGCCGGGTCGTGCCTTATGGCCTGATCCACGGTCCGATCACCTATCTCGTCGGCAAGATGCTCCGCGCTGACAAGGAACCCGTCTTCTTCCGGCTGGACCGGATGAGCAACGCGAAGATCGGCAACGAACCGCAGGAGGTGCCCGAGGACTGGGATCTTGATGCCTGGCTGGCACAAAGCTTCGGCATCTGGCGCGAGGATGACCACGATATCGTGCTGCGGGTGCTGCCCAGCGCGGTGGCCAAGGCCCGTGCCTGGCGCTTTCATCCCACCCAGCAGATTGAGGAGGACGGTAACGAATTGATCGTCCGCTTCCGCAGCGGGGGGTTGCGCGAAATTGCCGAGCACCTGTTTACCTGGGGCGGGGATGTGCGGATCGAAGCCCCGGAAGAACTGCGAAAGGTCATGCGTGAGCGCGTGATGCTGGCGTGGGCATCGACGTGATGCCGGGTGCCGCCGGTCAGGACCGGTTGCCCGCGGCATCGGCACGGCGTATCGTTACGGGATGAACTCTTTTCTTCGCAAAGCGCTGGTGGCGCTCGGGCTGATCGTGGTGCTTCTTGTCGGGGTGGGCGCATGGCTGTGGCACGGCAACCCGACCGACCGCACGCTGGCGGCCAGCACCGGCAAGTCGCCGCAACTGGTGGAGCCTGAACCGGAGAAGTTCCCCACTATCGGGATCGCCAAGCCGATCGGCTGGCAAGCTGGTGAAGCGCCTACGGCGGCGACCGGGCTGGCGGTAAACCGGTTTGCCGAAGGGCTGGAGCATCCCCGAACGATGCTGACCCTGCCGAACGGCGATGTGCTGGTGGCGCTGACCAATCGTCCGCCCAGCACGGGCGGTGGTCTGGTCGATCGGATCATGGGTTTCATGCTCAGCCGCGCGGGAGCCGGGGTGCCCTCGCCTGATACCATCGTTCTGTTGCGCGATACGGATGGCAACGGGACCGCCGAACAGCGCTTTACCCTGCGCGAAGGGCTTTCCTCGCCTTCGGGCATGGCTTGGGCGGCAAACACGCTTTACGTTGCCAATCACGATGCCGTTCTGGCTTTCCCGTTCACGCCGGGAGCCACCAGCCTTGCCGGCGCGCCGCGCAAGATCATGGACTTGCCGCCCGCCGGCAATCACTGGATGCGCAATCTTGAGGTGAGCGTCGACGGCAAGAAGCTTTACGTGGCGATTGGTTCGGCCAGCAACATCGCGGAGCGGGGCATCAAGGCCGAAGAAGGCCGGGCGATGATCTGGGAACTGGATCTGGCCAGCGGGCGCCAGCGGCAATATGCCGCCGGCTTGCGCAACCCCAACGGGATGGACTGGAACCCGGCCACGGGCGAACTGTGGACCGTGGTCAACGAGCGCGACCAGCTGGGCGGCGACCTGGTGCCCGACTACCTCACCAACGTGCCGATCGGCGCGCAATATGGCTGGCCGTGGCTGTACTGGAAGGACAAGGAGGACGAGCGGGTCTCGGAACCCATGCCCGAATTCCTGACCGAATATGTTCGCAAGCCGGAATTCGCCCTTGGCGCGCACGTTGCTCCGCTGGGCCTGCGCTTTGCGGCGGCAGGCAACCGGCTGGGTGCCAACTTTGCCAACGGGGCCTTCGTGGCGCGCCATGGTTCGTGGAACCGCAAGCCGGCGGTGGGCTATGACGTGGTGTTCATCACTTTCGATGCCAATGGCAACCCGCGCGGGCTGCCGGTGCCGGTGCTGAGCGGGTTCCTGACCGAACATGGCAAGCAGACCCGTGGCCGGCCCACCTGGCTGGCATTCGACAAGACTGGCGGGCTGCTTGTTTCCGACGATACGGGCGGCGTGATCTGGCGGGTGATTGCGCCCGGCGCTGCGCCGAGTGCCGGGGTGAAGCCGGTGGTGACCGCATCCATGCCGCCCCAGCGCCAGCTCAACAGCGAGGCAGAAGCCATCGCCACCTTCCGCGCCAATGTTGAGGCGGAGCAGAAGAAGCAGAAATAGGGCCGGGAACGGGCGGCTCGGCTAACCGGGTCAGACCGTCCGCCCTGCCCGCCCGGCAAGCTCGGTGACATACTGCCAGGCCACGCGGCCTGAGCGGGCACCCCGGCGCTTGGACCATTCCAGCGCGTCGGCCGGATCAAAAGCCAGCTCATATTCGGCGGCATAGCCGGCGATGATCGCAAGGTAATCGTCTTGCGAACAGGCGTGGAAGCCGATTGACAAGCCGAAGCGGTCTGCCAGGGCCAGGCGATCATCGACCACGTCACGCGGGTTGATCGGATCGTCCTGTTCGGAAAGGTGGCGGGAAACGATGGCGCGGCGGTTGGCCGTTACCGCCAGCCGCACATTCGCGGGTCGGGCCTCGACCCCGCCTTCGAGCCACGAACGCAGCTGGCGCGGCCCGGTTGAATCGCCGTCTTCGAAGCCGAGGTCGTCGATGTAGACCAGGAACCGCCGGTCTACCCCGCCGAGGGCAAGGAACAGCGCGGTCAGGCTTGCCAGCGCATCGGGAGCGACCTGGACCAGCGCGATGCTGCCCGGCTGGGCGGACTGTGCGGCAGCGATGCTGGCCCGCAGCAGCGCCGATTTGCCCATCCCGCGCGAACCCCACAGCAGCATGTCGTGGGCAGCATGGCTGGCGGCGTGTCGCTGCACATTGGCAACGACCGCCTCTTTCTGTGCATCGATCCCGCGCAACAGCGCCAGAGCGGGGGCGGAAAGCGCCGGCACGGCGCGGGCGCCGCCGTTATCCCAGACATAGGCGGGAAAGGCGCACCAATCGACCGGAACGGCCGGTGGCGGGCCGAGCCGTTCGAGGGCTGCTGCGATGCGTAGCAGGGTGGATTCGTTCATGGCAGAGCTCCGCTGGCAGCGCCCGGGGTTTGGCGTTCGGCTTTGCAGCGCCTATAGCTCCCGCGCATGACCGCTCACAACCTTCCCGATATCAGGATTGCCGATGACGCCGCGGTGCGCGATGCGGCTGCGTTGCTGCGTGCCGGGCGGCTGGTCGCGGTGCCTACCGAAACGGTTTACGGGCTGGCCGCAAGGGCCGACCGGGCCGAGGCTGTGGCGGGGATCTATCGCGCCAAGGGCCGGCCGGATTTCAACCCGTTGATCGTCCACGTGCCAAACCTTGCCGCCGCTGACATGCTGGGTGAAGTGGATGAGCGCGCCGAGCGGCTGGCTGCGAAGTTCTGGCCCGGCCCGCTGACTCTTGTCCTGCCCTTGCGCGAGGGGGCGGCCGTGGCCCCCGCCGTTACCGCCGGGTTGCCGACCATTGCCTTGCGCTGCCCGGCCCATCCGGTGATGCATGCCTTGCTGGAACAATCCGGGCTTGCGCTTGCCGCGCCTTCGGCCAACCGCTCGGGCGGGGTCAGCCCCACGACCGCAGCACATGTGGCGCATAGTCTTGGCCGCGCGGTTGATCTGGTGCTGGATGGCGGGCCGACCGCGCAGGGGATTGAATCGACCATCGTTGCCCTGAGGGCGGAGGGCTGGTCGCTGTTGCGCCCGGGGCCGATCAGCGCGGACGAAATTGCTTCTGTCATAGGTACTTGCGATGACGTCACGGCGTCATCCAGAGCGATTGAGGCGCCGGGCCAGTTGGCCAGCCACTATGCGCCGGGCAAGCCGGTGCGACTGGGCGCGGTGCAGCCGGAAGGCGATGAGTTCATGATCGGGTTTGGCCCTACGACGGGCGCGATCAACCTGTCGGCCAGCGGCGATCTGCCCGAAGCGGCGGCCCGGCTTTATGCGGCCTTGCACGAAGCGGCCGCTTCCCCCCTGCCCCGCATCGCCGTGGCGCCCATCCCGGAAAGCGGAATCGGTGCCGCCATCAACGACCGGCTGCGGCGCGCGGCGGCCTGATACAAGAAAGGCCGCCCCGGTTCAGGAGCGGCCCTTGCTGCGAACCCGAGTGGCCGGTCAGGCGGCCGGCGCGGCTTCGTAATACTTCGGCGCGTGTTCGTTGAGGATCGCCAGGATCTTCTTGAGAGCCGCCGGTTCGTCGGTCTTTTCCATGGCGGCCAGTTCGCGGGCCAGACGCGAGGAGGCCGCTTCGAAGATCTGCCGTTCAGAATAGGACTGTTCCGGCTGGTCATCGGCGCGGAACAGGTCGCGGGTCACTTCGGCGATCGAGACCAGATCGCCCGAGTTGATCTTCGCTTCATATTCCTGAGCGCGACGCGACCACATGGTACGCTTTACCTTGGGCTTGCCCTTAAGCGTGTCGAGAGCTTCGCGCAGGGTCTTGTCGGACGAGAGCTTGCGCATCCCGATCGCTTCGACCTTGTTCATCGGAACGCGCAAGGTCATGCGTTCCTTTTCGAAGCGGAGCACGTAGAGCTCCAGCTTCATGCCTGCGATTTCCTGTTCCTGGAGCTCGATCACCCGTCCCACACCGTGCTTCGGGTAAACGACGTAATCACCAACATCGAAGGCGTGAGCCTTGGCCGCCATGTATCGTCCTTTCACTTCAGGAATCGTCAGCCCAACCTGGCGAATCGCCCGGTCTTCGGGGTTTGCGGAGGTGGGAAATCACCCAGAGGCAACGCCGCGCGCGGCCCTTCACCAACCCGTTATGCTGCGATCCTGCCTTTCGTGATGCCAGCTGCCTTTGGGCACACGCCCAGGCAGATTGAGACTGTATAACACCGTTGCAGAAAAATTTCCAGCCCTACGAATCCCGCAAGTGCGAACGCCCCCCATGCCGCTTTGGCTGGAGGGTAAGGTTAAGTCGGGGTGCAAAGCATTTTGCCGCCAGCTGCCATCCGTGCGGCAATGCGGCAAGAGCCGGGGCGATTCGGCGAACCGCCCCGCTTGTCGGGCTCAATCGCCCTCGCCGGGTTCGGCCGAGAAGTACTTCTCGAACTTGCCTTCTTCGCCCTTGTGCTCGTCGGCATCAGGCGGGGTATCGCGCTTGGTGGTCAGGTTCGGCCACTCGGCAGAATACTTGGCGTTCAGCTCGAGCCACTGCTCCAGCCCGCTTTCGGTGTCGGGCAGGATCGCTTCGGCCGGGCATTCCGGCTCGCAGACGCCGCAATCGATGCACTCGTTCGGGTTGATGACGAGCATGTTCTCGCCCTCGTAGAAGCAATCGACCGGGCAGACCTCGACGCAGTCCATATACTTGCAACGGATGCAGGCGTCGGTGACGACATAGGTCATGGCGAAGGGTCCTCTTGGTAATCCGGCCGATCGAATTCGGGCTGTTCAGTCGCCGCTGCTATGGGATTTGCATCCCCGCCGTCAAGCACGCGATA
>CAZVHM010000012.1:0-16932 GCA_964627175.1 uncultured Novosphingobium sp. | reverse complement strand
GCCGGTTATCCTTGCGCTCGGACTGGGGGGCATCGTTGCGCCGGGGCGGACGCCAGCGGAACAGGGCGGGTGCCGGCGGGCCGAACGTGCCTTCGGCAAGGGCCGGCGGAATTTGCGGACCAAACCCGGCAATCCGCAGCAAATGCATGTGGGCTTCGGGGGAAAGCCCCATCGACCGGCCAAGCGCCGGGTCGATCCAGAACTTGCGCCCCTGGGCGGCGGAGCGCCGGCCATGGCCTTCGCGCAGCAGCTTTTCGGCCATGTCGATCCGCAGCGCCTGCTTGTCGAACCGGCGATAACCGAGCGGCGCGCGGCCATTGGCCGCGGCAAGGACCGGCGGCATTTCCGGACTGACTTCGGGCAGGCGGGCGCCGCCGGCGATGGCCAGTTCGCGCCAGGCCTGCAGCGCGGCCGGCTTGAGCATGGCGGGCATGAACAAGTCGATCGCGCCGATCTTCACGCCCAGCTTGCGCAGGGCTTCGCGCTGTTCCTGGCTCAAGGCTTCGATGCCCGAACTGGCGCGGTCAAGGATACCGCCCCTTTCGACCAGACGGATCAACACGGCGCGCAATTCCGGCCCGCCCGCTTCGGCCCGGGTGGCTTCGTCCACCGCGGCCAGCGGGGCCAGCACGGCAAGGCGCTGCACCAGCCACGCGTCGAGCGCATCTTTCAGCGTGCGGCGTTCGGTGGCCGGGATGGCTTCCAGCGCCGGATCGAGCGCCAGCTGCGGCGCCAGCAGCCCCTTGCCCTGGCGCAGGCGCGCCAGCACTTCGCGGCCGTTGACGATCGCCCCTCCGGTGAGCTGCAGTTCGGCCTCGCCCGCAGCGATCTGCCCGGCCAGCGCGGTTGCCCGTTCGGCAAAGAGCTGCGGCAGGTGGCGTTCGGCCGCGGCAAACAGCAGCTTGTGGTCGCTGTGATGCGCATCCGGGTCTACCTTGAACCGGAAGCCTTCGAGCTGGCCCAGCTTTTCCCCATCCACCAAGAGTTCGTTCCCTTCGAGAGTAACCGGCAGCAAGGCCGCATCCGACCCCACCTTGCGCATCAGCACCGCCGTGCGCCTGTTTACGAACCGTTCCGTCAGCCGCGCGTGCAGCGCGTCCGACAGGCGGGCTTCCACCGCGCGGGCCCGCGCGGCCATTTCCTCGCGCGCCAGTACCCAATCCGGGCGCTGCGCGATATAGGCCCAGCTGCGGATCGCGGCGATCCGCCCCTGAAGCGTATCGATGTCTCCGCCCGGATTGTCGAGTTCGGCAATCCGCATGGCGACGAAATCGCTGCCCAGATAGCCGGAGCGCAGGTCTTCCCACAAGCGGGCGACGAAGCGGGCGTGGGTTTCCGCGCCGTGCTGGCGAAAATCGGGCAGCGAGCAGACCTCGCGGAAGCGGGCGACCGATGATTTGCCCCGCACCGTGCCGGCAATGTCAGGATCATCTGCCAGCCGGCGCATCACCGCCAGGTCGATCGCTTCGGGCGCGGGGGCCAGTTCGGGCCGTTCCGGCGCTCGGCCAAGATCTTCGATCAGGTGGGCCAGGCTGTCGAGCCGTGGTTCGGCGTCGCGCCAGAACAGCCGGGTGAGCGGGGGGAAGCGGTGTTCCTCGATCGCCCATACTTCCTCGTCGGTGAACTGGGCATCCAGCCCGCCGGCTCCGGCCAGGGTGCCGAAGGTGCCGTCGCGCTGATGGCGCCCTGCCCGGCCGGCGATCTGGGCCATTTCGGTAGTGGTCAGGCGGCGATGGCGCACCCCGTCGAACTTGGACAGGCCGGCGAAGGCAACGTGGTTCACATCGAGGTTGAGCCCCATGCCGATGGCATCGGTTGCCACGAGATAATCGACCTCGCCCGACTGGAACAGGGCAACCTGGCGGTTGCGCGTTTCGGGGGAAAGCGCGCCCATGACCACCGCCGCACCGCCGCGGAAGCGGCGCAGCATTTCGGCCACGGCATAGACCTGCTCGGCCGAGAATGCGACGATGGCGCTGCGCGGGGGCACCCGCGAAAGCTTCTTCGCCCCGGCATGGCTGAGCGTGGAGAAGCGCGGACGGCTGACCACTTCGGCCTGGGGCACCAAGGCGCGTACCATTGGTTCCAGCACGGATGAGCCGAGGATCATCGTTTCATCGCGGCCGCGCGTGTGCAGCAGCCGGTCGGTGAAGATGTGGCCGCGTTCGCGGTCAGCCGCAAGTTGCGCTTCGTCCAGCGCCACGAAGCTGAGATCGGGCCGGCTGGGCATGGCTTCGACCGTGCACAGCAGCCAGCGGGCATGCTTGGGTTCGATCCGTTCCTCGCCGGTGATCAGGGCTACCCGGTCGCGGCCCTTGATCGCCACCACCCGGTCATAGACCTCGCGGGCCAGCAGGCGCAGGGGAAAGCCGATCGCGCCCGACGAGTGGGCGCAGAGCCGTTCGATCGCGAGGTGGGTCTTGCCGGTATTGGTGGGGCCGAGCACGGCCAGAACCTTGCTGTCAGCGCTGCGTGAAGCGAGTTCGGGCAATCGATAGGCCATCGGCGTTGCCAATTTGGCATCGCCCCCCGCGAACCGCAAGGTTTGCGCGGCGATTTGCACAGGGATGCGCCAGAATGGTCTTAGGCCGGCGTTAACCGTTCCGGTGCAGGGTGAACGCGCATGGGCAGGAACGCGGTGTTCCGCCCGGCGGAGGGCGCGTGTTCAGAACCGACGAATCGCCGCGGCCAGTATTGCCGGCAGCCGCCCGTTTCGGGCAGCGCCGCGTCGCGCCTGCCGCCCCGGTCCTCGAACTGGATACCTTGGCCGATCCGCCGGTGCCGGGTGGGATCACCGCTTGGCGCCAGCAGCTGGGCCGCATCGATCTGGTGGCCAACCTTGCTGAAGACATCGGTTCGCGGCGGTGGTTGCGCGGGATGGGCACGATGGTTTCGCTGATCGCCGCCGCGCTGGCTTTCTGGCCCGATTTTTCCCGGCTTGATGCCGCCCCGGCGATGCGGCTTGACGACGGTGCCGCCGCCGAGTTTCGCGCCCAGGCGATCATGCCGCTGGCCCATGGCGGCGAATCGGGTCATCGCATGGGGCCTTCGCACCGGCTGCGCGCGGTGCCCTATGTCCCTGAACGGGCTGAAATCGCGCTCAGTTCAGTGCTGGCGCAGGGAGACAGCCTTGCCCGGTTGTTCCAGCGTGCGGGCGCGGCCCCTGAAGATGCCGGACATGCTGCCGCGCTGGTTGCCGCAGCCCTGCCGGAAGGCGGGGTTGCGCCGGGCACGCGGATTTCGTTCGTGCTTGGCCCCCGCCCTGCCCCCGGCCGGCCGCGCCCGCTGCATGGCGCGATGTTGCGCGCCCGTTTCGATCTGGCGCTGGCTTTGCACCGGGCTGGATCGGGGTTGGCACTGGAACGCAGGCCAATCCCGGTGGATGAAACGCCCTTGCGGATTCGGGGGACGGTCGGGGAAAGCCTCTATCGTTCGGCGCGGGCCGCCGGGGCGCCGCCGCAGGCTATCCAGCAATATCTGCAGGCGCTCGATTCCCATCTGAACCTTGAGGGCGATGTTCGTTCCGACGATTCGTTCGATCTGGTTTTTGCCATGAAACGCGCCGCGACCGGGGAAACGGAAGTGGGCGATCTGGTCTATGCCGGGCTTGATCGCGGCGCGCAGCCAGTGGCCGAACTGCTCCGCTGGGAAGGCGGGGCATTCTATTCCGCCTCTGCCTTCTCCAGCGAAACGGTGGTGCAGGGCGGCGGCATGCTGTTGCCGGTGAATGCCCGGATCACATCGATTTACGGGCAGCGCGTTCACCCCATTCTTGGTTATGCCCGCATGCACGCCGGGGTGGATTTCGGCGCCGCATCGGGCACCCCGATCGTGGCCACGGCACCGGGCGTGGTGGCCTATGCCGGCTATCGCGGGGGCCATGGCAACTATGTGCGGCTGGAGCATGGCTCTGGGCTGGGCACTGGCTATGGCCACATGAGCCGCATTGCGGTGGGGCCGGGTGAGCGGGTCAATGCCGGCGAGGTGATTGGCTATGTCGGCTCGACCGGGCTCTCCACCGGGCCGCACCTGCATTATGAAATGTATCGCAACGGCCGCACGGTGAATCCGTTGGGCGTTTCCTTTGCCACTATGACCCGGCAGGTCGATACGCGCGACCTTGATGCATTCCGCGCCAAGCTGGCACAGATGAAGGCTCTGAAGCCGGGCCGGATGCTGGCCTCTGCCCCGGCCAGGGTGCAGCGCATCGCCATGCGCTGAGGTGCAGCGGCCGCAGGTG
Source organism: uncultured Novosphingobium sp. (assembly GCA_964627175.1). Taxonomy (GTDB): domain Bacteria; phylum Pseudomonadota; class Alphaproteobacteria; order Sphingomonadales; family Sphingomonadaceae; genus Novosphingobium. Next base: position 12,692 of record CAZVHM010000012.1, on the reverse strand, counting down.
CTTGAACCGGCCGGGTCTTTCCGGCACTGACAGGTCCCATGACTGCAGCTTATCCAGCGCTTCGCTTGCGCCGCACCCGCGCTCACGCGTGGAGCCGTGCGCTTCACCGCGAAATCCTTGTTTCTCCCGCCGATCTGATCTGGCCCCTGTTCGTGACCGAGGGTAATGGCGTCGAAGAACCGGTGGGTTCGCTGCCCGGAGTTTCGCGCTGGTGCGTGAAGGGGATTGCTGCCCGGGCGCGCGAAGCGGTTGCCCTGGGTATTCCGTGCATCGCTCTGTTTCCCAATACGCCGCCTGCCCGGCGCGATGAGCGCGGCACCGAGGCGCTGAATCCCGATAACCTGATGTGCCGCGCCACCCGGGCGATTCGCGATGCAGTGGGCGACGGTATCGGCATCCTGACCGACGTTGCGCTCGACCCCTATACCAGCCACGGGCAAGATGGGCTGGTGGACGAGGCCGGCTATGTCCTCAACGATGCCACGGCCGAAGTGCTGGTGGCGCAAAGCCTTAACCAGGCGGCGGCCGGCGCAGATATCATCGCCCCGTCCGACATGATGGACGGGCGCGTTGGCCTGATCCGCGCGGCGCTGGAGCAGGCCGGCCATCCCAACGTCCAGATTATGAGCTATGCGGCCAAGTATGCCTCGGCCTTCTATGGCCCGTTCCGCGATGCGGTGGGCAGCAGCGGCCTGCTGAAGGGCGACAAGAAGACTTACCAGATGGATCCGGCCAACGCCGAGGAAGCGCTGCGCGAGGTCGCGCTGGACCTTGCGGAGGGGGCTGACAGCGTGATGGTGAAGCCGGGCCTGCCCTATCTCGACATTGCCGTGCGGGTGAAGCAGCGCTTCGAAGTGCCGGTGTTCGCCTATCAGGTTTCCGGCGAATACGCGATGATCGAGGCGGCCGTGGCCGCCGGAGCGGGCGAGCGCGACGCGCTGGTGCTGGAAACGCTGACCAGCTTCAAGCGCGCCGGCTGTTCGGGCGTGCTGACCTATCATGCCGCTCACGCTGCCCGCCTGCTGGGGGCCTGAGGTGTCGGTGAGCCGCCCCGAAGTTTCGATCATTCCGCTCAACGGCAAGGCGCCGCGAATCCACGATTCGGCGTTCATCGCGCCCGGGTGCCGGATTATCGGTGATGTGGAGATCGGGGCCGATGCCTCGATCTGGTATAACTGCGTGATCCGCGCCGATGTGAATCGCATCGTGATCGGCGCGCGCACGAATGTACAGGATGGCACCGTCATCCATTGCGACGGCCCCAAGCCGCAGCGATCGGAAGGTTTCCCCACCCTGATCGGGGAAGATGTGCTGATCGGCCACATGGCGATGGTTCATGGTTGTAAGCTGGAAGATCGCGCGTTTGTGGGGATGGGTGCGATCGTGATGGACGGGGCGTGGATGGAAAGCGATTCCATGCTGGCCGCCGGCGCCATGCTGACCCCGGGCAAGCGCATTCCTGCCCGCCAGCTATGGAGCGGCCGGCCCGCGGTGTTCATGCGCGATCTGCCCGAAGCGGCGCTGGCCGGAATGCAGGCCGGGGTTGCCCATTATGTCGAAAACGGCCGCGCCCATGCCGCGGCGGTTGAGGCCGCGCTTGGCCCGGCCGCGGGCTGACCTGCCGCCGGCCGACGCCGTTCGCGCGCTGGTGGATGGCGAGGGCCGGCTGGCCGTGCGGGTAACGCCCGGCGCCAGGAGCGAAGCGCTGGAAATTGTCGAAGGGAGGCTGCTTGCCCGGGTCCGGGTCAAGCCCGAAGATGGCAAGGCCAACGAGGCGGTGCGCCTGCTGCTGGCCACGGCCCTGGGGCTGGCGCCTTCGCGGCTGGAGTTGTTGCGCGGCGCAACTTCGCGGGAGAAGCAGTTTCGCGTTGCGCCCTGAAGCTCAGGTTTCCACCCGCAGGGCGAAGGCCAGCATCGCAAAGGCCCAGGCGCTGCCAAACCACAGGGCCGTTGTTGCCAGGTGTGAATAGGCCAGTGCGCCCAGCACTGCGCCCGCTGTCAGCCCCAGCCACAAGGCCAGGAATGGCCGCCACCCCTCGCGCCGCTGGCCCAGTGCCATGCCGGCCAGCGCTTGCCCCAGCTTGACCAGCGCGCCGGTCATGTAGGTCAGGCCAACGGCCACTTCGCCGCCGCGCTGGAAAGTGTTGTTGAGCGCGCCCATGGCAAAGACCAGCAGGGCCAGGGTGGGGACGTGCCAGCCGACCTCCCGGGTCAGCGCCCCGCCCACCAGCAGCGTGCCGACCAATGCGAGCACTGCGGGCTTGCGCCGGGCCCCGGCAAGGGTCGCGGTCACCGCCCCGGCCGCCACGCCCAGTATGAAGCCGCCGATCAGCAGCGCGGGCGTGAATGCCTGCCCTGCACCGGCCAGGTTGACCCCCAGCCGGGTGGTGTTGCCCGACATGAACGAGACGAAATAGCCATCTGCGGCCAGAAAGCCCACCGCGTCGACAAAGCCGGCCAGCCCGGCAAGGCCGATGGCCAGCGCCTGTCGTCTGCGGTCGAACCGATTCACCGCAGTGCCATCAGCGGGTCATGCCCGAGGCCATCTGCTGCAGCACATCTATGAATGCCTTGGCCATTTCGGGGTCGCGCGTGCCCACGGTCTCGTTAATCGCGCGGCGCATGGCATCCATCCACTGGCGCGAGGTTTCTGCCGTGATAGTCAGCGGCTTGTGCAGGCTCATCACGCACTTTCCGGTAGAAAACCAGTCTCGCGGGCCGCCGCTCCACCCCACCAGGAACCCGGTCAGGCTGTCGCGCATCGGGGCCAGATCGGGAGCATGCATCGCGCGCAGTTCGGCATAGGCCGGATCCTGCTCCATCAGGTCGTAAAACCGGTCGACGATGATCCGCAGCGTCGGTTCGCCGCCAAGGCGTTCGAACGGGGTCTGCGGGCGGGTCTGGGTATCGGTGGTCAAGGTGGTCTCCGGCGACAAGCAACTCTCCAGAGTTGGCCCTTACTGCTGTTCTGGCCAGATACCTTGATCCGGGTCAATCCTTGATCAACGAACGCAGGGTTTCGATCCGGTCTGCCTCGTGCGCGGGCTTATCGGCCCGGATGCGGCTGATGCGGGGAAAGCGCATGGCGAGGCCGGATTTGTGCCGCCGGCTTTCGTGCACCGAATCGAACGCCACCTCCAGCACCAGCGACTTGTCGGTTTCCCGCACGGGGCCGAACCGATTGATCGTGTGTTGGCGCACATGGCGGTCGAGCCACTTCAGTTCCTCGTCGGTGAACCCGAAATAGGCCTTGCCGACCGGCAGAAGCTTGGCCCCGGAATCGGGATCGCCGGCCCAGCAGCCGAAGGTGAAATCGGAATAGAAGCTGGACCGTTTGCCGCTGCCGCGCTGGGCATACATCAGCACGCAATCGACCAGCAGCGGATCGCGCTTCCACTTGTACCACAACCCGGTCCGCCTTCCGGCGACATAGGGGCTGGCCCGCAGCTTGAGCATCACGCCCTCGATCGCCTCGTCCCGGGCGCGAGCGCGGATCTCGCCCAGTTCGGCAAACGAGCCGGCAGGAATGATGGGCGAAAGATCGAAAAATGCCGGGTCGAGCCGGGCAGAGAGGTCTTCCAGCCGCTGGCGGCGCTGGTCCCAGGCCAGCGGGCGCAGATCTTCCTCGTCCGCGATCAGGATATCGTAGAGCCGCACGAAAGCCGGGAAGTTTTCCAGCATGCGGCGCGAAACCGCCTTGCGGCCCAGTCGCTGTTGCAGCGCGTTGAAGCTGGCCGCCCCGCCCGCTTCGCCGCCCTGGTGGCTGCCGCGCACCAGCAGTTCGCCATCCAGCGTGCAGGGCAGGGCAAGGCCCGCGGCAATTTCCGGGAATGCGGCCGAGATGTCGTCGCCCGAACGGGAATAGACGCGAGTTTCGCCGCCGGCGCAGACCAACTGCACGCGGATGCCATCCCATTTCCACTCCGCCACATATTCGGCCATGTCGGGCGCTGTGCCATCGTCGAGCGGGTGGGCCAGCATGAACGGGCGAAACAGCGGCGTATCGCGGCTATCGGGCGGGGGCGCGCCATCGCAGGCCCAGGCAAACAGGGCCGCATAGGGCGCCTGCTGGGCGTGCCAGTATTCCTCCACATCCTCCACCGCCACGCCGAAGGCTTCGGCAAAGGCCACTTTTGCCAAGCGTGCGGATATGCCGATGCGCATGGCCCCGGTGGCCAGCTTGAGCAGGGCGTAGCGGCCGTTGACGTCAAGACGGTCCATCAGCGCGGCGAGGCCGGCTGCGGCGCTGGCCCGGGTCAGGCCGGAAAGGATGGACACGGCCTGTGCCACGGTGGGCGGCGGCTGGCGCGGAGCGGCAGGTTCGGGCCAGAGCAGGCTGGCGGTTTCCGCAGTATCGCCCACATAATCGCGCGAGAGCTGGAACAGCACCGGATCGACCCGTTCCATCATCAGCGTGCGGATGGTCGATCCCTTGACCGCGGGAAAGCTGAGTTCGCCGGTCAGTGCCGCCAAGGCCCAGCCCCGGTCTGGATCGGGGGTTTCGCGCAGGTATTGCGCGATCAGGCGCAGCTTGCCGTTGCGGCCGCGGGTGTAGACCAGGGCATCCATCAGGGCGGCAAAGCGCTCCATCAATCGTCCTCGTCTTCGTATCCGGCCAGGTCCAGGGCACGGGCGCGGCGCTGCTCCAGTTCGCACCAGCGCAGCAGCGCTTCTTCGCGTCCGTGGGTGATCCAGCATTCGGCCGGATCCACTTCGCGGATGGTGTCGGTCAGTTCGTCCCAGTCGGCATGGTCGGAAATGACCAGCGGCAGTTCCACGTTGCGCTGGCGTGCCCGCTGGCGCACCCGCATCCAGCCCGATGCCATCGCGGTGACCGGATCGGGCAGGCGCCGGCTCCACCGATCGTTGAGCGCGGCGGGCGGGCACAGCACGATCTGGCCGGCCAGCGCGTGGCGGGGCAGGCCGGCCGCTGGCCGCAATTCGCCAAGCTCGATGCCGCATTCCTCGTAAAGCCGGCACATCCGTTCCATCGCCCCATGCAGATAGATCGGCTCGCGGTATCCTGCCTGCCGCAGCTCCGCGATCACGCGCTGGGCCTTGCCGAGGGCATAGGCGCCGACCAGCAGGCAGCGTTCCGGCTGGGCTTCGCGGGCGGCCAGCAGGCGGGCGATTTCCTGCTCGATCGGCGGGTGTCGAAACACCGGCAGGCCAAAGGTCGCCTCGGTGATGAACAGATCGCAGGCCACTGGCTGGAATGGCGGGCAGGTGGGATCGGGCCGGCGCTTGTAGTCTCCGCTGATCACCACCCGTTCACCGGCATGTTCGAGCAGGATCTGCGCGGATCCCAGCACGTGCCCGGCCGGGATCAGGGTGGCGCGCACATCGCCGTGCAGGTTCACCGTTTCGCCATAAGCCACCGGCCGTTCCTGTGCCCCGCCGCCATAGCGCAGGCGCATGATCGCCAGCGTTGCGGCCGTGGCGACAACTTCGCCGTGCCCGCCGCGGGCATGATCGGCGTGGCCATGCGTGATCAGCGCCCGTTCAACCGGGCGGGCCGGATCGATCCAGGCCCCGGCTGGCACGATGCAGATGCCGTGCGGATAGGGCCGAAGCCAGGAAAAGGGCGCTGCCATTGCCGGCATAAATGGGCTGGCAGCGGGACGGGTTCCAGATGGCCGCCGGGGCGAACCGTGCGGCTCAGCCGGGCCGGAACTGCAGCGCCAGCCCGTTCATGCAGTAACGCTTGCCGGTGGGCCGCGGGCCATCATTGAACACGTGGCCAAGGTGGCCGCCGCAGCGGGCGCAATGCACTTCGGTGCGCGGGGTGCCTACGTCCCAGTCCACCGAAGTGGCGACCGCGCCCTTGAGCGGGGTCCAGAAGCTGGGCCAGCCGGTATGGCTTTCATACTTGGTGGAAGAGGCGAACAGCGGATTGGCGCAGCCCGCGCACAGGAACGTGCCGGCGCGATGTTCCTTCAGCAGCGGTGATGAGCCGGGCGGTTCGGTTCCGCGCTGGCGCAGCACGCGGAACTGGGCGGGGCTTAGCCGCTGGCGCCATTCCGCTTCGGTATGGCGCACCGGAAAGGACTTTGCCTCGGCGCTGCCCGAGCCGCAGGCCGCCAGCGTAACGGTGGAAGCGGCCCAGGCCAGCAGGGTTCGGCGGGAAAGGCAATCGGCCATGCAACACCTTTTCATGCCCCGAATCCACGGGCGGAGCGGAAAGATAATATAGGTGCAGGCGCGCCTGAATGCAGGGGCTTATTCGCCGTGCGTGCCTGAAAGGGCAGGGGGCCTCAACCGGGTGCCCCTGCCCGGCCCTTGGTGCGCGTCCGTTTCAGCCAGCCAGTGGGCGCGGGTCCGCTTTTCAGCACCTTGCGCCGGAACAGCCGCGCCCCCACCCGCACGAACAGCGCCACCCAGAGCGCCTGCCCGATCAGGGCCACGCCATGCTGGGCAAGGCCCGGTTCCTGCGCGGCGCGGGCCAGCATCGCATAGGGCGAGGAAAACGGCACCAGCGCGGCGGCCTGTTCGACCGGGCTATGCGGCGTTGCCATGGCATAACTGGCAAAGAAGAACACCACGAGCTGAAGCATCGTGACCGGCATCGACAGGGTTTGCACTTCGCGCACGGTCGAAGCCATCGAGCCGATGGTGAGGAAAACCGAGCCGAGCAGCAGGTAGGCCATGGCGAAATAGGCGATGCCCAGCGCGAGGAACGCCGGCCAGCCCACCGCCGGCGCGGTCAGTTCCGAAAGGGAACGCCCGCCGACCAGCAGCATGGCGCCGACGGCCGATCCCCACACCGCTATGCCGACGAACGAGATCGCCAGCATTGCAAACAGCTTGCCCAGGAACACGGCATCCATCGGGATGGCGGCGGCCAGCACTTCGATGATCTTGTTGGCTTTTTCTTCCACCAGGTTGGATAGCACCATGCCGGCCAGCAGCATGGTGAGAAGAAACAGCACGGTTTGCGAGGCCTGGGCCGTGCGAAGGCGGCCGATCTTCTGGTCGACCGCGCCCACTGCGCCGGTTTTTACCAGCGCCACGGCCGGATAGCGGCGCGGACCTTCGTTAGCCGATTCGGAGGCGATCAACGCCACCGGGCCACGCCATGAAGCGAGCAGATCGGGCGGACCGGTCAGCATCGGTTGCGTGCGGGTGCCCGAAAGCACGGCAGCGGCGATGGCATGGTGTTCGCTGAGCAGGCGGTCGGGTGCGATGGGTTCGCCTGACAGAGGAAGGGGTGCCATCGCCGGCATTGTTCCGTCCAGCGCGCTATCCAGCCGGTCGCGCGCGGCAAGAATCGCTGTGGTTTCAGCCGGATCGGCCATGGCCACGCCCAGCACTGGGCGGGCGCCGCTCTGTTCGACCTTCTGCCCCAGCCCGCTGGCCAGCGCGGTGACCACCAGCATGAATAGTGGACCGGCCAGAAAGGCCACGAAGGAGCGGGACCACAACACCGCGGCAAAATCGCGCCGGGCCACCACCACGGCGGCGGCTAGGGTGGAAAGGCGCCCGGCGCCGGGATGCGGGTGCGAATTCATCGCAGCGCCTCCTCGGGGTTTTCTTCCAGCGCGCGGGCGGCAGCCTCGCCGGCGATGGCCACGAAGGCATCGTGCAGGCCGGCCCGCTCGATCGAGAGCGAGAGAATGCCTGCCTCCCCTTCGATCAGGGCGCGCAAGAGCGGTTCGATCCCGGTGGCGGGGAGAGGGAAATTAAACCAGGCCGAGCCATCCGCCTTGGTTTCCGCCCGCGAACCGGGCGGCAGCGCGGCGCGCCACGGGCCATCGCTGGCCCTTGTTTCCAGCCGAACCTGCGCGGGAATGCGATTGCGCGCCACATCCACCGGTCCGGCAAACGGCACCTTGCCCCCGGCGATGATCGCCACCTGATCGCACAGTCTTTCGGCATGGGCGATCACGTGGGTGGAAAAGATCACCGTGGTGCCGCGTTCGGCCAAGGCGCGCATCATCTTTTCCAGCCGGCCCTGATTCAGTGCATCCAGCCCGGAAAAGGGCTCGTCGAAAATGACCAGGCGGGGCTGGTGAACCAGGCAGGCCAGAATCTGCACCTGCTGGGCCATGCCTTTGGAAAGCTGTCGGATCTGGCGATCGGCCACATGGCCTAAACCATGCTCTTCCAGCAGCGCCCGCCCCCGCCGGCGGCCTTCGGCTAGCGGTAGCCCCCGCAGCGCGCCGACAAAGGCGATCGCCTCCACCGCCTTCATGGCGGGGTAAAGTCCACGTTCTTCCGGCAGATAACCGATCAGGTGGGAAACATCGTGCGGGCGTTCCGCGCCCAGCACCCGGCGCAGGCCCGCATCGGGATCGATGATGCCCAGCAGCATGCGCAAGGTCGTGGTCTTGCCGGCGCCATTGGGACCAAGCACGCCATAAATGGCGCCTTCCGGGACGCACAGATCAACCCCGCCCACCGCAGTGAAGCCATCGAACCGCTTGACCAGACCGCGTGCCTCGATCGCGAGAGTGGGCGCGGGCGGCACGGATGCGCCCGCCTGCCCGTGCGCGGCGTTGCCGGGCGCCATTCCTTCACCTAGATCCATGCGCATGAGTGTGACCGCTGATCGCCCGTTCGTGAAGGGAGCCTAGCTGCGATTGGTTAAGGATGAAGCCACAAGGGGCCTGAAAGATGCCCTTTTTGCTGAAGCGGCGCGGCTGGGTTTTGCCAGTTGCGGCATCGCCCCGGCAGAGGAAGACGTGCGCGTGGCCACACGGCTGGGGGCATGGCTGGATGCCGGGATGCACGGGCAGATGGAATGGATGGAGACTCGCGCTCACCATCGCCGCAGCCCGCAGGCGCTGTGGCCCGATACCCGCAGCGTGATCGCCCTGGGCATGAGCTATGCGCCGGAGCTTGATCCCCTGGCCCTGACGGGCGTGCCAGATCGGGCGCGCATTTCCGTCTATGCCCAAGGCGCCGATTATCACGATACGGTAAAGCGGGCGCTGAAGGCGCTGGCGCGCTGGCTGGTGGCTGAATGTGCCCGGCGCGGGCTGGACGAGGCGGGGGTCAAGGTATTCGTCGATACCGCGCCCGTGCCGGAAAAGCCGCTGGCTGCTGCGGCCGGGCTGGGCTGGCAGGGCAAGCATACCAATCTCGTCAGCCGGGATCACGGCTCATGGCTTTTTCTGGGCGCGATCTACACTACGCTCGCGCTTGAACCCGATGCGCCCGCACGGGATCGCTGCGGTTCGTGCCGGGCTTGCCAGGATGCCTGTCCAACCGCGGCCTTTCCGGCGCCCTACCGCCTCGATGCGCGGCGCTGCGTTTCCTATCTCACGATCGAGCACAAGGGCCCGATCCCGGAAGAGTTCCGCGCGGCCTTGGGCAACCGGATCTATGGCTGCGACGATTGCCTGGCGGTGTGCCCGTGGAACAAGTTTGCCAGTAGCGCGGCGGCCAACCGCGCGTTTCTGCCGCGCGCGGAATTGACGGCGCCGCGCCTGGGCGAGTTGCTGGCGCTGGACGATGCGGGCTTTCGCGCGCTGTTTTCCGGTTCGCCGATCAAGCGGATTGGGCGCGATCGCTTTGTCCGCAATTGCCTTTATGCCGCCGGCAACAGCGCCGATCGGGCGCTGTTGCCGCAGGTTGCGGGGTTACTTGCCGATGCCGATCCGGCCGTGGCCGATGCGGCAAGCTGGGCGCTGGCGCGGCTTACGCCGGCAGCAATTCCTTGAGCGGGATTTCCGCATTGGCCAACTGGGCTACATCCGGCCGTGCGCCGGCTTCCACCAGCTTGCGGCCCTGCACATAGTCCTTCGTGGCGTTCACGCAGTCCAGCGCGATAACCCGGCCGCCCTTCAGGTAGATCACCGAGAACGAACGGTTGGCCGGTTCGCCGCGTAGCACGGTCTGGTCATAGCCGACGGAAAGGCCCGCGGTTTGCAGGCGCAGGTCATACTGGTTGGACCAGAACCACGGGAAGGCGTGATAGGGCTTTTCATCGCCGCAGATCGCCTTGGCAACGCAGGTTGCCTGATCGTTGGCGTTCTGGACCGATTCCACCCGCATCACCGTGCCATCGGCAAAGTCGCAGGCGAACGTGGCGCAATCGCCCACGGCATAGATATCGGGCAGAGAGGTGCGGCAGAATTCGTCCACGTCTACGCCATTACCGCCGGCCGCACCGGCAGCGATCAGCGGGGCCACGGCGGGCACGATGCCGATGCCCACGATCACCGCATCCGCCGGGATCACAGTGCCGTCGGCCAGCTTCACGCCGGTCACGCGGCCTTCGCCTTCCAGGCTTTCCACGTTCACCCCGGTCCGCAGGTCCACCCCGTGATCGCGGTGTTCCTTTTCATAGAACGCGGAGAGCTCCGGCCCGGCCACACGGGCCAGAACGCGCGGCAGCGCTTCGAGCAGGGTGACCGAGCAGCCCAGCTTGGTCAGCACCGCGGCCGCTTCAAGGCCGATATAGCCGCCGCCGATCACGGCGATGTTCTTCACCCCGCCATCGATCTCGCCCATCAGCTGGTCGCAATCGGCGCGGGTGCGCACGGCATGAACACCGGCAAGATCGGCGCCCTTGCACGAAAGCTTGCGCGGATCGCCGCCGGCAGCCCAGATCAGCTTGCCATAGCCCAGCGTGCTGCCATCAGAGAGGGTCACCGACTTGGCCTGCGGGTCGATCGCGGTAACTTCGGTGTTGAGGCGCAGGTCGACGTTCTTTTCGCCCCAGAAGGCGGGCGGGCGGATATAGAGGCGCTCGAACGTCTTTTCGCGGGCGAAATATTCCTTCGACAGCGGCGGGCGTTCATACGGTGGTTCCGGTTCGCGGCCGATCATCGTGATCGTGCCGGCAAAACCGTTTTGCCGCAGCGCGATGACTGCCTGCGCGCCGGCGTGGCCCGCCCCTACGATGACTACGTCCGCTCCGCTCATTGTCCTCGGTTCCCTGGCTGTAATGCTTTCCGGCTAAGGCGCAGGAAACGGAAGCGTGTCAAGCGCATTTTGCCTAACAATCCTGTATATCAATCCGGCAGGCGATCTGTCAGCCGGGGATCACCACCTGCGCTTCGCGCCCGTCGCCCTGCGGGGCGGCGATGATATCGCGGGTCAGTTCGCCCTTGGCGACGGTGTTGGTCTGCTCATCACCAACGACCGAACGGATGCCCGGCGCAGCGGTCCCGGCGCGGCTGATGGTGTTGCTTTCCACTGCGCTGCGCGGTGCCGATCCGCCGAACAGCGCATCAAGCGACTGCTGCTGGACGCTGGAATCGGTGGGGCGCGGCGCACCGGGCTTGGGCGGGGTCAGCGCGAAATCGGGCGGTACCACCAGCGGCGCCTGGCGCTGCACGGCGAATTCATCGGGCCGGGCGCGGCTGACCAGCCCCCCGCCCGAGCCGCAACCTGCCAGCATGGCCGAGGCCGAGGCGAGAACGAGGATCGTGTGCAACTTGCGCATGGTATTCAGCTCTCCGAGGGCGCTTGCGCCGATTGGCCGCCCGTTTCATCGTCCTCGCGCTTTTCGCGCGAAAGGAACGAGCGGGCAAGGATAATAACCACCCCGATGCTGATCGCGGCGTCGGCAAGATTGAAGATCTGAAAGGGGCGGAAATCGCCGAAATGCAGATCGGCATAGTCGATCACATAGCCGAACCGGATGCGATCATGGATGTTGCCCAGCGCACCGCCGAGGACCATGCCAAGGGCCAGGATTTCGCCTAGCGCCTTTTCGCGCAGGATCCAGATCAGCACGCCGATCGCGATGGCCGAGGTCAGTGCCACCAGCATCCAGCGCGAGGCATCATCATCGGCCGAGAGCAGCGAAAACGAGACGCCGAAGTTTTGCGCCCAGCGCAGATCGAAGGCCGGAACAAGTTCGATCACCCCGCGCGTGCGCAGGTCGAGCGGGCCGGTCATCAGCCACTTGATCACCCAGTCGGCCGCGAAGACCAGCGCGGCCACGAGGAAGCCGATCCGGCGCCGCCGGGCCAGCGGCATCATGCCGCTGCCACCTCGGCCACGGCATCGCCGCAGCGGCCGCACAGGTCGCCATCCTCGGCCACTTCGGGCAGGTGACGCCAGCAGCGGCCACACTTGTGATCGTCGGTGCGGGATACGGACACGCCCTCGCCTTGCACGCGGGTCACTGTCGCCGTGATGAACAGTTCGGCAAGGTCTGCTTCCGGGGCATCGGCCGGAACGGCAACCGCCGCCTCAAGCCCCGAACCCAGCACCTTTTCGCGGCGCAGCGGCTCGATCGCTTCCAGCACCTGGCGGCGCAGGCCGCGCAAGGCATCCCATCGCGCCGGGTCGACCCCGGTATCGCCCGGCACTTCCGGCCATTCCAGCAGGTGAACGCTGCCGGCCTCGGGGTAGCGGGTGCCCCACACTTCCTCGGCGGTGAACACCAGCACCGGTGCGGCATAGCGCAACAGCGCCTCGAACAGCGTGTCCAGCACGGTGCGATAGGCGCGGCGCTTCGGATCGGCCGGGCTGTCGCAATAGAGGCAGTCCTTGCGGATATCGAAGAAGAAGGCCGAAAGGTCTTCGTTGCAGAAATCCGACAGCGCGCGGACATAGGTGTTGAAGTCATAGTCCGCCACGGCCTGCCGCAGGGTCGCGTCCAGCTTGGCCAGCAGCGCCAGGACATAGCGTTCCAGTTCGGGCATTTCTGCCGGGGCCACGCGTTCGGCCTCGCTGAACCCGTCCAGCGCGCCCAGCAGATAGCGGAAGGTGTTGCGCAGCTTGCGCTACTGGTC
>CAZVHM010000011.1:22044-37385 GCA_964627175.1 uncultured Novosphingobium sp. | reverse complement strand
CCTGCCGCCCCAAACAACCCGCAATATATGAGCTACGAGTGGTGCCCCTGGCCAGACTCGAACTGGCACGGATCTCTCCAACCGATTTTGAGTCGGTCGCGTCTACCATTCCACCACAGGGGCACTGCGCGGCAGGCGAGGCTTTAGCGGCCTCGCCTGCGTTGCGCAATCTTACTTCAGGGCGCCCGCCACCAACTTGTGCAAGCGTGAATGCAGCGCATCGTTCGCGGCCAGCACCTGATCGGCGCAGATCGCATCAGACTGCCCCTTGAAGTTGGTCACGAAACCGCCGGCTTCGCGGACCAGCAAACAGCCGGCCGCGCTATCCCACGGATTCAGCCCGGTTTCCCAGAACCCGTCATAGCGACCGGCAGCCACCCACGCGAGGTCGAGAGCGGCCGAACCGAAGCGCCGGATTCCTGCAACGTTTGGCCCGATGGCGCTGAAGATGCGCGCCCATTCGGCAAAATCGCCATGCCCGGCAAAGGGAATGCCGGTTGCGATCAGCGCTTCATCAAGGTGCCGCCGCGAAGAGACGCGCAGACGGCCATCGTGCAGCCATGCCCCGCGCGCCTTTTCCGCCCAGAAGCTCTCGTCGGTGATCGGCTGGTAAACCAGCGCCGCAGCCACCTCGCCCCAGCCTTTCCCGTCAAGGCGCGGTTCCTGCACAGCGATCGAAATCGCGAAATGCGGAATGCCGTGAAGGAAATTGCTGGTGCCGTCGAGTGGGTCGATAATGAAGCGCGGCTTCCCCTCGGCACCCTCGATGGTGCCGGCTTCCTCAAGCTCGAAACCCCAGTCGGGCCGGGCAGCGCGCAGTTCGTCCCACAAGGTCCGCTCGGCTGCGCGATCCGCCTTGGAAACGAAATCGGCCGGCCCCTTGCGGCTGACCTGAAGGTGCTCGATCTCGCCAAAATCGCGACGGAGACGCTGCCCGGCCTTGCGGGCAGCCTTTTCCATCACGCGGATCAGGCCTGAAACGACTGCCACCGAACTTAGCTCGCCTTGCCGACGTAAGTGCGCTCGTAAACATCGACTACGATGCGAGTGCCGCTTTCGATATGCGGCGGAACCATAACGCGCACACCGTTATCCAGGATCGCCGGCTTGTAGGACGAAGACGCGGTCTGCCCCTTCACCACGGCATCAGCTTCCACGATGGTGGCTTCCACCTGTTCGGGCAGCTGCACCGAAATCGGGCGCTCGTCGTACATTTCGAGCAGCACGGTCATCCCGTCCTGCAGGAAGGCATCGGCACCGCCGAGAAGATCCTTGGGCAGATTGATCTGCTCGTAGGTTTCCACGTCCATGAACACCAAGTCGTCGCCCTCGGCGTAAAGGAACTGGAAGTCCTTGGTGTCGAGGCGCACGCGCTCGACCGTATCGGCGCTGCGGAAGCGCACGTTGGTCTTGCGGCCATCGATCAGGTTCTTCATTTCAACCTGCATGAAGGCACCGCCCTTGCCCGGCTGGGTATGCTGGGTCTTGGCAACCTTCCAGATGCCCTTTTCGTATTCCAGAATGTTGCCGGGACGAATGTCCACGCCGCTGATCTTCGCCATGGGGATGCCTTCAAATTGAGAAAGAGCGATGAAACCGCTTTTAGCGCGCGGGCCTTAGCCGAGCAGCGGCCGCAGGACAAGCGGTGGAACAGCCCGCCGTGCGGTGCTAAGGCTGGCTCAATGCCGAACCAAGGTTTCCTAGCCGTCCTCGTCGCCACGCTGCTCCTGGCCGCCGCCCCCGCCGGGGCCGCGCCGGGCGGCCCGATCGCCACCCTGCCTCATGGGCGCTATGCCTGCGAAACCAGCGGCGATGCCACCGGGCTGGCCGGCATCCGCCAGCCGGCGATGGATTTCCGTATCACGCGCGGCTCCAGCTATCAGACGGATGCAGGCGCGGGGATTTACCTGCTCACCGGCGAGCGGCTGATTTTCTCCACCGGCCCGTTCGAAGGGGTAAGGATGCGCCGGATTCGGGAAAACTTCCTCCGCCGCTCCAACGCGGATGGCACCGATAGCGATGTGCGCTGCATCCGCCGGCCCGGCAGCCACTAACGCTCAGCACCCGCGAGGCGCGAACGGAACTGGCAACCCTCAGACCAGCCCCAGCGCCTTGGCAAACGCCTTCACGGCGGCGGTTTCATCGCCATTCCACACCGCGCCGGAAACAGCGATGAAATCCGCTCCGGCTTCGGCAAGCTCGGCACAGGTATCCGGCGTGATCCCGCCGATCGCCACGCATGGCATCTCGAAGAAGGTCTGCCACCAAGTCAGGATATCGGGCTCGGCGCGATGCTCCACTTCCTTGGTGCTGGTCGGGAAAAAGGCACCGAACGCGACATAATCCGCGCCGGCCTCGCCCGCCTCCATGGCCAGGTGGCGGCTGTCATGGCAGGTTACGCCAATCTGCGCCATGCGGCCCAGCCGCTCGCGCGCCTCGCGCACGTCGCCATCCTTCTGCCCCAGATGCACACCATCGGCATTCAGCCGCTTGGCCAGGCTGATCGAATCGTTGACGATGAACGCCACCTCTCGCTCGGCGCAGATCTGCTGCAGCGGTTCGGCCAGCCGAGCAGCCTCGTGCTCGTCCAGTCCTTTCACGCGGAACTGGAACGCCGCCACCGGCCCTGCATCCAGCGCCCTGGCCAACCGGGCCGGAAAGTCCCCGCCCACGTCGAGGGGGGAAATAAGGTAAAGCTGGGTGGGAATGCGATCGCGCGGTTCTTTGGACATGACCGCGCTCTAGCCCAGCACGGGGCATTCGGGAACAGTTCATCGCAACAGCGGATTATCGCACCATGAAGCGAATCGCCCTGCCCTGCCTGCGTGTAGTGCCTCTGCTTGCCCTGACGCTGGGCGGATGCATAACCTTCCGTTCGGTGGATGACGGCACATTCCGCGCCCGCATCCTGGAAACAGTGCAGGTCGGGCCGCTCGCGGTCAGGCCCGAAGCTGTGATCGAAGACAGCCGCTGCCCGGCCGAAACGCAATGCGTCTGGGCAGGAAGAGTGCGAATCCGGGCCCAGGTGGATGGGTCGCCCGTTGAGCTGAGCCTTGGCGAACCCCGCGCCTTCCCTGCGGGGCGGCTGACGCTGGCCGAAGTCAACCCACCGCAGCGCAAGGACATCACCCGTTACCCGGATGAATACCGCTTCGGCTTCACCTTTTCGGCAAACCGTTAGCTCAGGCTTGCTCGCCCGCCATTTCCAGCACCTTCACCCACTCCTCCGGCCGCACTTCCGCCACCGAGAGCCGCCCCAGCCGGACGAGTTCCATTTCCGCCAGCGAAGGCTCGGCCTTGACCTGCGCCAAAGTCACCGGCCGCTTCAGCTTGCGCACAGGCTTTACCTTGACGCAGGCCCACCGGCCTTCCGGATCAGTCGGATCAATCAGCCCGCCCTGGCTGATCGTGGCGATCCCCACGATCTCCTTGCCGATGTTGGAATGATAGAAAAACGCCAGGTCACCCGGCTGCATGGCGCGCAGGTTGTTGGCGGCGCGGTGATTGCGCACACCGTCCCAGGTGCCTTCGCCTTCGGCCACCAGGTCGTCCCAGCTGTAAACGTCCGGCTCGGATTTCATCAGCCAGAGCCGCGCCGTGTCTGCCGTTTTTTCCATCTCAACCGTTCCCCTGCGCGCCAAACCCGCTATCGCCTGCGCCATATCTCCAACCTCGTCACGGATGACAAGCATGGACCTTGCCGCTCTGCCGGTACTCTCGTTCGAAGACGAACCGGCCGATTTCTCGGCCAGGATCGGCGCATCGTTTCGCCAGTTCGGGTTCGCGATGGTCAAGGATCACGGGTTGGACGCCGATCTGATCGCGCGCGCCTGGCGGCTGACCGAGGAGCTTTTCGCTCTTCCCGAAGCGGAAAAACGCGCGCTCATCCTCCCTCGCATGGGCGGAGCGCGTGGCTACACGCCATTCCGCACGGAAATCGCCAAGGGGGCCACGGCCAGCGACCTGAAGGAGTTCTGGCACATCGGCCGCGATCTTCCTGCCAGCCATCCGCTTCGCAGCGATTCCATGCCCCCCAATATCTGGCCCGCCCAGCCGGAAGGGTTTCGTGAAACGTTCGAGCCCCTGTTCGCCGCATTCGACAGGGTCGGCGCCACGATCCTCTCGCGCATCGCCGTCCACCTTGGCCTTGCCGCCGACTGGTTCACCCCCGCCATCGCCGATGGCAACTCGGTCCTGCGGCTGCTTCACTATCCTCCCATTCCGGGCGATCCGGCCGACGCAATCCGCGCCGGCGCTCACGAAGACATCAATCTCATCACCTTGCTGCTGGGCGCCGAAGAAGCCGGTCTGGAACTCCTCACCCGCGAGGGGCACTGGATTCCGGTTTCGCCACCGGAAGGCGCGCTGGTCGTCAACATCGGCGACATGCTGCAACGGCTCACCAACCATGTCCTGCCGTCCACCACGCACCGGGTGCGCAATCCCGAAAGCGATCGCCGGCACTTCAGCCGCTATTCGATGCCGTTCTTCCTTCACCCGCGCAGCGATTTCACGATCGCCACGCTTCCGCAATGCATCACCCCTGAAAATCCGGATCGCTATCCCGTCTCGATCACAGCTGACGATTATCTGCAGCAACGCCTGCGCGAGATCGGCCTAAAGATGTAATCCAGTCAGTTCTTTTGGTGCGGCGGGCCCCACATGAATTAGGGGTTAACCGAAATTCAACCCTGATCGACCAGGGTCTTCCGGCAGCAATGCACGGGGGGCAGTTTGCGCAAGATGAACGATAGCGATCACCGCTCGGCGGACCCTGGCGAACCCGTCAGCGTCGACCGTGCCGAACGCGATGTGGTCGTGCTCGGTATCGGGATGGCCGCGATCATCATGTTCGTCGGCACGGGCAGCAACATCATGCCCCAGGTCGTACGTGCGCTGCAGGGCATCGGCCTCCCCCCTGATCGGCTGCTGTCCAATGCGCTGCTGCTCAACATCGCTCTCATCATCTTCGGGCTGCGTCGCTACCGCGATCTTGCGGCTGAAGTGAAAGAACGCCGGCGGGCCGAGGAAAAGGCCCGCGAACTTGCCGAGACCGATCCACTTACCGGCTGCCTCAACCGCCGTTCGATCGGTCCGGCAACCGACGGCCTGATGAAAACCTGCGCCGAACGCGGCGAACGGGTCGCCTTCGTCATGATCGATGTCGATAATTTCAAGCGCATCAACGATGCCAATGGCCACAGCACCGGCGATGCCATCCTCAGGACGTGCGCCGCGCGCATAGATGCAATGATCCCTGAGCGCGGTCTGCTCGCCCGGTTGGGCGGCGATGAATTCGCCTGCGTGGTACCATTCCACCCCGGCATGGCAGACCGGATCGACGAACTGGCCGAACGGCTGATCCAGGAAGTTGCGCGGCCAGTCGTGCTGGCCGATCTGAAGGTGGAAGTCACCGTCTCGGTTGGCCTCGCCCGCTCCGATCTGTCGCCCGACGTAGCGCGCACGGTCGATGCGCAGGAACTCCTGCACATGGCCGATGTCGCGATGTATCAGGCCAAGAAGGGCGGCAAGAACCGCTATTGCTGGTTCGAAAACCCGATGGAAAGCGAATTGCGCTATCGCAGCGATCTCGAACGCGCCATGCGCGAAGGCTTGTTGGCCAGGGAATTCGTGCCGTTCTATGAACAGCAGATCGATATGGCCACCGGCCGCATTGTCGGCTTTGAAATGCTGGCCCGCTGGCAGTCTCCCCGGTTCGGCCTGATTGGCCCAGAAGTGTTCATCCCCGTGGCCGAGGAAATCGGCCTGATCGCCGAACTGTCGGAACAACTGATCCGCCAGGCTCTGGCCGATGCCCGCGAATGGGCGCCTCATCTCAATCTTTCGGTCAATATCTCCCCCATCCAGCTCCGCGATCCATGGTTCGCCCAGAAACTGCTGAAGATGCTGGTGGAAGCAAACTTCCCGCCCAGCCGGCTGGAAATAGAGATCACCGAAACCTGCCTCCACGATAATCTCGGGCTGGTCCGGTCACTCATCACCAGCCTCAAGAATCAGGGCGTGGCGATCAGCCTGGATGATTTCGGCGCAGGCTACAGCTCTCTCTCGCAGTTGCGCAGCCTGCCGTTCGATCGGCTGAAGATCGATCGCAGCTTCGTGACGGCAATGCCCGGCAACCGCGACAACGCAACCATCGTCCAGGCGATCACCTCGCTTGGCACCGGTCTGGGTCTGCCGATCACCGCCGAGGGTGTGGAATCCAATGAAGTCGCGGCCGAACTTGCCAAGCTCGGCCACTTCATGGGGCAGGGTTACCTTTACGGCCGCCCCGAACCGGCCCGCGAAACCCGCAACCGGCTCCGCAAGCTCGGCCTCCTGGCCGAAGGCGAAGCACTTCCTGCCCAGCCGCTCACGCTGGCGGGCGTCGCCTGAACTGCCGGTAATGGTCCCACCCCCGTCCGGCTGGCACTGGACGGGAAGCAGCCCAGCCCCTAAATCGCCCGCCATGCGTGTACCCTTCGTCAAGATGCATGGTCTGGGCAACGATTTCGTCGTGCTGGATGCGCGTTCCAGCGCCATCCCCCCGATGGATGCGCGCCTTGCCGCTGCCCTCGCCAATCGGCACACCGGGATCGGCTGCGATCAGTTGCTGCTGCTCGAACCTTCCACCGCCGCCGATTTCCGGATGCGGATCTTCAATCCCGATGGCAGCGAAGTCGAAGCATGTGGCAACGCCACCCGCGCTGTGGCCCTGCTGCATGGCGCTGCAGCCCGGATCGAAACCCTTGGAGGCATCGTTTCCGCCCGCCCCGATCAGGCCGGAATCGCGGTCGACATGGGCGAGCCGCGGTTCGCGTGGGACCAGATCCCGCTCGCCTGGGCAATGGATACCCTTTCCATGCCGGTCGGATGGGAAGATCTCGATAACCCGGTGGCCATCAACGTCGGCAATCCCCACGCGATCTTTTTTGTGGCCGATTGCGATGCGGTCGAACTTGCCCGCCTTGGCCCGCTGATCGAAAACGATCCGCTGTTCCCCGAACGGGTCAACGTCAACGTCGCCACGATCGAAAGCCGCCAGGCCATTCGCCTGCGGGTCTGGGAACGGGGTGCTGGCCTAACGCTCGCCTGCGGCACGGGGGCTTGCGCCACGGCGATCGGTGCCATGCGGCGCGGGCTGGTCGATCGCAAGGTACAGGTCACGCTTCCCGGCGGCACGCTGACCATCGAATGGACCGAAGCCGGCCGTATCCTGATGACGGGGCCCGCCACCGAAGCGTTCCGCGGCAGCTTCGATCCTGCGGTCTTCGGGGTGATCGGGTGACCGTCGAGGTCATATCGCTCGGCTGCCGGCTCAACCTCTCGGAAAGCGAAACTCTAAGAGGCCTGCTTGCAGAGACAAGCGATCTGATCGTCGTCAATTCCTGCGCGGTCACGGCCGAGGCCGTCCGCCAGACCCGACAGGCCATCCGCCGCGCCCGCCGAGCCAGGCCGGATGCGCGTCTGGTCGTCACCGGCTGCGCCGCGGAAACCGAGCGCGAAGCCATTGCTGCCATGCCCGAAGTCGATGGGCTGGTTGCCAACACGGCCAAGCTCGATCCCCGTGCCTGGAATGCTCCGCCCGCTTCGGCCCTGCCCGCCCGGCCAGCCTATACGCGCGCCTATGTCGCGGTGCAGAACGGCTGCGATCACGCCTGCACCTTCTGCGTCATTCCCCAGGGGCGCGGGCCAAGCCGCTCGCTCACGGTGCCGGAAGTATTGGCTCTGGTCGAAACACACCTTGAGCGCGGAACCGCCGAAGTGGTCCTTACCGGGGTGGACCTCACCTCCTGGGGCCATGATCTGCCGAACGCGCCGTCCCTCGGCACGCTGGTCGCGGCCATCCTCGCCGCTTTCCCCGCGCTGCCCCGGCTGCGGCTCTCATCGGTCGATGGGGTGGAGCTCGATCCGCTGCTGCTCGAACTCCTCTGCCACGAACAGCGCCTGATGCCGCATGTGCATCTCTCGCTTCAGCACGGGCACGATCTCATTCTCAAGCGGATGAAGCGCCGCCACAGCCGCGCCGATGCGCTGGCCCTGACGGCTCGGCTCCGCGCACATCGCCCGGATATCGCCTTCGGCGCGGATCTGATCGCCGGCTTTCCCACCGAGGATGAAGCCATGCATGCGGCCAATCTCTCCATCATTGCCGAACTCGGCGTGGTTCACGGTCACGTCTTCCCCTATTCGGTGCGTGCCGGCACACCGGCAGCCCGGATGCCGCAGGTTCCGGCCGCCACCATCCGCCGCCGCGCAGCCGAAGTGCGCGCCGCGGTTGGCGCGGAACGGAACCGCTGGCTGGCCTCGCTGGTGGGCAAGCCACTCTCAGTGCTTGCCGAACGCGATGGGACCGGCCATGCGGAAAACTTCGCCCGGGTTCGCCTCGGGCCCGACGCAGAACCCGGAACAATCGTGACCATGATCCCCCGCGCAGTCGAGGAAGGCCTGCTGGCATGACCGAGGCCAAGTCCCCCACCCAAAGCTGGACCGACCGTCTGTTCGGCGGCTTCCGCAAAACATCCGAACGGCTGACGGAAAATCTCTCCGGCATCGTCGGGATGACCCGGCTCGATGAAGCCCAGCTCGATGATATCGAGGATGCGCTGATCCTCTCCGATCTCGGCCCGCGCGCGGCGGCCCGCATCCGGGCCCGCCTTGCCAACGAAAAGTTCGAGCGCGGCGCCGACGAACAGGCGATCCGCGAAGCCGTGGCGGCGGAAATCGCCGCAATCCTGCGCCCGGTGGCCAAGCCGCTGGAAATCACCGCCTTCCCTCGCCCCCAGGTCGTGCTGGTGATCGGCGTCAACGGTTCGGGCAAGACCACCACCATCGCCAAGCTCGGCCACCTGTTCCAGGAACAGGATTATTCGGTCATGTTTGCCGCCGGCGACACTTTCCGTGCGGCGGCCATCGGCCAGCTCGGCGTCTGGGCGGATCGGCTTGGCGTTCCCGTGGTCAAGGGCCCGGAAGGCGGGGATCCGGCTTCTATCGTGTTCGACGGGGTTAAGCTCGCCACCGAACAAGGCACCGACGTGCTGGTGGTCGATACCGCCGGGCGCCTGCACAACCGGCGCGAACTGATGGACGAACTGGCCAAGATTCGCCGCGTGTTGGGCCGCCTCAATCCCGAAGCGCCGCACGATGTGGTGCTGGTCCTCGATGCGACCAATGGCCAGAACGCCCTTCAGCAGATCGAAATTTTCAAGGAAGTCGCCGGCGTGACCGGGCTGGTCATGACCAAGCTCGATGGCACCGCGCGCGGCGGTGTGCTGGTTGCCGCAGCCGAACAATATGGCCTGCCGATCCACGCCATCGGCGTTGGTGAAAAGATCGATGACCTCAGGCCGTTCGACCCCGATCTGGTCGCGCGCGTTATCGCCGGAGTGCAGTAATGGCTGAAAACCCGCAAACCTCGGCTCCCCGCAAGAAGTCCGGATGGGCCAACATCCTGGTCGATTATGGCCCGATCGTGCTGTTTTTCATCGTCTATCGCCACTATTCACCGGAAGATAAAACCGCCTCGCTCCAGGAAGTTGCCGCGGTGATCTATGGCACGGTGGCGTTCATGGCGGGCGCGGTCGTCGCACTTGGCGTCAGCCTGGTGAAGTTTCGTCGCGTCTCGCCAATGCTCGGCCTGTCCACTGCGCTGATCGTGGTCTTCGGCGGCCTCACCGTGCTGCTGCACGATCAGTTCTTCATCCAGATCAAGCCAACGGTCATCTACCTCCTGTTTGGCCTGGCCCTGCTCGGCGGCTGGCTCAAGGGCAAGGCCTTGCTCAAGATCCTGCTAGAGGCCGCTTTCGAAGGCCTGGACGATGCCGGCTGGATGAAGCTGTCGCGCAACTGGGGCTGGTTCTTCCTGGTGCTTGCGGCGCTGAACGAAGGCTTCCGCATGTTCCTCAGCTTCGGCGGCTGGCTGCAGGCCAAGCTCTACGTGTTCCTGCCCCTGTCATTCCTGTTCACCTTCGCGCAGATGCCGATGCTCCTGCGCCACGGCCTTGCCGCCGAGGCCCGCGACGAGGCCGCGAGCGAAACCCCGCACGAGTAATCGCTGCTGGAAGGCAGCTCGTCGCACGAAAGCAGGTGACAAAGCCCGCCCGCTAACGCAAAATAGGGCTTGGGTCGCGGGCGCGCTGGGCGTCTTCCGTCCCTGGACGAACAAACAAAAAGGGGGAAGCAATGGCCAAATTCTTTGGAAACCTGCACCTAGTGCTAGTCACTGGCCTTGTGCTGGCAATCTTGGTGATGACACAGTTCTCGGCCTCTGCGCCGGTTGATACCAACTCGGTTCTGCGCTGGCTCCACGCCTTCTTCGGCATCCTGTGGATTGGCCTGCTCTACTACCTTAACTTCGTGCAAGTCCCCACCATGCCGAAAATCCCGGCCGAACTGAAGAAGGGCGTCACCGGCTTCATCGCTCCCAACGTGTTCTTCTTCTTCCGCTATGCCGCCCTGCTCACGGTCATCACCGGGCTCGGCATCTCCATCGTTGCCGGTTATGGGCATCAGGCCATGACCTTCTCCGGCGAAGGCAACGTCAACATGATCGGTCTTGGCATGTGGCTGGCCCTGATCATGGCCTTCAACGTGTGGTTCATCATCTGGCCGGCCCAAAAGAAAATCCTCGGCCTGATCGAAGCCACCGACGAAGCGAAGGCCGCTGCCGCACCGCGTGCGCTGGCTGCCAGCCGCACTAACCTTCTGCTTTCGCTGCCGATGCTCTACTGCATGGTCGCCGCCAACCTCGGCTGATAGCGCCAAGTGGTTCCAATGACGGGCGCGGCGCCTTCGGGCGCCGCGCTTTTTTGCGTTTGCGGCGATCAGGATTCGGGAAAGAGCCATGGCATGAAATAAAAAAACGCTGCCCGAAGCAGATGCCTCGACCCGGTCGGCACCCTTCTTCGGACAGCGTTTTCTTGCCCCAAAGGGGAAAGCCAATTGCTTGTAAATATGGGATTACCCCTAGAAGGGCAAGCACAAGATGCGACCAATTAGCATCATTTTGACACCAGCCCCACAGCCTGCTCCACGGTGCAATACCACCTCGCGCAGCACCATTCCTGTCGACCAGTGCAGCGCCGCAGTATAATCTGCCACGCCCTGCGGAAATGCGACGCCCGGCAGCATCAGCGTTGAACTTCAGGCCCCCCGCCAGTGCAGTCAGGTCGAGAAGGGCCATGAATGCGCCAAAGGCAAGTCCGGCTGCGACGGCCAGCCGCAATGAGCCAGCCCCAGACGAAAACCGGTTATGCCTGGATGTGAAAGCCCCAAGCCCCATCCGGCAGCGCGCACCGGGTCAGATCTCGACCTGGCTCCCCAGTTCCACCACCCGGTTGCTCGGCAGGCGGAAGAACTCCATGGCGCTTGCCGCATTGCGCAGCATCCACGCAAACAGTCTCTCACGCCATAGCGCCATGCCGGGCTTTGCGGCGGAAATCAGCGTCTGCCGCGACAGGAAGAAGCTGGTCTTCATCATCTCGAACGGCTCGCCGCACACGCTCACCTTGGCCAGCGCTGCCGGCACGTCCGTTTCTTCAAGAAAGCCGAACCGCAGCGCCACCTTGTAGAACCCGCCGCCGTATTGCTTCACCATGCAGCGCTCCACCTCGTCCACATAGGGCACGTCCTGAATCGCCACGGTCAGCACCACCACGCGCTCGTGCAGCACCTTGTTGTGCTTGATGTTGTGCAGCAGCGCCGAAGGCACGCCATGCGGGGTGGAAGACATGAACACGGCCGTTCCCGGCACCCGGGCCGCGCTGGAATGGGCGCTCTTGGCGAACACCTCGAACGGAATCGTGCCCTCGGCCATGTTCTGCCGCATCAACGCACGCCCCTTAGACCACGTGGTGAGCAACGTGAAAATGCCGAGCCCCATCAGCAGCGGCACCCAGCCCCCATCCGGAATCTTGGTAAAATTGGCGGAAAGATAGGCCGCGTCCAGCAGGAAGAACACCGCCAGCAACGGCACAGCCTTCCACCACGACCAGTTCCAAAGGTTGAACAGCACAACGGCCAGCAGGACGTTGTCGATCACCATCGCGCCGGTCACGGCGATGCCATAGGCTGCGGTCAGGTTGGACGAACGTTCGAACACCAGAACCAGCAGGATCACCGCGATCATCAGTGCCCAGTTGATCACCGGAATATAGATCTGCCCGGCCTTCAGGCTGGTATACTTGATCGTCATGCGCGGGATGAAACCCAGCTGGATCGCCTGCTGGGTGACCGAGAACGCGCCGGTGATCACGGCCTGTGAAGCGATGATCGCCGCGGCGCTGGCAATCACCAGCAAGGGCCACTGGAACCATTCCGGCGCCAGGAAATAGAACGGGCTGGCCAACGCCTCCGGATTGCGCACCAACAACGAAGCCTGGCCAAGATAGTTCAGCACCAGCGCAGGCAGCACGAAGACCAGCCACGACATCCTGATCGGGGCACGCCCGAAATGGCCCATGTCCGCATAAAGCGCTTCGGCTCCGGTCACAGCCAGAACGGCCGCACCCATTGCGAGGAATCCCCGGAACGGATCGGTCAGGAACAACTGAACCGCGTGATGCGGGCTGAGCGCGCCGATCACCTCGGGGTAAGCAGCGATGCTGACCGAACCGAGCACCGCGATAACCGCGAAATACAGCAGCATGATCGGTCCGAAGAACGCCGCCACCCGCTCTGTCCCGCGGCTCTGGATGAAGAACAGGCCGATCAGGATGGCCACTACCATCGGCACCACGGCGGGCGCCATGCCCGGTTCGTATATGGCGAGGCCTTCAATCGCACCCATGACCGAAACCGCCGGGGTGATCATCGAGTCGCCATAGAACAACGCGGTCGCGAACACGCCCAGCAGCACGATGCCGGAAGACCAGCGCTTGCCGGAAATATTCTGGTTGATCAGCGCCAGCAGTGCAAGACTGCCACCTTCACCCTTGTTGTCGGCCCGCATGATCACGGTCACGTATTTCAGCGTGACGATGATCATCATCGACCAGAACATCAGGCTGACGATGCCGTAGATATGCAGAATGTCCAACGGCAGCGGATGGTGCCCGGCGAAGGTATCGCGCATCGCGTAAAGCGGGCTGGTGCCGATGTCTCCGAACACAACGCCGATCGCGCCCACAGCAAGCTTGGTCAGCCCGCCCGAGTGCTGGCCGTGGTGCCCGGAATCGAGGGATTGCGCAGCTACTGGCGCAGTATTGGTTTGGGCTTCGCTCATCGTGCGAGATGACCTGAAAGGTACCCCCGATTCGCCGCACAAGCGGCAAGGTGGGACCGCTTAGCAGCGGCCCGTACCTTCCGCAACGCGCCTTTCCGCAGTAGCGAAAACGGTTACTGGGCGCCTTGCGAGGATTGCTGCTGCGGGGCCGTCATTGCCTGGCCCTGCCGCGTGAGGAACGCATCCAGTTCGCCAAGCCGGGCCGCAAGGTCCGCACGCCACGGCGCATCCTTCGGGCTGCGCTCCAACAGGCCAGCCCAAATCGCCCGTCCCTCATCGATCCGGCCAGACCGGATCAGCGCAAGGCCAAGGAAGAACGGCGGCCCGGCGCTATCCGGCGCGGCATCGGCAGCGCGGCCATAGGCATAAATCGCGGCCGGAGAGATCATGCCCTCGGCATGGCCAACCAGCGCATTGCCCATCGACAGCCACGCCGCGGCATTGTTCGGATCTTTTTTCACCGCGCCGCGCAGCACTTCGGCAGCATCGGCAAACTGGCCGTGACGGCTGAGAGCATCGGCGATGACCAGATGCTTGTCGTCCATACCAGCCCCCTCGCCCAGTTGCTGGCGAGCCGCGACGGCCCCGCTCCCGTCTGCTTGCGAGTTCGCCGCCGCCTTGGGCGCGGCCGGCATGCCCGGAGAACCCTGCAAGGCATAACCCGCAATACCCAGAAGCAAAGCAGCGCCTATCACTTCCCAATTGCCGCGCGGCACCCGGAACAGCAGCGCCACCGCGGCAAATGCGGCCAGCGCCAACACGATGATCAGCACCCAGGTCATTGCGGCCCTCCCTTTCGGAACCGCCGGCGCAGCAGCAACGCCGCCAGCAACAGGATAGCCACCGGTGCGGCAAACAGCGGCCAGGTCAGGCTGGTTACCCGCGGGGTGTAAGTGATGTAATCGCCATAACGCTCTACCAGCCAGGCGCGGATCGCCTCGGGTTGCTCTCCGGCAGCCACGCGCTGGCGGATCTGGCTACGCATATCGCCGGCCATAGAGGCATCAGAATCCGCAATAGACTGGCTTTGGCAGGTCAGGCAGCGGATCGTTTCCATCAGCTCCTGCGCCTTTTCCTCCTGCGCAGGATCATCCAGCTGGCGATAGGCATAAGGCGCCGCCGGCATCGCATCGTCGGCCCGCAGCGGAACAGAAAAAAAGCCCAGCGCGACGAGAGCCAGACCAACAAGGATCAGCAGCCGCCTCACTGTTCGGCCTCCCTCAGCTTGGACAGCAGCATTCCCACATGTTCGGGGCGAATATCGCCGATGTGCTGGTAGCGAATCACGCCTTTGCCATCGATCACGAAGGTTTCAGGCACACCGGAAGATCCCACGGCCAGTTGCAGCGAAGAAAGGTCGTCAGCGCCGATCCGGGCATAAGGATTGCCATAACGGGCCAGAAACGCGGCTAGATCCTCCTTGCGGTCGCGAATCGCCACGCCATCGATTTCCACTCCGGCAGCGGCCAGTTCGGCCAGTTGGGGCGCCTCTGCAGCGCAAGGGATGCACCACGAGGCGAAAATGTTGAGCAGCTTCGGCTTACCCTTGGCAAAATCCGCACGGCTCACGCCCGGAAGCCCCTCAGCGCCTGCAGGCAAGGCAAACTGCGGCAGCGGCTTGCCCACCAGCCGGCTGGGGATCGTGGTGTCGGTCGGACGCATCAGCCCCCACGCGACCAGCGCAACGAACACCCCGAACAACGCCAGGGGCAGCCACACCGACCAACGCGGCGAACGGGCAACGGGAGCCTCGGTCATCGGCCTTGCCTCGAACGGCGAAAGGCAATCTTGTCGCGCGCCACCAGTCGCCGGACATCGCTGGCCACCCGGCCAAGCAGCGCCAACAACCCACCGAGTGCGATCATTACGCCGCCATACCAGATCAACGGCACGAACGGCTTCCACCACAGGCGCAATTGCCAACGCCCGTCATCGGCCTGATCGCCCAGCACGGTATAGAGCTGGCCGTTCCACCGAGTATGCAGGGCGCTTTCGGCGGTATTCTGCGGCGGAGTCCAGAAGGTGCGCGATTGCGGCAGCAACGAAACCGGTGCAGAACCCTTGTAGCTGGCCTGCAAGTCGGCTTCGAGCGCGGTCCAGTTCGGGCCGGCAACCGGCTCGA
>CAZVHM010000011.1:15941-21944 GCA_964627175.1 uncultured Novosphingobium sp. | reverse complement strand
CTGGCCTGCAAGTCGGCTTCGAGCGCGGTCCAGTTCGGGCCGGCAACCGGCTCGATCCCCGCAACCCGAATGGTCCACGGCCCCACCACAGTGCTGTCGCCCGGCTTCACCGCTACCAGCTTCTCGGTAGTAAAGGCGGATTCAGAAGCCATGCCGAACAACGACACGGCGATGCCGAGGTGCGCCAGCACCATGCCCCACAGCGGCAGCTTGACCCGGCGCAGGTTGCGACCGCGCAGCGGCATCACACTGGCCACCGCCAGCGCCGGAGCCAACCCCAGGCCAAGCGCCGGCAGGACATGGGTCGGAGCCAGCACGAACGCCGCGCCAAGCCCGGCCAGGGCCAGCAGGGCCGGCACTACGAGCAACGGACCCACCCGGCGCATCGAATCCGCCCGCCAGCGCAGCAGAGGGCCAATGGCCAGCACCACCAGCATCGGCAACACGAAGATCGCGCCCACCGGATTGAAATAGGGCGGCCCGACCGAGACCTTCTCGCCAAACGCCTCGGTGACCAGCGGATAGAGCGTGCCCATCAGCACGATGCCGAGCGTTCCGGTCAGCATCACGTTGTTGAACACCAAGCTCGATTCCCGGCTGGTGATCGCAAAACGCTCGCCCTCGGTCACGGTTGAAGCACGCAGAGCAAACAGGGTCAGCGCACCGCCGATATAGATCGCCAGCAAGGCAAGGATGAAGCTTCCGCGCTCCGGGTCTACGGCAAAGGCATGAACGCTGGTGAGGATGCCGGAACGGACCAGGAAAGTTCCCACCATCGACATCGAAAACGCCACCACGCCCAGCATCACCGTCCACGCTCGCAACGCGTTGCGCGCCGCTAGGACGCCCGCTGAATGAAGCAACGCAGTGGCCGCCAGCCACGGCATCAAGGAAGCGTTCTCGACCGGATCCCAGAACCACCAGCCGCCCCAGCCCAGTTCGTAATAAGCCCAGTAGGAGCCGGCCGTGATGCCCAGCGTCAGGAAGATCCACGCCCCCAGAACCCAAGGCCGCATGGCCCGCGCAAAGGTCGGGCCAACTTCGCGCGTCACCAGCGCACCAATGGCAAAGCTGAACGCCACCGAAAGGCCAACATAGCCAAGATAAAGTGTCGGCGGGTGAAACGCGAGGCCGGGATCCTGAAGTAGCGGGTTCAGACCATTGCCCTCTGCCGGCACCGGAGAGATCCGCTCAAACGGGTTGGAGGCAAACAGCAGGAACGCATAGAAGCCCAGGCTGACAAAGGCCTGGCCAGCAAGGGTCGCCAGCATGGTCCGTTCCGGCAAGCGCCGTTCCACCAGCGCCACCACGCCGCCGGCAAGGCCCATCACGGTCACCCACAGCAACATGGAGCCTTCATGGTTCCCCCAGGCGCCGGCAACCTTGTACAGCAACGGTTTCGCGGAATGAGAATTGGCGGCCACCAGCTTTACCGAAAGATCGGTCGTCGCGAAGATCTCGATCAGCGCGGCAAAGGACACCAGCGCCAAAACGCCCTGGACCACGGCCACAGGCCGCACCACGGCGGCAAGGCTCTCGCCTTTGGCGGAAAGGCCCAGTGCGCCTGCGATCAGCTGGAGAAAGGCAAGCGCGGCGGCAAGCCACAGCGCCGCAAGACCGAGTTCGGCGATCACCTGGTTTCCTTCACGGTCTCGCGCGCCTGCGCTTCGGTCATGTCCTTCATCTCGCGCGGCACGTATTTCTCGTCGTGCTTGGCCAGCAGGTTGTCGGCGACGAACGTCCCGCTCTCATCCATCCGGCCTTCTGCCACCACACCCGAATTTTCCTTGAACAGGTCAGGCACGATGCCGCGAAAAGTCACCGGCACGCGGGCCTTGTCGTCGTTCACCACGAAGCGGATCGTCACCCCATCGGGATCGGTCTTGAGCGAACCGCCCTCCACCATCCCGCCCAGGCGGATGGCACGGCCAGCTTCCGGCGGCTTGGCCGCAATGTCGGCCGGGAGGTAGAAGTAGCTCGCCTGATTGCGCAGCGCCCATGTCGCAAGCAGCGCCGCACCGATCAGCGCCACCAGCGCGATGATCACCAGCACGAGCCGCTGATGCTTGGCCTTGATGGCGCTCACTGGCCTTGCTCCTTTTCGCGGGTGCGGTTGCGGCCTTCGTCGCGCCGGGCCTCGGCCTTGCGCATCGCCAGCCAGCTATGCACGATCAGCAGCGCTGTCGCCCCCAGCCCCGCAGCATAGGCGGCGATCACGAAGTTCCACTGGTTCAGCGATTCGTAGTTCATGTCACGCACCCATGGCCTTGCGCCGCAGCCGCGCCTCGGCCTGCTGATCCGCCAGGATCGCCCGCATGCGCATCAGCACAACCGCACCAAACAGCAGCGAGAAACCCACGGTCGAAGCCAGCAGCGGAATCAGGAACTCCGCCGCCATCGCGGATTTGCCCATGGTGATGCTGGGCGGCTGATGCAGGCTGTTCCACCACAATACCGAGTAGTGGATGACTGGAATATTTACCGCGCCCACCAGCCCGAAAATCGCCGGAAGGCGGGACGAGCCAGCCCCGTCACGCTGCGCGGCATCGGCCAGCGCCGCATAGGCGAGATAGAGAAAAAACAGCACCAGCATCGAAGTCAGCCGGCCATCCCAAACCCACCAGGTGCCCCATGCAGGACGCCCCCAGATCGATCCGGTAAGCAGGCAAACCGCCGAAAACACCGCACCCGGAATAGCAACCGCGCGGGCCGCGATCCCTGCCAGCGGATGGCGCCAGACCAGTTCGGTCAGGCTGGCGATCGCGATCGCTGTCCACCCGCCCATGCCCAGCCACGCGGTGGGAACATGAAGATAGACGATGCGGACGGTTTCGCCCTGCAGCCGATCAGCCGGGGCAGCGAACACACCCCAAGCCATCGCTCCGCCGGCAATGATGATGCCCAAGGCCAGCAGCAGCGGCGAAAGCCACCGTGCAAGGCGCAGGAAACGGGCGGGATTGGCAAATCCGTGCATGATCTCGGCAAGCAACGCAGTTGCCGCCCTTTGACAGGTGCAGCGCCTGCCAGCAAGCGGACTTTTGGGGATGTTACACTTGGCGACAGCTCCACCGGCTGCGCTGCCCGATCACGGGAAAAACTGGGGCGACCGATGGGGTTCGAACCCACGACCTCCGGTACCACAAACATGTGGGCCGCTTCCCGTGTGGCGGACTTTGGCCAGTCTGGCGGGGCCGTGACCTCCCCTAACCACCTCTGACAGGCCCTAACCACCCCATTCCAGGTTCACGTGAACCTTGGAGCACCGGTTCTGAGATGGCAAGTGGGAGCGTCCGCAACATGCAAAAGGTGACGGGCCAGGTTTCCCCAGCCCGCCTACCCCCCACCGGCCCAGGCGAAAGGTGAATACCTGAGCGGCAGTGCGGTGAACTCTTATAGCCTGCCCGAACGGGGAACACCTGCCAGCGCCGCCACGGCAGGATCAAGCTCATAGGCAACTGCTTCTCTGGCGCGGGCGCCGTACCCAAGGATGCCGTGCTTGACTCCGTCACCGGTGGCAAATCGGCCGCCATTACCATCCTCAATGATATACCTCGCGAAGGCATGGAGGTTAGTCGGTAGGGCCGTCCTCGCCTTACCCACTTGGAAGGTACCGTTGATGATCTGGGCGTAGCGCCTCCGCCCTGCCCGATCGATCAATGCAAACCGCCGATCCACCGAGTGAGCCCCAGCAGAGGAGGGGACCATGCCCGGGACCGAAGCCAATGGCGCCTGCCTATTTGAGCGCGCCGATGCTGCACCAGGCGTGCTCGCGGGCACCTGGAGTTGGTGAGCTTGCGCGGGCGCACTGGGCGGGGCTGGACTAGCCGCACTTGACGACCTGAAATCGGATCGCGGCCTCGAAACCACAGGTGCAACCAACGGAGGCGGCGCCTCCCCCATACCCCCCTCGGCCTCGATTTCCCGCTCAACGGCTTCGATCTGCCGGTTCAGCTTGGCGATCTGGCGGTCCAACACTGGCGTGAAGGCAGCGACCACCACGGCGACCAGAGCCAAAGCTCCGATGAGCCAGAAATACCACCAGAGCTTCGATAGGATGTAGATCATTGCGAAAACGAACGGCCCGGCGACGATGCCCAAGACCCAGCCCCCACCATTCCCATACCCGCCACGCATCTTCGATCTCCTTCGCATTCGCAGGTATCGCTTGCGCCGGACGATGTCTCTTGGCTAATCGCACACATGTAAACGGTGGTTTATATGTGTACAAAAGGGGCTGCAAATGGACTACATCGGCAAGGCGGTCGCCTATCTCCGGGTCTCCACAGACCGCCAGGGCCGCAGCGGTCTCGGCCTGGAGGCGCAGCGGGAAGCCGTGGCCCGGTATGCGGCGGACGCCCGGCTGGAGCTGGTGGCGGAGTTCCTGGAGGTGGAGACGGGTAAAGGTAGCAACGCCCTGGCCAAGCGGCCCCAGCTGCTGGCGGCGCTTACCGAGGCGAAGCGGACCAAGGGCAAGCTGGTCCTGGCCAAGCTCGACCGCCTCGCCCGCAACGTCCACTTCGTATCCGGCCTGATGGAGACGGGCGTGGACTTTGCCGTCGCGGACATGCCCCACGCGGACAGGTTCCAGCTCCACCTGTTCGCTGCCCTCGCCGAGAAGGAAGCGGAAATCATCTCCCATCGGACCAAGGCAGCTCTGGCCGCAGCCAAGGCCCGAGGAACTACCCTGGGACGCAACGGAAAGGCGCTGGCCGAGCGGAACCGGGCCGAAGCCGACACACGCCTGGAGCCGCTCGCAGGCGATTTGGGGGCACTCCGGGCCAAGGGCCTCAGCATCCGCCAGATTGCCGAGACGATGAACGACCAGGGCGTCCCTTCGCCCGGTGGGGGCCGCTGGCACCCGACCAGCGTTCAGCGCGCGTTCCGTCGCCTGGCCGACATCACCTAGGCCACAGCCTCACCCGAGGTCACTGCCCAGTAATCGGCAAGGCCCGATCCCATGTCAGCCGCACTGGGCGACCTGACGAAGTGATCGCTGCGTCCGCGCCAGGTCGGCAAGTATCACCGGAACTCGCCCGCTAGGAGTACCGCTGGGTCACGAACTCCCGTACCTGCTCCACCTTGGCGTTCCATAGTCCGTCCGGGTAGGGTGCCTCGGGCAACCCGTTGAGGGTCACCTTGATTTGGCTCTTCACCGTGCCCCTCGTTTCCTGGGTGCGTAGCCAGTCCACCGACATGACCACCTCGCGCAGCCGCTCCAGGAGCTGCTTGGCGATCAGCTTCACCGCCTGCTCCTCGGCCTTGCTCAGCTTGGGTTCGGGGGTGGTCAGCAGGTCGTAGATGGCCAGCTCCTCCTCAGTCAGCCCTTCCTTGGCGGCGCGGTGCTCCTCCTCGGTCATGTCACGGACGAAGCCCTGCAACTCCTCGAACAGCCGTTCCACGTCGATGGCCCCGGCGTTGTATTCACCGATGAGCTTCTCCAGCCGCTCGACCAGGTGCACACGGGTGGGGTTCGCCACCGCCATCTTGTTGACCTTGTCCCGCGCCCCCGCCTGCCGGGGACATGGGGCGAGTTTTCCGACAGGGCCTTCATGACCAAGCCTTCCCGGCCGCACGGCCCGCAGTCCGATCCCCGGTTCCACCTCCACCAGCGCCAGCCGCGCGCCGACAAGCTCGATGCCAGACAACGGCGGCTATGTCGGGTTGATTCCGCCTTCCAGGAGGCCCTCAGCGCGCGCGTAGCGAGCCCCGAGCGGTTCTCGGCGTTCCCTGGCCGGGGCCACCTACTATGTCGCCCTGGAGCGCCCCTGCACCAAATGCGGCAGCGCCAAGAAGCGGACCCGTGATCGCTCCTGCTATGGCTGCCACCTCCGGCGCGGGGGGGAGAACTTCGAACGAATGAAAGCAGGCCTGGCCCCCGTCGTCACCCGCAGCCGCGATGGCCATCTGGACCTGCTGGAGCGCCAGAAGGCCGAACGGGAGGGCCAGTGCATGACGAGGACCTTCGGCACTATCACGGTCACGCGCTGGCCCACGGGCCGCCTG
>CAZVHM010000011.1:10062-15841 GCA_964627175.1 uncultured Novosphingobium sp. | reverse complement strand
TGATGGCCACCTGCATGTAGCCCTTGGCAGCGAATTGCAGATCGGGCTCACGGCGCCGCATCCTAGATTGGGTCCAGAGATACCAGCCGATCAATAGACACCCGACTACGGCAATCCATAGCATCATCAGCCTCCAAAAATACGTCGTAAATACCGTGGCCTGTCAGTGCGCCTGGCGCAACTGGAAAGGGGTGCCCCGCCAATCCATCCACACCGATAGTGACGGAATACTCCGCCAACTCGGCGCGGCAATCCGCTCTGCCCGCAAGGAACGCGGGTTATCGCAGGAGGCGCTTGCCGATGCGGCCGGGATCGACAGGAGCCATATGGGCAAGATCGAACGCGGCGAACGGAATGTCAGCGTCTTGAACGTGGCCAGAGTAGCCGATGCACTCGGCATTTCCGTTGCAAACCTAATGGCTGCTGCGAGCCTGTAGGCAGGAACCGCACAGGGGTGGCATTGACCACCCACAATGACAGAACCGCCGCCATACGTCACTACCAGGTCAAGCTTTTGGCCGCCGCGCGCAGGTAGTCCGGGTGGTATCGAGCATAAATCCGGGTCGTCACGTTGATGTCACGGTGCCCGAGAAAGGCCGCGATTTCGGGCATCGGCACTCGGTCCTCAGCCATCCATACGGCGGCGCTATGCCGGAACATGTGGGGGTGGACCTTAACCCCGCTTCGCTTTGAGGCCGCTAGTATGCCCTTCTTGATGTCGAGCAACGGAGCGCCCCTATGCTCGATGATGTAAGGGGTAGCCGCGCCTTGTTGAGCCGCCCGCAGGGCGGGCAGGATCATCTCGTTAAGTGGGACGGTCGCCCGGTACTTGCTGTTCTGCTTCCGGCCCTCGGGGTTGAGCTGAATGAGTTTGCGGGCGAAATCTACTTGCGACCACCTGGCCTCCAGTAAGGCAGTTTTGCGCCCCCCGGTGGTGACCGCGAGCATGGCGAACAATCGCACGTGCGGAGCGGCGCAGCCCACAAGGAAGCGGCGGAACTCGCCCTTGGTTACGTGTCCGGTGTTTGTCTCTGGCTGCGGCGGGAGCGTGATCTTGGGAGCTTTATCTAGACGGTTCTGGCGGACGGCCCAGTTTAGGGCCGTGCGGATCAGCGACAGCTCGGAGCGATGCGTATTTATCGACCGCCTGCGCCAAGCCGGGTAGCCCTGACTCACCTGTTCATCAATCAACCGAGGGTTGAGGTGCGCCCAGTAAGCCTTGGACTGGTGCCACGCCTCGCGTTTGCGCTTACCGTCGGGAACGCCGGTGGGACGGTCTAGCGGCCCGAGATAGGCTTCCACGATGTCGCCCACCGTCACCAGCTCGTGCGCCTTGGCGAGCCTCTCCCAGCGCCTGCGCGCCTCGGCATCAGCGGCGACCCTGTCGGTCGTCCCGAGCGCCACACGCCTGCGGCTCCCGTCTTCCCACCAGATGATGCAATATGACCAGTGCTTGGTCCCATCGCCACGGGTGCGGGTCAACTTGCCAATCGTGTATTCTGCCATGCGGCCCTCCTGACGGAGGGGGCGGTCACGGGTTCCCCCAAGGGGAGGTCGGACGGGGGGACAGAGGCCAAAGCGGCTTCTCTCCCGACCGGCCAGGTTCAAATGAACCTTGGGACCTCCGGTTCTGCTTCGCCGAGAACGGCGGAAAACCTAGGGAAAAACTGGGGCGACCGATGGGGTTCGAACCCACGACCTCCGGTACCACAAACCGGCGCTCTAACCAGCTGAGCTACGGTCGCCACAGAGCCTGCGAGCAAGCCGAAACGGCACTGCCCAGGCAGGCGCAGGCCATTTGCACAGGCCGGCGCGAATGGGAAGAGGAATCTTCAGCATTGAGGGCGCCAGCCAACAAAAAAGGGCGACCAATGGCCGCCCTTTCCCGATTAGCCTTGCGCCAGCGCTCACTTCTTGAGCGAGAGACCGCCAAAGCGCTTGTTGAACTGGGCAACACGGCCACCCTGGTCAAGCTGACGGGTGCCGCCGGTCCATGCCGGGTGCGACGTCGGGTCGATATCCAGCGCCATCGTGTCGCCTTCCTTGCCCCAGGTGGAGCGGGTCTCGAACACGGTGCCGTCGGTCATCTGCACCTTGATCATGTGGTAGTCGGGATGGATATCGGCCTTCATGACAGTCACTTTCGCTACAGCCGGTTCCGACCGGCCTGAAAAATGGATGACGCGCGCATAACTCCGCGCACCTTCGATTGCAAGATGCGTCGCCAGCCCCGCCCTTGCGACGGCTGGCCCAGCCCGGTCAGCTGTCGGCGATCATCGCGGTGAACTGGACCTCGCAGGCCACCTTGTCGCCCAGCATCGACTTGCCCCAGAACTTGCAGACGCGTGCCCGCTTCTGGATGAACCCGGCCCTGAGGTCGAGCAGCACACCCGGCTCCACCGGGGTGCGGAACTTCGCTTCCTCGATCGCCATGAAGTAAACCAGCTTGCCCGTGCCGGACAAGCCAAGGCTCTCGATCGCAAGTATGCCGGCCGCCTGGGCCAGCGCCTCGATCTGCAGGACGCCGGGCATGATCGGCCGCCCCGGGAAATGGCCCTGAAAGAAGCCCTCGTTGAAGCTGACCGCCTTGACCGCATGGATCTCCTCGTCAGGGACAAGGCTTACCACCCGGTCGACCAGCAGCATCGGGTAGCGGTGCGGCAGCGCATCCAAAATCGCCTTGATATCAAGCGACTTGGCGACTGCCGCGCCCGCGATAACTTCCTCTGTCATTCCATCCCCCCGGCAGGCGTCGTTCAGTTCCGGCTCGGCTGGCCGGGGCGCGGCGCAGCGGCAGGAGCGGCAGGCGCGGCCTGGCCCTGCTGGGCGGCCTGCTGGGCGCGGGCTTCACGCACTTCGCGCGGCTCCCAGCCGGCAGGCGGGACCAGCTGCGCGGTCGGCAGCAGGGTGTTGAGCTGCGCGGTGATCTCGCCGGTCAGGTTGTAGGAAGCGCCGCTGACCTGCAGCAAAGATTCGGGCTTCAGCAGGATGGTGATCCCGCGCTTCGCCATCGCCGCGTCCACGGCCTGCTGCAGCTTGCCGTCCAGCTGTTCGGCCACATAGGCCTGCGAATAAGCCACCGGCTGCAGGATGCGCTGCAGTTCGGCCTGGCCGTTCTGCTGGATCTGCTGGATAGCCTGGGCCTGCTGCTGCAGTGCAGCCTGGTTGGGATTGGCCGCAGCACGGTCGGCGTTGAACTTGTCGATCAACGGCTTCAGTTGGTCGCTCAGCGCCTTCGAACGGGCCTCGGCCTGGTCGATCTGCGCCTTGTAGGTCACCGGGCGCTGGGCTTCGGCGGTCTTGAACGCAGCCGTCGCAGCCTGCGCGGCATCAATGTTGGCCCAGGCAATGCCGGCGACAACCGGGCCAGCCGGCGCAGCAGCGCGCTGCTGCGCGGTAGCGGCAGTGGTCCCACCAAGGGCAAGCGCCGCGGCAACAGCGGCGGAAATCATGTGCTTGTTCATCAGAAACGGGTTCCCACGTTGAAGGTGAAGGTCTTCGGGTCGTCGCCGGGCTGTTTCATCAGCGTCTTGGCGAAATCGAGGCGGAACGGTCCGAACGGCGAGTTCCAGTTGAACCCGACGCCCACCGAAACGCGCGGCTTCCAGGTGTCGCCGTAGTAGAACTCCTGGAAGGCGTTGCTGAACACCACGCCATCGGCAGTGCCGACGCAGGATGCGTCCAGCGCCGGCTTGACCCCGGCAGATTCCGGGTTGCTGCTGGTATTGCCCGGCCGAACCTGAACCGACGATGTCACGCCATTACAGGTCGAATAGTAGATGTAGGTCAGCGGCTGGATGTCAGGCCGCTTGATTCCCCAGACCGAACCGACATCGACAAACACCGACGGGCGAATACCCATCTCGCGGGCACCCGATCCCAGCGGAATCTCAAGCTCGGCGCGGCCCTGATAATAGTACTTGCCGCCAATCGCGTCGTCCTGCCAATTGTCGCGGTTCTCGTTGAACGTGAAGTTCGTCGTATCAAAGTACTTGCGAACGATGCGCGGACCGATCCCGCGAATGTCGAACCCGCGCAATTCCGGCTCACCCAGATAGAAGCGATCGGTCAGGAACACGCCCTCCACTTCCACCTGTTCACTGTCGGAATTCGTGCTGTAGCGCTTTTTCAGCGCCTTGATCGCCCCGCCTTCGGCCGAAACCGAGAAGACGAAACCGGCCCCCAGCGGCCAGTACTTGGCGGCGTTGGCCCGCAAACGGGCATACTTAACCGAGCCGCCTAGCCCGGCGAAGTCAGCACTTACCGAAACAGAGTTGCCGCGCGTCGGCCGCGCCCGATTATCGAGCGTATCGTAGATCAGCGAGGCACCGAGGATTGAGCTGGTCCGCTTACCGATAGCATCGCACAGATAGCGCCCCGCCCGCAGCGGATCACACAGGCCGCTGATCGGGTTGTAATAGGTATCCCGATCCAGCGACACGTTGTCAAAGTTCAGCGTATAACGCGCCACCAGGCTGGCATATTCGGTGATCGGCACGCCCAGCCGCATCTGGAACCCGGTCGTCGCCTGCTGATAGAGGTTGTTGCGCTGCGAATTCAGGTAGTTGAACGAGTTGTAGTCACGCCGGTAGAGATTGGCGCCGAACGAGACATTGCGGTCGAACACGTAAGGCTCGACAAAGTTCAGCTCCACGCTCTTGGAATAGCGCGAATAGGACACGCTGGTCCCCACCGTCTGGCCGCGCCCGCGGAAATTGCGCTGCTGGATCGACGCCTGGAGGATGAAGCTTTCGATCGACGAGAAACCCGCCGAAAGCTGCAATTCGCCGGTAGGCTTCTCTTCGACGTTGGCTTCCAGCACAATCCGGTCCGGAGCCGAACCCGGCTTCTGCTCAACCTCGAACTTCTCCTGGAAGTAGCCAAGCGACTTGATGCGATTGGTCGACCGCTTGACCTGAAGCGAGTTGAACGCGTCCCCTTCCGCCAGGCGGAATTCGCGGCGGATTACCTTGTCCTGGGTCAGCGTATTACCGTTCACGTCGATGCGCTCGACATAGACGCGGGGCGCCTCCGCAATCTGGAAGGTGATCCCCATGGTGAGATCATCCTTGCTGCGGTTGTAGTCAGGCCGCACATCAGCAAAGGCATAGCCAAAGGCACCCGCCGTCTGGTTCAGCTTGTCGATCGTGTCCTCGACCAGCTTGGCGTTATACCAGTCGCCCTGCTTCATCGGCAACTGCTTGCCCAGCGCCTCGCCATCGAAGTCGCGCAGCTGGCTTTCCACCTTCACGTCGCCGAACTTGTAGCGCTTTCCTTCTTCCACCACGTAAGTGATGATGAAGTCTTTCTTGTCCGGCGTCAGTTCGGCCACGGCCGAAACCACGCGAAAATCGGCATAGCCCTGGGTCAGGTAGAACTGGCGCAGCTTCTGCTGGTCATAGGCCAGCCGGTCGGGGTCATAGCTGGTGCCCGAGGAAAACAGCCGGAAGGCACGGGCCTGCTTGGTGACCATTTCGCTGCGCAGATCGCCATCGGAAAACACATCGTTGCCGATGATGTTGATCTGGCGAACCTTGGACTTCGGACCCTCGTTGATCTCGAACACGATATCGACCCGGTTCTGGTCCAGCATGACCATCTTCGGCTCGACCGTGGCGGCAAAGCGCCCCTGCCGCTTATACAATTCGATGATCCGGGCCACATCGGCGCGAACCTTGGAACGCGTAAAGATCTGCCGGGCTGCCAGCTTGATCTCCGGACTGATCTTGTCTTCCTTGAGGCGCTTGTTGCCCTCGAAGATGATCCGGTTGATGACCGG
>CAZVHM010000011.1:0-9962 GCA_964627175.1 uncultured Novosphingobium sp. | reverse complement strand
GGGGCCAGGAACGAGCTGCCCATCAATGCCAGAACCAGTGCCGAGGAACGGCCCTTAGCCGTGGAAATTGCCATGTTCCGTCCCTTCATCGCGGCAGGTATCCCGATTTGAAATTCAATATCTTCATGCCTCTGCCGGGGCGGTGCAAACACCCGGCCTGATGGCAGTCGCTGCCCTGTGCCCGATGCCGCATCGCCAATCAAGCAATCTGTCCGAAACGCGGTATGGGAAAGGCACGCTATCCCCGGCTTCCTGAACGATCACGAGCGGCCGAGAGGAAGCAGCGCAGCAAGGTCGTTGAGCGTGACAAACAGCATCAACGCCACCACGAAGGCCAGCCCCGTGCGATAGGCCCAGTCCT
This sequence comes from uncultured Novosphingobium sp., assembly GCA_964627175.1. Lineage (GTDB taxonomy): Bacteria > Pseudomonadota > Alphaproteobacteria > Sphingomonadales > Sphingomonadaceae > Novosphingobium. The sequence goes on along the minus strand of CAZVHM010000011.1, from coordinate 9,601 downwards.
GGCTGCGCACATCCAGCGGCCGGCGGCGCACTGCCTCAACAGCGTATAGGGCCAGGTGCCCGCCATCCAGCGCAGGGATCGGCAGAAGATTGATGAAAGCCAGGTTGATCGAGATAAATGCCGCGAACGAGACGAATTCAAGCCAGCCAAGGCTCAACTGTTCGCCCGAATACTTGGCGGTCTTGATCGGACCGCCCAGCTCGTCGATCGAACGCTCGCCGGTCACGATCTGCCGGATGCCCACCACCAGCATCCGCATCACGCCCCAGGTCTGCTCCCCGGCCAGCGTCACCGCCTCCAGCGGCCCCACCTCCTCGCGCGTCGGCTTCGCAGCCTTCACGCCGATCAGGCCGACCCGGCTTTCATTACCGAAGCGATCAGTCAGCACCTTGGACTCAGCCCGCACCGTCACCGGCACTTCGCGCCCATCGCGCTCCACCGTCAGGGTAAAGGTGCCGCCCGGCCAGGGCCAGATCCGCTGGCGCAAGTCCTCGAAACTCTCGACCCTTTTGCCATCAATCGCCAGCACCCGGTCGCCCTCGAGCAGTCCGGCGGCAGCGGCGGGCGAATTGTCGGTAAAGCCTTCCACCACTGGCGGCGCCACCAGCTTGCCAAACGCCATATTGAACGCGGCAAAGACCACCACTGCGAACAGCAGATTGGTCAGCGGCCCGGCAGCCACGATCGCCGCGCGCCGCCACAGCGGCTGGGCGTTGAAGATATGGCGCTTCTCCTCGGCAGAGAGATGAGCGAACCGCGCATCATCCGGGCGCGAGGTCGGATCCATGTCGCCGGCAAACTGCACATAACCGCCCAGCGGAATGGCCGAAAACTTCCACCGGGTTCCGCGCCGGTCGGTAAAGCCCGCCAGTTCCCGGCCGAAACCGACCGAAAAGGCCTCCGCCTTCACCCCGCACCAGCGGCCCACCAGGTAATGGCCCATCTCGTGGATCACCACCAGCGGCCCCAGCAGCAACGCGAAGCCGACGATCATCACCAGCAGGGAGGGCGAATCAGTCACGTCAGGCAGGCTCCAGCATTTCGCGCGTCAGGATACGCGCCTCGGCGTCAATCGCGATGACATCGGCCAGCGTGGTCGGCACCGCAGGCGCGAAGCGCGCAAGCGTCTGCTCGACTTGTGCGGCTATCCGCGTGAACGCCAGATTACCGACGAGGAACGCTGCGACCGCAATCTCGTTGGCGGCATTGAGCACGGCCGGAACCCCGCCTCCGGCCTCGGCGGCCTCTCGCGCCAGTCGGGTGGCCGGAAACCGCACCTCGTCAAGCGCACGAAACGTCAGTTCGCCAATGCCAGCAAGGTCGAGCGGCGAACAAGGGGTGTCCATCCGCGCCGGCCACGCCAGGGCAGAGGCAATCGGCACCCGCATGTCCGAAGGCCCAAGCTGAGCCAGCGTCGAACCGTCACGGAACTCGACCATCGAATGCACCACCGATTGCGGATGAACGATGATCCGCAGCCGCCCGGTGCCCACCGGGAACAGGTGAAACGCCTCGATGAATTCCAGCCCCTTGTTCATCATGGTGGCGGAATCGACGCTGATCTTCGCGCCCATCGACCAGTTCGGGTGCTTGATCGCCTCGGCCGGAGTCGCAGCGTGCAACCGTTCGTACGGCCAGTCACGGAATGGCCCGCCGCTGGCCGTCAACGTGATCCAGCGCACGTCGGCCAGATTGTTTCCGGCCAGGCACTGGAAGATCGCGTTGTGTTCGGAATCCACCGGCAGCAGCGTGGCGCCCGATGCCCGCACCGCCGCCATCATCACCTCGCCGGCCGAAACCAGCGATTCCTTGTTGGCCAGGGCCACGGTCTTGCCCTGCGCGATCGCCGCCATGGTCGGCTCAAGCCCGGCGCACCCCACGATGGCCGCCACGGTCACGTCGGCCGGCCGGCTCGCCGCCTCTACCAGCGCGGCCGGCCCAGCCGCTGCCTCGATCCCCGATCCGGCCAACGCCTCACGCAGAGCCGCAAGCTGGCTCTCGTCAGCTACCACTGCCACCTGCGCAGAAAATTCAACCGCCAGTCGGGCCAGTTCCAGCGCATTGGCATTGGCAGTCAACGCCACCACGCGCCACGCCTCCCTGTTCCGCCGGACAAGATCCAGCGTGGAAGTTCCGATGGAGCCGGTGGCGCCAAGAATGGAGATCGATCGCATCAGACCAGACCGTTACCAGAAACCAGCATGGCCACGCCAACGGCAAAAAGCACCGCCAGCAAACCGTCCACCCGGTCGAACAGCCCGCCATGGCCCGGGATCAACCGCCCCGAATCCTTCACGCCCGCCCGGCGCTTCATCCAACTCTCGAAAAAGTCGCCCGTTTGCGCGATCACCGCCGCCGGAATGCCGACCAGCGCCCAGCGCCAGTCTTGCTCGCGCACCAGGAACAGCAGCACCGCCGCACCCGCCATGCCCCCCACCAGGCCCGACCAGGTCTTGGACGGGCTGATCGACGGGGCGATCTTCGGCCCGCCAAAGGTACGGCCCGCAAAGTAGGCGCCTACATCAATGGCAATCACCGCCCCCAGGATCGAGAGCACCGGCATCAACCCCAACCACGGACTACGCAGCAGGATCAGCGTGAAGCAGGCCACCCCAACATAGAGCAACCCGCCAAGATGCCAGGCCAGCCTTGCCGCCACGCCGGGCGTGAACGCCAGCACCAGCCGCGACCATTCCACCAGCACGCCTGCGGCAACCAGCCCGACAAAGACGACCCAAGCACTACCGCCCAGCCACAGCGCCGTGCCGGCAACCGCCAGCATGATCACGGCCGATCCGGTCCGCACCGCAAGATCGGATTTCTTCCGCCCGCCCTCGCTCATGGCCGTCCAGCCTTACCGGCCGCCCCAGCCTTACCGACCACCATAGCGTCGCTCCCGCTTCTCGAAGTCGTCCAGCGCCACCTTCAGGTGAGCAGCTGTGAAATCGGGCCACAAAACGTCCAGAAACGCCAGTTCCGCGTATGCCGCCTGCCACAACAGGAAGTTGGATAGCCGCACTTCGCCCGAGGTCCGGATCAGCAGGTCCAGCGGCGGTAAATCGGCGGTATCCAGATGTGCGGCGATGGTTTCAGGCGTGATCGCCCCGGCCGCAGCGGCCTTGGCGGCGGCACGGGCAATTTCATCCTGCGCGCCATAATTGAGCGCAATCACCAGTTTCAGCCCGGTGTTAGCTGCCGTTCGCGTCAGGGCACCTTCCAGCAGTTCCACAATATCCTGCGGGAAGGCGTTGTAATCGCCAATTATTTTTAGCTGAACATCATTGCCAGCGATCTCCTCGAGATCGGACAGGATGAACCGCTTGAGCAAGCCCATCAGGGCCGAAATCTCATCTTCTGGCCGGCGCCAGTTCTCCGTGGAAAAGGCATAGAGCGTAAGCGCCTCAAGGCCCAGTTCCCCGGCAGCGCGAACGGTGCGCCGTACCGCCTCCACCCCGCGCTGGTGGCCCAGAACGCGCGGCAGATGCCGCTGCTTGGCCCAGCGACCGTTGCCATCCATGATGATGGCGACATGACGGGCAGCGCTCATCGCGGTGCCCGCCCGTCCCAGGCCGGCATAAGGATCACTTGCCGAGGATTTCCTTTTCCTTGGCAGCGGCAGCCTCGTCGGCAACCTTGATCATCTCGTCGGTCAGCTTCTGAACCTCGGTTTCATGCCGCTTGCGCTCGTCCTCCGAGATTTCCTTCTTGTTCTCGTCGGCCTTCAGGTTTTCCATCCCGTCGCGGCGGACGTTGCGGATAGCGATGCGCGCGTTCTCGGCATATTTGCCAGCCAGCTTGGCCAGTTCCTTGCGGCGTTCCTCGGTCAGATCGGGAATCGGCAGACGCAGGGTATTGCCATCATTGATCGGGTTCAGGCCAAGGCCCGCCGAACGGATCGCCTTTTCCACCGGACCGACGCTCGACTTGTCCCACACCTGCACTGAAAGCAGGCGCGGTTCGGGCACCGAAACGGTCGCCAGCTGGTTCAGCGGCATGTGGCTGCCATAAACCTCGACCGTGATCGAATCGAGCAGCGCCGTATTGGCGCGGCCCGTCCGCAATCCGGACAGGTCATGCTTCAGCGATTCGATTGCGCCCTGCATCCGGCGCTCAAGATCGGCCTTGTCATACTTAGCCATGGTTCAGGCTCCTTGTTGCACGATCGTCTGGACGCCCTCGCCCCGCAGCACCTTGGCAAGGTTGCCCTTTTCGCGGATCGAGAACACGACGATGGGAATGCTGTTATCGCGGCACAGTGCTACGGCCGACGCGTCCATAACCTTCAGGTTGTCAGCCAATACCGTGTCGTAATCGACTGTTTCATAACGCTTTGCCGCAGCGTTTGTTTTGGGGTCGGAATCATAGATGCCGTCCACGCTGGTGCCCTTGAGCAGTGCATCGCACTGCATTTCGGCAGCCCGCAGCGCCGCACCCGAATCCGTAGTGAAATAGGGCGCCCCCACCCCCGCCGCGAAGATCACCACGCGGCCCTTTTCCAGGTGCCGCTCAGCCCGCCGACGGATCACCGGCTCGCATACCTGATCCATCTGCACGGCGGACTGTACCCGCGTGTCAACGCCCAGACGCTCCAGCGCGTTCTGCATAGCCAGCGCGTTCATCACGGTTGCCAGCATGCCCATGTAGTCCGCCTGGGCACGATCCATGCCCTTGGCAGCACCGGCCATCCCCCGGAAGATATTGCCTCCGCCAATCACCAGACAGATCTCCAGCCCGGTTTCCTTGGCGGCCTTCACCTCGGCGGCAAGCTCGGCCACGAAGTCCGGGTCGATCCCGAACTGCTGGCTGCCCATCAGCACCTCGCCCGAAAGCTTGAGGAGGACGCGCTTGTAGCGGGGGGAAGTCATCGAACAGCACTCTTTCTGGGGTGGCGGCCCTTATACCCGGCACAGGCCACCTGCCAAGGGCAACAGGGCAATGATGCACAGGGACCATACGCGCGTATCCCCGCGCCACAGGCCCGAAATCAGGCCCGCAGCGCGGGGACACGAAAGCTTGCGACGGCTTAGTTGAGGCCGGCTGCAGCGGCCACTTCGGCCGCAAAGTCGGTCTCAGCCTTCTCGATGCCTTCGCCGAGCTGGAAGCGGACATAGTCCTTCAGCACGATCTTGGTGCCAGCGGCCTTGCCGGCAGCTTCCACGACCTGCGCGATAGGGGTCTTGTTGTCCATCACGAAGACTTGCGAAAGCAGCGCGTTTTCCTTGGCATACTTGGCCACCGCGCCATCGGCGCGCTTGGCAAGAATGTCCTCGGGGATCTGCTTGCCGCTCTTGGCAGCTTCCTCGACCGCCTTTTCCAGCGCGATCTTGCGTTCACGCTCCAGCACGGCCGGATCGAGATCCTCGACGGCCAGCGCCTGCGGGAAGGCAGCAGCAATGTGCATGGCGATCTGCTTGCCCAGCGGCTCCAGCACGTCGGCTCCGGCTTCGGATTCCAGCGCTACCAGAACGCCGATCTTGCCGAGGTTGGTAGCGGCGGCGTTGTGCATATAAGGCACGACAATGCCGCTGCTGACCGAAACGGTCTTCATACGGCGGACCTGCTGGTTTTCACCAATCGTGGCAACGTTGCTGGTCAGCTTGTCGGCCACCGTGCCGCCATCCGGATAGGCGGCGGCCTTCAGCGCTTCCACGTCGTCCGCAGCAGCGCCAAGCGCCACTTCGGTGGTCTTGCGAACGAAGTCCTGGAACTGCTCGTTCTTGGCCACGAAGTCGGTTTCCGAGTTCACTTCAACCGCAACACCCTTGGTGCCGGCAACGGCCACGCCAACCAGGCCCTCGGCCGCAGTGCGGCTGGACTTCTTGGCAACCGCAGCAAGGCCCTTGGCGCGCAGCGCGTCAACCGCAGCTTCGAAATCGCCGCCGCTCTCGTCGAGGGCTTTCTTGCAATCCATCATGCCGGCGCCGGTGCGCTCGCGCAGGTTCTTCACGTCAGCGGCGGTGTAGGCCATCGCGTTTGTCCTTGGTTTGGAATGGTAAATGCGCCGGGTTCGTGAACCCGGCGCGTTTCATGGTCATGACAGGCGGACACTGCCGCCTGCGGAAGCTCAGGCTTCCAGAACCTCTTCAACCGGATTGTCCAGCGCACCGATGTCGACGCCCGAATCGACGACGCCTTCGCGGCGGCCCTTGGTCGCGGCAGCGGCAACCGTTTCGCAGTAAAGGCGAATGGCGCGGCTGGCATCGTCGTTGGCCGGAATCGGAAATGCGATGCCGTCGGGCGAAACGTTCGAGTCGAGGATCGCCACGACCGGGATACCCAGCACGTTGGCTTCCTTGATCGCCAGTTCTTCCTTGTTGGCGTCGATCACGAACATCACGTCCGGAATGCCACCCATGTCGCGGATGCCGCCGAGCGAAAGCTCAAGCTTGTCGCGCTCGCGGGTCAGCTGCAGCACTTCCTTCTTGGTCAGGCCGGTGGTGTCGCCGCCCAGTTGCTCTTCCAACGCCTTGAGACGCTTGATCGAACCGGAAATGGTCTTCCAGTTGGTGAGCATACCGCCCAGCCAGCGATGGTTGACGAAGTGCTGGCCGCAAGCGCGGGCAGCTTCGGCGATCGGCTGCTGAGCCTGGCGCTTGGTGCCGACGAACAGCACCTTGCCACCGGCGCGAACCGTGGCGTCGATGAAGTCGAGCGCGCGGGCGAACAGCGGCACGGTCTGCGACAGGTCGAGGATGTGCACACCGTTGCGGGCGCCGAAGATGTACGGCTTCATCCGCGGGTTCCAGCGGTGAGTCTGGTGACCGAAGTGCGCGCCGGCCTCGATGAGCTGATTCATGGTAACGACGGGAGCCGCCATAGGATAATTCCTTTCCGGTTGAACCTCCGGGAAGCTGGAACCGTGCGAAAACCGCTGCGGCACCGGTATGTGTGCTTCCCGTGTGGATTTGCCACGATGACCTTCCCGGCAACGCGCCAGAAACGTCCGTGACGCCGCGCCCATACGTCGGTTTCCCGCAGATTTCCAGCGCCAAATTCGCGGGATTGGCAAAAACGGAACAAACCCGGAATTAATAGTTGACTTACGGAACGCATGAGGAACATAAAGTGATCACGGCGGAACACGGGGAACACCCAAGGGCCGCGTAGGTTATCCACTCGTGTTCGCAATGGTTAACAATCCATCGCGAACGCCTGATTTCAAGGGACTACCGGAATGATCACCTCAATCATCCTTCCCGCCCTGTTCGTGTCGAGCGGCCTGTTCGCGCTTGGTGTTCTGATCCAGACCCTGCGCGTTCACGCTGGCGATATCGCCGCCATTCGCCGCCAGCTTGTCCTTGCGGATGATACCCGTGAATTCGCCGTGCGCCTGGCACTGACCGAAACGCGGGAAAACCTGCCGGTTGCCCGGCGCAACGCGATCAGGCCGCGTCCGGCCCCCCAGCCTGCCCGTCCGGGTTCGCAGTCCGGGCGACGCGCTGTCGCTTGACCCGGGCATAGCTGATCATCCCGTAAGGAATAAGCGCAAGGTAGACGACGCAGATCGCCACCAGGGTCCACCACGGCTCGGTCAGCAGTGCGGCCCCCATTATCGCCAGGCCAGCCAGCAATTCGAGCCGGATGGAACGACGCGGACGCATGAGTGTCCACGACATCGTCGCCACGTTGGAAATCAGCAGGAAAGCGATCAACGTCAGCCATGCGCCCACCAGCACCGGCTCGCGAAAACCCTCGTTGCCGGTGGCGATCCACAGGTAAAGGGGCAGAAATGCGAGGCCCGCGCCAACTGGCGCCGGCACGCCGGTCAGAAAACCGGCGGATTTATGCGGCTGGTCGGTCATGTCGATGCGCGCATTGAAACGCGCCAGACGCAACACGCAGCAGATCGCGAAGGCAAGCGCCGCGAACCAGCCAAGGCGCGGCAAGTCCTGCAACGACCACATGAACAGGATCAACGCGGGCGCAACGCCAAACGAGATGGAATCGGCCAGACTGTCCAGCTCCGCGCCAAAACGCGATTGCGCCTTCAACAGGCGGGCAATCCGCCCGTCGATCCCGTCGAGCATGCCGGCGAGAATGACGGCGAGAATCGCCTTATGCCAGTCGTTGAGCGGAAGCCCTGGTCCGGTAGAGGAAACTTCGGCCGGTTCGCCGGTTGCCGCCGTGATGGCAAAGCGAATTCCTGTAAGGCCGAAAGCCAGCGCCGCGGCAGTGATCGCGTTGGGGATCAGCGCCCGCAAGGTCAGGCCGCCAGGCAGACGCACATCGCGCCGTTCGCGTGGCTCGCCGGCCATGTTCACTGGCTTACGCCCTCGATGAACGGCTGCGCACCAAGTTCGGCCAGCACGGTCTCGCCCGCCACAACCCGCTGCCCCAGCAGCACGCGCGGCTCGGTGCCTTCGGGCAGATAGACATCAACCCGGCTGCCAAAACGAATCAGGCCCACCCGCTTGCCGGCGGCAAGAATGTCACCTGGCTTGACGAACGGAACGATTCGCCGCGCCACCAGGCCGGCGATTTGCGTAAAGCCGATCCGCGTTCCGTCGCTGCGCTCGACCAGGATGTGCTGGCGCTCATTTTCCTCGCTTGCCTTGTCGAGATCGGCGTTCAGGAATTTTCCTGGGATGTAGACCACGCGCGTCACCGTCCCGCCAATGGGCGAGCGGTTGATGTGAACATCGAACACGCTCATGAAAATGGAAATTCGAGTTACCGGCCCAGCGGGCAAGCCAGGAATCCCCGAGCCGTTGTCCATCACCAGCTCGCGCGGCGGGTCCACTTTGCCAATCAGGGTGATCAGGCCATCGGCCGGAGCGATCACGAACCGTTCGCCTTGCGGCACAACCCGGTGCGGATCGCGGAAGAAGGCCAGCACGCCAAGCGTGAGGAAACCCAGCGGCCAAGCCACGGTTTCCCAAGCCAGCAAAGCAAAGACCAGCGCGGCTGCCGCCACGATCAAGCCATACTTGCGCCCTTCGGGATGGATGCTCGGCCAGGACCAGCTGACTTCGCCCTTGCCACGATTATCGGTAATTTCGCCTGCCATCGGGTGCGTCTAGGCGGAGTTGCCCGCCACGACAAGGCACACCGCGGAGTCAGAGTGTGGGATGTTCGCGTAATGGCCGTTCTTCAAGCCTGCCAAAGCTTGAACAGCCCCCGTCAGACGGGCGAAGCCCTTTTCCGAACAGGGCTGAGCGATGGGTCTGGCCGAAGAGTTGGTGGTGGACAGGGCTAGAATGCGAGTTTCCAGCTAAATCATAGCTTTGATTTGGCAAACCGAAAGCAGCCCTTCCGGACACGACCAATCTAGGCCATCCTGCATTGAGCGAATGCAAGTCTGTAACTGACACAAGCAGACACTGACGTGAACATTTCCACGCGCCCGGAGCCTTGCGTTTCCACCTCTGGTGACGATCGCCGACGCGGGCTTTCGGCCCTGCTCAGAAGTGCTTTGAAGGTTTCCGCCCGACTCTATACGGGCACCGGATTGGTTACTTCAATCGCCTCGGGTTCGGCTTCCGCGCCCCGCAGATTCATTTAAACGCAGATCGTCAGGGTTTTGGATCACAATGAATTATCGCCATTCCTTCCATGCCGGCAATAGCGCCGATGTCGTGAAGCACAGCCTGCTGATCGCCCT
>CAZVHM010000010.1:34819-42350 GCA_964627175.1 uncultured Novosphingobium sp. | reverse complement strand
TGCAGACCTGCGCCCACTTCACCGCGACCGACTGATCGCCCACGTGCGGGGCCATCGCGCTGGCGCGGGGGGAGAAGATGGTCATGTCGGCGCCGCGTTCCTTGATCAGGCGCAACTGGTTCGCCTCGATCGTCTCGCGAATCTCGTCGTCCGAAATCTCGGGATAGGCGGGAGCAGGCTCGCCCGCCTTGAATGCAGCCTTCTGCTGTTCGCGCCAGGCGTCGTGCGCCTTGGGCAGCACGGTATAATGCCCGTGGCAATCGATGATCAGGCTCACGCGGTTCTCCTCTCGAATGTCTGGCCGGCCATCTCGCGCTGGCGCACGACCGTCCCGTCGGTCATCACCGGATCAACCCCCAGGGAGCGCAGGGTCTTGGCGGATTCTTCCATTTCCGCCGCCCGGCGCAAGCCATGAGTGGTCATCCGTTCGATATTGTAGTCGGCCTTTTCGGACCAGGGCTTGGGCTTCTCGCTCGCGTCGAGCGAGGCCAGCACTTCGTCGGTCACGCCGGCAGCCTCGGCGGCCAGCATCATCTCGGCGGTCAGGGCCTCAACCCCCTTGACCATGACCGAGCGAATCATCTTGATCGCACTGGCCCGGCCCACTTCGGCGCCAACCACGCGAACATTAGTGAAACCGGCCGCGCGCAGCAGGGCTTCCGCTTCGGCGGCAGCTTCACCGGCCAGCAGGAGCGGAACGGCAAGCCGGGCCGGATCGACCGGGGCCAGAACCGCGACATCGACATAGCGCCCGCCCGCACCCTCGACCAGGGCGGCGGCTTCGCGCTTGGTGCCGGGGGCGACGGAGTTCATGTCGCACCAGATCGCCCCATCGGCCAGCAGGCCAGCGCAATCGCGGGCAGCATTCACCGCCTGATCGGCCGTGACGAGCGAGAGGACGAGCGACGCACCGGCCAGCGCGGCCGCGCGATCAGCCGCCTGCATCACGCCGATTTCGGCCATCGCCGGCCCCTTGGCGGAGTTGATATCGAAGGCGGCAGCCCGCGCTGCCCAGCCCGCCGCGCCGGCAAAGGTGGAGGCGGCTTCACCGAAGCCGATCAAGGCAATCCTGCTATCCATATCCGGCCTAAGTGCCGCCGGGGGGCCGCAGTTGCCAATGAATAGGCCGCAGCCCGCATAAGTTTATACGAAGTTCATCGCATTGCGCGGATCTTTCAGCTCGGCCACGAAGGCGGCTTGCAGATCGGTGGGCCGCCAGCCGGCCCGGGTGAGCAGGCCGATCGGGCGCACAACCGGAATGGGCGGTGGCCGGTGGACGATCAAGCCAGCCTCGATCTCCACCGCCAGTTGCGGCGGGGAAAGCATGGTCAGGGCATCGCTGCCGAGCAAAAGCTGACGCACGGTCAGCACCGCGCCGCACTCGATATTGACTGGCGGCGGCTCCAGCCCGGCCTTGCGCATCATGTCTTCCCAGTAGATCCGCAGCGGCGTATCGGCCGAGGGCATAATCCACGGATAATCGAGCAGGCGATATTCCGGCGCATGGCTTTCCGCAGCCAGCGGGTGACCGGCCCGCATCATGATCGCCGGACGATCCTCGAACACCGATTCCTGCACCAGATCGGCGGCCAAAGCCGGATCACGCAAGGCACCAAGCACCAGATCGATTTCCCCGTCGCGCAAGGGGCCGACAAGTTCGCCATAGCTACCCTCGACAACCGAGACCGAAACACCGGGATGAACCGCGGTGAAACGCAGCAAGGCGCCCGGCAGCCACTGCGCCCGCGACAGCGGCATGGCGCCCACCACGATGCGCCCGCCGGTCCGCCCCAGCCAGCCGGCAACTTCGGCAAATCCGGCGCGCAATTCGGCAATGGCAAGGCCAAACGCACGCGCTCGCCGCTCTCCCGCCGGGGTGAGCAGCACCGAGCGCCCGCGCCGCTCGACCAGCGCCTGACGTAGGGCCACCGAAAGATCGGCCACGGCCCGGTGGAGCGAAGCCGAAGTCAGCCCGGTAACCTTGCTGGCGCCGGCATAGCTGCCTGCCCGCGCCACCGCGAGGAATGCGCGCAGCTGGGTGCCTGTAACGCGGGGCGAACCGATCAGTTCAAGCGCGGCTTCCACCCGCGGCGCCAGCAGGCGGGCAGGCTCGGTCGGGGTCATCCCACCGGCGCCGCGATCGAACAGCGCACAGCCTATATCCGCCTCCAGCCGGGCGATCGCCTGGGTGAGCGCCGGCTGGGTAAGATTGACCGCACGCGAGGCCCGGGTGACGCTGCCATGCGCCACGGTGGCAACGAAAGCGGCAAGGTGGCGGATATTGGGCTGGCGATCATACGCCGAGACAGCGGACATGCCGGCACGCTTAGCAAGAAATTATGAGGGGGACCACCTTCCCATTGGCATGCGCGGCAACCCGGTTCCATGCCCGCACCTTCAGGAATTGCGACTGCATGTTGCCAGCACAGGAGTATAGCGGATGTCGGGTATCGTCGTGCAGAACATCGAACGGGCGCCGGCCGAAGTGATCGACGGCCTTGCCGCCTGCGGCGTAGCCACCGTTCACGAGGCACAGGGCCGCACTGGCCTGCTCGCCAGCTACATGCGTCCGATTTATTCCGGCGCCCGCACTGCCGGTTCAGCCGTCACGATCAGCGCCGCGCCGGGCGACAACTGGATGGTCCACGTGGCGATCGAACAGCTCAAGGAAGGCGACATCCTGCTGCTCGCCCCCACCTCGCCCTGCGAAGATGGCTATTTCGGCGATCTGCTGGCCACTTCCGCCCAGGCGCGCGGCTGCCGCGGGCTGGTGATCGATGCCGGCGTGCGCGATGTGCGCGACCTGACCGAGATGAAGTTCCCGGTGTGGTCCAAGGCGATCTTCGCGCAGGGCACGGTCAAGAACACGCTCGGTTCGGTCAACGTGCCGGTGGTTTGCGCCGGCGCGCTGGTGAACCCCGGCGACGTGATCGTGGCCGACGATGACGGCGTGTGCGTGGTCCCGCGCGAAAAGGCTGCCGAAGTGCTGAAGGCCGCCCAGGCCCGCGAAGCCAACGAAGGCGAGAAGCGGGCCAAGCTGGCCGCCGGCGTGCTGGGCCTCGACATGTACAAGATGCGCGAGCGCCTCGAAAAGGAAGGCCTGAAGTATGTCTGATCGGCTGACCGGCCTTTCCGCCCCGTGCATGTGGATGCGCGGCGGCACATCGAAGGGCGGGTACTTCCTGAAGGACGACCTTCCGGCCGACCCGGCCGTGCGCGATGCCTTTCTGCTGGGGGTGATGGGTTCGCCCGATCCCCTGCAGATCGACGGCATGGGCGCCGCCGACCCGCTGACCAGCAAGGTCGCGGTAGTGAGCAAGTCGGCCCGCGAGGGGATCGATGTAGACTACCTGTTCCTGCAGGTCTTCGTCGATCAGCCGATCGTGACCGACGCGCAGAACTGCGGCAACATCCTGGCCGGCGTTGGCCCGTTCGCGATCGAGCGCGGGCTGGTCCAGCCGACGGGCGACGAGACGCGGGTGGCGATCTTCATGGAAAACACCGGCCAGGTGGCCGTGGCCACCGTGGCAACGCCGGGCGGCAAGGTCAGCTATGCCGGCGATGCCCGGATCGATGGCGTACCGGGCAACCATGCCCCGGTACCGCTGGAATTCCGCGACACGGCGGGTTCTTCGTGCGGCGCGCTGCTGCCCAGCGGCAATGCAGTGGATGTGGTGAACGGCGTGGCCGTGACCCTGATCGACAATGGCATGCCCTGCGTGGTGATGAAAGCCGCCGACGTTGGCGTGACCGGCTATGAAGACCGCGACAGCCTGGACAACAATGCCGAGCTGAAGGCCCGCATCGAGGCGATCCGCCTGGCCGTGGGCGAGCGGATGAACCTGGGCGACGTGAAGGAAAAGTCGGTTCCCAAGATGATGCTGGTGGCCCCGCCCCGCAATGGCGGCGCGGTGACCGTGCGCAGCTTCATCCCCCATCGCGCCCATGCCACCATCGGCGTGCTGGGCGCGGTGAGCGTGGCGACCGCCTGCCTGATCCCGGGCTCGCCCGCCGCCGAAGTGGCCAAGATTCCGGAAGGCTCGCGCAAGCTGCTGTCGGTCGAACACCCGACTGGCGAGTTGAGCTGCGTTCTGGAAGTGGATGAGAGCGGCGAGGTCAGGACCGCCGCGCTGCTGCGCACTGCGCGCAAGCTGATGGATGGAGTAGTATTCGGATGAGCGAACGTATCGTCAGCTGGCATTCCAGCCCGAGCAAGCCGCGCTATACCCCGCCGGCCGGCGCGGTGGACGCGCATTGCCACGTGTTCGGCCCGATGGCCGAATTCCCGTTCAGCCCCAAGGCAAAGTATCTGCCCGAAGACGCCGGCCCGGACATGCTGTTTGCCTTGCGCGATCACCTGGGCTTTTCCCGCAACGTGATCGTTCAGGCCAGCTGCCACGGCACCAACAATGCCGCCACGCTGAACGGCATCGCCAAGTCGGGCGGCAAGGCGCGCGGCGTGGCCGTGGTCGATCCGGCGATCAGCGAGGCTGAACTGGCCGCGCTGCACGAAGGCGGGATGCGCGGCATCCGCTTCAACTTCCTGAAGCGGCTGGTCGACGATGCGCCGAAGGACAAGTTCCTGGATGTGGCCCGGCGCCTGCCGGCTGGCTGGCACATCGTGATCTACTTCGAGGCCGATATCCTTGAAGAACTGCGCCCGTTCATCGATGCCCTGCCGGTGCCGGTGGTGGTGGACCACATGGGCCGCCCCGATGTGACCCAAGGACCGGACGGGGCCGATATGAAGGCCTTCCGCCGCCTGCTGGAAAGCCGCGAGGACATCTGGTTCAAGCCCACCTGCCCCGACCGGCTCGACCCCACGGGCGATCCGTGGAACGCCTTTGCCGATGCAGTGGCGCCTCTGGTGGCCGATTATTCCGACCGGGTGATCTGGGGCACGGACTGGCCGCACCCGAACATGGAAAAGAACATTCCCGATGATGGCCACATCGTGGACATGATCCCCCGCATCGCGCCGACCGCCGAATTGCAGCAGAAGCTGCTGGTGACCAATCCGATGCGGCTCTACTGGCCCGAAGAACTCTGACGGCAGCCCGGCCCCGGGGCCATAAGTTTTGTGCGCAGACTATTTGTTTGCTGCTGCACGGAACAGCCCCGGGCCAAGGGTTTGACTCATATCAAGATGTGAATTGCGCCTCTGCGCCATGATCCGCTCGATCACTGCAAAGGAGCGTGAGAGACATGGCCCAGGCAACAGACAAGGCAGCACGGGATCCCATTCCCGGCACCGTTTTGTTTGACGGGGATGCAGCCGCGAAGGGCTATGAGCTCAACGCGATGTGCTATTCATTCAACGATGCCGCCAACCGGCAAGCCTTCCTCGACGACGAGGAAGCCTATTGCGCGAAGTTTCGCCTTCCCCCCGCACAGCGCAAGGCCGTGGCCGAGCGTGATGTGCTGGGCCTGATCGCCGCGGGTGGGAACATCTATTACCTGGCCAAGCTGGCCGGGATTTTCGGCCTCAACGTGCAGGATGTCGGCTCGATGCAGACCGGCGCGTCGGTTGCCCAATTTAAGGAAATGCTGAACGCGCAGGGCCGTGGGGCAACCTACGAGGCCGCGCGCGCCGCCATGCAGGAGGAAATGAGCCGTGGCTGAGATCGTTGGCGCCTATTTCACCAGCCATGTTCCCGCCATCGGCGGGGCCATCCACCGCGGCCTGCAGCAAGAACCTTATTGGAAGCCGTTCTTCGACGCCTATCCGCGGGTCCACGAATGGCTGGAAGAAGTGAAGCCGACCGTGGCGGTGGTGTTCAACAATGACCACGGCCTCAACTTCTTCCTCGACAAGATGCCGACCTTTGCCGTGGGCGCGGCAGCCGAATACCACAACGCCGACGAAGGCTGGGGCCTGCCGCTCTACAAGTCGTTCACCGGCGATCCGGCGCTGAGCTGGCACATCATCGAGCAGTTGGTTGAAGACGAGTTCGACATCACCACCTGCCAATCGATGCTGGTGGACCATGCGCTGTCCATCCCGTTCGAGCTGGCCTGGCCGAACGTGGACAAGTGGCCGGTCAAGCTGGTGCCAATCCACATCAACACCGTGCAGCATCCCCTGCCCTCGGCCAAGCGGGCGCTGGCACTGGGCCGCAGCGTGCATCGTGCGCTGGCCAGCTGGGGCGCTGACGAGCGCATCCTGATCATCGGCACCGGCGGGCTTTCGCACCAGCTGGATGGCGAGCGGGCCGGGTTCATGAATACGGAATACGACCGCTTCTGCCTCGACAACCTGGCCAGCGACCCCGACGCGCTGACCCGGCACGACATGCACGAGATCGTGCGCCTCGCCGGCACGCAGGGGGTGGAAATCCTCAACTGGATCGCCGCGCGCGGCGCGCTGGGTGCGGGCGCGACGGAAATTCACCGCAATTACCACTTGCCGATTTCCAACACGGCGGCGGCAACCATGTTGCTCAACCCGGCCTGACCGGGCGGGCCATGCGGTAGACACAAAACGGCCGCCTTCTTCCCGGTGGGGAGGAAGGCGGCCGTTTTGCGTAGTGCCCCGAAAAAGGGGCGCAATCAGGGTTCAGGCGGAGGCTGTCGCCGTTTCGGCATGGTCGGCTTCGCCCAGGCCATCGAGGAAGCGTTCGGCATCGAGCGCGGCCTGGCAACCGCTGGCCGCGCTGGTAACGGCCTGGCGATAGATCTGGTCCTGCACGTCGCCAGCAGCGAACACGCCGGTGATCGAGGTTTGCGTGGCCTGACCCTGCCGCCCGCCGCGCGTGACGATGTAGCCGTTGTCCATTTCCAGCTGACCGGCGAACAGATCGGTGTTCGGCTTGTGACCGATGGCGATGAACACGCCGGCAACCGCCACTTCGTCCGTCTCGCCGCTCTTGGTGCTCTTCAGGCGCACGGCATTGACCTTGCCGCCTTCGCCCAGCACTTCATCCAGCGTGCTATCGCGCCGGATGGTGATCTTGCCGGCGCGTTCCTTCTCGAACAGCTTGTCCTGCAGGATCTTTTCGGCGCGGAAGGTATCGCGGCGGTGGATCAGCGTAACGTGGTTGCAGATGTTGGCGAGATAGAGCGCCTCTTCCACCGCGGTATTGCCGCCGCCGACCACGGCAACATCCTTTTCGCGGTAGAAGAACCCGTCGCAGGTGGCGCAGGCCGAAACGCCGCCGCCCATGTAGGCTTCTTCGGAAGGCAGGCCGAGATACTGCGCCGAGGCGCCGGTGGCGATGATCAGCGCGTCGCAGGTATAGGTGCCGCTATCGCCTTCCAGCTCGAACGGGTGCTGGCCAAGCCGGGCGGTGTGGATGTGATCGAACAGGATTTCGGTGCCGAAGCGTTCGGCGTGGCGCTGGAACCGCTCCATCAGTTCGGGGCCTTGTACGCCATCGGCATCGGCCGGCCAGTTATCCACCTCGGTGGTGGTGGTCAGCTGGCCGCCCATTGCCATGCCCGTAACCAGCGCCGGCTTGAGATTGGCCCGCGCGGCATAGACCGCAGCGGTATACCCGGCCGGACCGGAACCCAGGATCAACAGGCGAAAATG
>CAZVHM010000010.1:16750-34719 GCA_964627175.1 uncultured Novosphingobium sp. | reverse complement strand
GCCGTCGATATCGACCGTGGTGATGGTCGGCCGCATGTCTCCGGCGATGGAGGAATTGCCGAAACCGACCACGGCGAGATTATCCGGCACGCGCAAGCCGGCGGCCTGGGCTTCGATGATCAGCCCCTGGGCCAGGTAATCCGATCCGCAGACCACCACATCGGGCTGATCGGGCAAGCGGCGCATATCGGCAAACACCCGCCGGGCCTGCGCGAAGTTCGATGGAATGCTCACCCGGGCTTCGGTGACCGGGGTTTCGGCATGGGCGGTCCATTCATCGAGGAACCCTTCGCGGCGCATGTCTGCGCGGGTACCTTCGGCAGTGACCAGGTGTGGACGGCGATACCCGCGCGAGGCCAGGAACCGCGCTACATCGCGCCCCGCATCCCGGTGCGAGAAGCCGACGGCGATGCCGGGGGGATTTTCCGGCAGTTCCCATACCTGGATGAACAAGGCCGGGCTGCGGCGGACCAGTTCGATGGTCTGCTCATCGAGCGGGCCGGTGGAAATGATCGCATCCACCCGCCGTCCCAGCGCGGCGTGGATCAATTCGGCGGTACGCCGGGTGGAAACCCCGGTCAGCCCGAGCATCACGTTCAGCCCCGCCGCCGACAGTTCCGAGGCCATCGCCTCGATCGTGTCGTTGAACATGGAATCGACCAGGTGCGGGATCAGCACCGCTACCATCTTCGACTTGTTCGAGGCCAGCCCGCCGGCCAGCAGATTCGGGATATAGCCGGTGGCAGCAATCGCCGCACGGATCCGTTCGCCCGTGGCCGCGGCAACCACCGAAGGATTATTGATGTAACGGCTGACAGTGGCCGACGAGACGCCAGCCTTCGCGGCGACATCGTCCAGCGTCGGATTCTTGGTAGCGCTATCGTTCATCCCACCAGCATTAAGCGCGATTGCAGCGAAATGCACGTTCCGGGTGAAGAAACGGGACCGTCAGCCCGGCTTCTTGCCCAGCGCTGTCCTAATGAAAAGAACGCCGCAGTCCCAAGGGACTGCGGCGCTCAGGTTGAGGGTTAGAATTTCGCGCGAATTGACGCGGCCATGACCCGCCCGATCGGGCTGGCGGCAGAGGCATCATAGCCACCGCTACCGTTCGAGCTGGGCGCGAGGTTCACATAAGGAGGCGCGGAGTCGAACGCGTTGCGGACCTCGATCCCCAGCGTAACGCCATCAAGCGACTGCGGGGCGCCCATCTTGCCAAGGTTGAAGGCGAGGACGAGATCGACCGGATTGAAGCTCGAAACTTTCTGGTTCGGCGTGATCGCCGTGTTCAGATAGCTGTTCACATGCGTGACCGTTACCTGCGCCAGCATTGCATCGACTTCCCAGGTCACACTGGCACGCGCCTTGAACTTCAGCGGGTTGAAGATCGTGTTGCGCTTGTCGATCGGTGTACCTGCCGGCGAGACCGCCGTCTTGTAATTGGTCAGGTAGGTGCCGCTGCCGTTGAAAGTGAACGTGCCGATATTATCCGTCGGCAGGCGCCAGTTGACGGTGAAATCGATGCCCGAGGTGTTCGACTGGCCGAGATTGTTGTTCCGGCCATCGACATAGAGCGTCACGTTTTCCGGATCGCCGCCCGGGAAGGTACCACGGGCGAGCGTCACGCCCTGGGCGAGCAATTCCAGCACCCGATCGCGTGCCGCAGTGCCCTGAAGGATGATGCCTGTGCCGGCGAACTGCGATGCACGCGTCAGGATCGCCAGATCCGCGAGATAGCTGTCGACCTGGTTGGTGTATTTCACATTCCAATAGGTCGCGCTGAGGCGCAGGTTATTCGTCACCTCCAACTCGCCGCCCAACGACCAGGTCGTTGCTTCCTCGGGCGCCAGATCCAGGTTTGGACCGGAGTATGCGTAGCCGTCGAGCACCGCGCCGCCCAACGGATTCTGATAGCTCTGGCCGAACAGGTTATTCGAGTTGCCGTAGATCTGCGAGATAAGCGGCGCGCGGAACGAGGTTCCGTAGCTGCCGCGTAGCATCAGCCCGCTGACCGGCGACCAGTTTACGCCGAACTTCGGATTGGTCGTCGTGCCGACATCGCTATATTTGTCGTGGCGAACCGCCGCATTGACAGTCAGCGTCTCGAAGCCGGGAATGGCGTTCTGAGAACTGAAGATCGGAACCAGCAGCTCGGCATAAGCCGAATCCACCCGGCGTTCGAAGTGGCGGAAAACGATCGGCGTACCCGCCGCACCGCGCGCCGACCCCAGTGAAGTGTCGATTTCCTGGCCTTCATAACCGGCGGCCAGCTTCACATCGCCACCCGGCAGGTTGAACAACGTTCCGTTCAACCGCGCTTCATAGCCGATAAACTTGTTGAGCGTCGGCGAGAGGGTGACAAAGTTGCTGATCGCCAGCAGGGTCGCAGCCGATGTACGGCCAAGCCCATAGGGATCGAACGCCGTCGCCGAATTGCCGCTGGCAAGCGCTGCGTTCAGCGCGGAGGAATTGAGACCCCGCACCTGATCCGACTGATCGTTGCCCTTGCCGTAAGTAACCAGCCCTTCAAACTGCCAGTCGTGTGGCAGCTTGACGCGAACGCCCGGCGTGACCTGCCAGTTGGTTGCCGAGCCCTTGGACACGTCGCGGGGAAGATCATTGATGAAGTTATAGGCAACCGTGTAGCTCGTTCCCGTAAAGCCAGCCGGGCGCACGAAGAACGCGTTGGTTTCCGGCACAGTCAGCGTCGAGTTGAAATAGGCCGGATAGCGCTTGTATTCGCGCTTGCTGTAGAAGCCGTCCGCGAACACAGTCAGCCAAGGGGTCAGTTCCTGCGTGAAGGTCGCATTGACCGAGTTGTAGCGCTGCTCCGGAAACAGGTCCTGTCCGATCAGGTCGTCGCAGCGATTGGAGGTGCCCGAAACCAGCGAGCCGACATTGGCCGCAGTCAGTTCGTCCGGCATCGCATAGGAGACGCCCCCCGCGGTCAGTGTGCCCGGTGCGCAGCGCGTCACCGAATAATTGTTACCGCCAAGCGCGCGCTGGTCCGAGCGGAAGAAGTCCCGATCAGCTCCGTTCAGCGCCGAACGGTAAACACGCTCATACGCCACCATCAACTGCCCGGTGCTCCACACCTTGCCGGCCGCGATGCCAAGCTGGCTTTCGTTGAAATTAGCGCCGACGCCATAGCGCGCAGTCGCCTCAACGCCGTTGAGCGAGCGGCGCGGGATCAGGTTCACCACGCCGGCGATCGCATCCGAACCGTAAATTGCCGAGGCGCCATCCGCGACGACCTCAACGCGCTCCAGGCCGAGCGTCGGGATTACCGAAGGCTCGAAGGCGCGGCTGTTGTTCACCGCGCGATGGCCATCGACCAGAATCAGCGTTGCATAGGGCCCGATGCCGCGCAGGTTGATCGTGTTGCCGTAAGTGATGTTGCCGCTGCCGCCGCTCTGGCCGCGCGAATTCTCGCTCACACCCAGATCGAACACGGCCGGCAATTGCTGGATAAGCCGATCGGTGGTGACCGCGCCCGCCAGCTCTGCATCGGCTCGGCCAAGCGTGGTTACGGCCGAACCAACCGGAGCCGCGCCGCGCATGCGGCTGCCCGTGACGACAATGTCGGCCGCCTCCACCGCTTCGACGTCGGCGTCGGCGCCAGCATCGGCAGGAGCAGTCTGCGCCATTGCCGGAAGCGGTGCCATCAGGGCCATGGCCAACGCCATACGCGACCCATGCGACGACATGATCTTCGAAATCGCCATTCTATCCTCCCGCTCGAAAGCGTGCGTTGACACACGAATTGCGAGGAAGGGCAGGCACCCCAATTTGCCAGACAGCCCACTCTCCACAATCCGCCAGCCGCCTTTTCGGCGTGCCGCCATGAGAAACAAACCCATGGATGAGCTAATGTTTCACGCAATTAGTGGAGAGTGTCAACTATCTTTCTAAATCACTTTCCCGACGATCAATCAGCTGTCGTCGCGGACAACCGCATCGTACATCCGGTCCAGCAAGCTGTTGAGCAGGGTCAGTTCCGTCTCGGACAGCTGGTGCAGCACGGCCGATTCGGTTTCTTCCATCAGGGCAAACAGCTCGTCGAGCTTGGCCTGTCCCGCCGCGGTGATGAACAGCGCGTGGCGGCGGCGATCCTGCGGCGCGCGGCGTCGCTCGGCCCAGCCGAACTTCTCCATTTCATCGACGATGGTTACCGTAACCGACTTGTCCAGCCCAACCTCGCGCGACAGCGCATTTTGCGAGATACCGGGGTTGGCGCTGACGATGGCGAGCGAGGAAAAGACCCCCTGCTTCAGCCCCTGCCCGGCGGTGACCATGGTGAAATTGCGCGAAAGCTGGTTCTGAACGCGGCGCAGGCGAAAGCCCACGAAGTGGCCAAGGCGGCCCAGGTTGGCATGACCAGACAATGGCGTATCCTCCAGCGCCGAAGCGGCTGCGAGGGGAGGCTGCACGGTGGTTGCTCGGGCGTTCACGGTTAGAATGCACTCATTTGGTTGACAGGAGAAATAGTTGAAATAATCTACCGTCTCTAATTCCGGCGCATTAGACGACCGGTGGCTAGCCCTGTCAACCGGCTGGCAATGGCGGAGAGGCACATGCAGAAAGCGACAAAGCCCGACGGGGCAAGCGCACCCGACGACGACCCAATGGCAGACTTCCCGGTCGAACACCACGGCCACGAAGACGTCGACAAGCCGGCCGGACCACTCGCCACCGTAGCCTATGCCATCGGCGGCTTCGGCCTGCTAGCAGCCACTGCGTCCGACTCGATCGCCGTTCTGGGCCGGCACACCGGCTTCCACCTGCTCGGCTCGATCGAACTGGTCCAGGCCGCGGTTGTCCTGCTGGCCAGTTCGGCCATGCTGATCGCCACCATATTCGGCGGCCATGCCAGCGTTCACATCGTCACTGAGCGGCTGGCGCGTCCCACCGCAGAACGGATGGCACGAATCGCCTCGGCCATCAGCGGGCTGCTGTTCCTGATCATCGCCACCGGATCGGCACTGGTGCTGGCCGAGCTTTGGAACAGCTTCGAAATGACCGAGCTTCTGCACATCCCCCTGCGCTGGCTGCGCCTGCTGTGGGTGGTGTTCGCGGTGCTGATCGCCCTTCACTTCTTTCGCCATGCCCGGAGGGCGCCGCAATGATCTCGCCTGAACTCATCGGCCTGTTCGGCATCCTGCTCCTGCTGGCCATTCTGGCCGCGGGCGTGCCGATCGGGATTAGCTTGCTGCTGGTGGGCTTGGGCGGCGTCGCCGTGATGATCTCGCCCGAAGCGGCGTTGATCAAGGCCGGCGTCACCTCGTTCGAAGTGATCGCCAAGTATGAACTGGGCGTGCTGCCACTGTTCCTGCTCATGGCGCACATCTGTTTTGCGGCAGGGGCCAGTCGCGATTTCTTCGATGTCGCGGCCAAGTTCGTCGGCCATCGCCGGGGCGGCCTTGCGCTCGCCTCGATCGGCGGGTGCGCCGGGTTTGGCGCGATCAGCGGCTCCAGCCTCGCCACCGTGGCCACGATCAGCTCGGTGGCCCTGCCGGAAATGCGCAAAGCCGGATACAACCCCGGATTTGCCGCGGGCGCGCTGGCGGCCGGCGGTACGCTCGGTTCGCTCATTCCGCCATCGGGCGCCCTGATCGTGTTCGGGATCATCGCCGAACAGTCCATCGGCAAGCTCTTTGCCGCAGCAGTCGTGCCGGGCATCACCCAGGCGATCTTCTACATGCTGGCCATCATCGTGCTCTGCGCGTGGAAGCCCGAACTCGGCCCGGTCACCGCCCGCGTGCCTTGGCGCGAGCGCCTGCCCGCCCTGCGCAAGGTGATCGACATCTTCCTCCTGATCCTGTTCGTGATCGGCGGGCTGATGATCGGCTGGTTCACCCCAACCGAGGCGGCCTCGGTCGGCGTGGTCGGCGCGCTGGTGCTGCTCACCATCCGGGGCGGGTTCTCGGTCGCCACGATCAGCGCCGCGCTGCGCTCCACCTTGCGCACCACCGGCATGATCTACGTCGTCATCATCGGCGCGCTGATCTTCGCCACCTTCGTCAGCGTGACCGGGATCACCGAAGTCCTTTCGGGCCTGGTGAGCGATCTGCACGCCAGCCCGGTTGTCGCCATTATTGCGATCACGCTGGTGCTGCTGGTGCTCGGCTCGTTCCTTGATGGCGTGGCGCTGATGCTGCTGACCACCCCGATCTTCCTGCCGATCGCAGTGCAGCTGGGCTACAGCCCGATCTGGTTCGGCATCTTCCTGGTCCGCACCATGGAAATCGGGTTCGTTCACCCGCCGCTGGGGCTGAACATCTATGTGATCCAGGGCATCGCCAAGGATCTTTCGCTCGGCACGATCTTCCGGGGCGTGATCCCCTTCCTCGTTGCCGATTTCCTCCACCTGTCGCTGATCATCGCCGTTCCGGCGCTGACGCTGTGGCTGCCTGGCCTGGTTGCGGGGTGATACCGATGCGCAAATTCCTTGCCTTTGCCCTGAGCCTGTTTGCAGGCCTCGCCCTTGCCGCCTGCGCGCCGGAGCCGCGCACCAACGCCGAAGTCACCCTGACCTACGCCAGCCCCTACCCCCCCTCGCACCCCTTCAGCCGGGCCGACATCACCTGGATGAAGCACGTTGAACAGGCCAGCGGCGGACGCATCGCCTTCCAGCCCTACTGGTCGGGCGCACTGCTCAGTTCCGACATGAGCATGACCGAGATCCGCCACGGCCTAGCCGATGTGGGCCTGATCACGCCGATCTATTCGCGCGGCGGGGCGCATATGCTGCGGGCACAATCGGGCTTTTACGGCGGCATCGCCAACATCCCCGACCAGATCGCCGTCTACGATTGCCTGGCCCAGCGCTTCCCCGCATTCGGCAACGAAACGAAGGGCCTGCACGTGCTGGCCGCGCAAGGCGGCAACTTCCCCGGCGTGCTGACCCGTAACAAGCCGGTCCGCACCCTGGCCGATCTGCGCGGCCTGCGTCTGCGAGCGCAAAGCGATGCGATCGACGTCTTGCGCGCACTCGGGGCCGATCCGGTCAACATGCCGATGGGCGAAGTCTATTCGGCGCTGGCCAAGGGCGTGATCGATGGCGTGGTTGCGCCGGCCGATACGATCCGCAGCCTCCACTTTGCCGAAGTGGCGCATCATTTCACCACCTTGCGCTTCAGCCGCGGCGCTTATCCGGCCCGCGCCATGTCGGATGCGGCCTGGCGCCGCCTGCCAGCCGATCTGCAGGCCGTGATCACCGCTTCCCGGCGAGTGTGGGAAGAGGAACTGACCGCCGAGATCCTCAAGGCCGAAGCGGCCGGGATCGAATACGCGGCCGGCCACGGGGTCGAGATGATCCCCTTCCCCGCCGCCGAGCAGCACAAGCTCGACACGCTCTACAACCAGTTCGCACTCAAGCAGGCGCGGGCGCTGACCGCCGTGGGGCTGGACGGTGAACCCGTCTTCCGCGAGGCCCAGCGCCTGATTGCCGCCGGGGCCAAGGCCTGCCCGGCCACCTCTTCTACCGGAGTTAACCCATGACCACCGCCAGCACCTCCGCCGAACGCCCCCTTGAAGGGCTGACCGTGATCGACCTGACCCGCGCGCTGGCCGGGCCTTATGCCACCCTGCTGCTGGCCGGGCTGGGCGCGAAGGTGATCAAGGTGGAAGAACCGCGCGGCGGCGATCTGGCGCGCGAGAACAGCCCCTATATCGGACGCGATGGCGTGGTGGTGGAGCGCCGCTACGACGATGATATCTCGGTCTCGCACCTCACCCGGGCGCGCGGCAAGTATGGTGTTTCGCTCGATCTGAAAAAGCCGGAAGGCCGCGCGGTCTATTTCGATCTGGTGGCCAAGGCCGATATCGTGGTCGAAAACTTCACTGCCGGCACGGCTGATCGGCTGGGCGTTGGCTATGATGCCTGCGCCGCAATCAATCCGGGCGTGATCTTTGCCTCGCTGTCCGGTTTCGGCGCCGACGATGCCGGAGGCGGCAAGGCAATGGACGTGATCATCCAGGCCCTTTCCGGCGCGATGTTCACCAGCGGCGAACCCGGCCACCCGCCAGTTCGCATCGGCATTCCGATTGCCGACATGCTGGCCCCGGTCTTCACCGTGATCGGCATTCTGGCCGCCGTGGAACAGCGCCACCGCACCGGCAAGGGCCAGCGCATCGACGTTTCCATGCTCGGCGCGCTCACCTCGTTCGTGGCGATCGAAAACTGGTCGGCGATGGCCGCCGCCGGAATGGAGGCACGCACCGGGCTGACCGTGCAGCGTCTTTCGCCGTTTGGCGTGTTCGAATGCGCCGATGGCTATGTCTCGGTCGTCGCGGTTCACGAAGGGCTGGCGCGCGGGCTGTTTGCCGCAATGGGCCAGCCGGAACTGAGCGACGATCCGCGCTTCTGCAACCGCGATGCGCGCGTGGCCAACGCCACCGAACTGGAAGCGCGGATCAACGATTGGTCGCGCCGCCTGCCCACCGCAGAAGTGGTGCGCCTGCTGGATGAACGCGGCGTGCCCGTGGCCCCGGTGCGCCATCCCGAAGATGCGCTGGTCGATCCGCGCGTGGTGGCCCGCAACGAAACGATGGAAGTTCACCACCCCAGCTACGAGTCCCGCGTCGACCTGCGCACGGCAGGCATTCCGATCCTGTTTTCCGGCGCCCAGACCGGGTTTGACGAGGCGCTACCGGTTCATATCGGTGAGCATAACGACGCCGTGTTCCGCGACTTCCTCGGCTATGACGATGATCGCGTGGCCAGCCTGCGGGCAGCGGGCGCCATCTGATGTTGGGCCGGTTCCAGCAGGCCTTTGCCGATCCCGCCGCCGAAGCAGCTCGCGCCATCGGCGCCGGGCGCAAGGTAATCCGTACGCTCGGCAGCGATGCGCCGCGCGCCTTCCTGCTGGCCGCCGGATTTCAGCCGGTGCGCCTGGTCGCCCCGCCGCTGGCGGCCACCCCGCGCGCCGATGCGATCATGGGCGCGGCCGAAATGGGCCCGCGCGGGCGCAGCCTGCTGGAAACGCTGCTGGCGCCGGAAAACCACGATGTTCCGGTGCTGATCACCCAGGCCGATAACGAACAGCCGCAGATCTTTGCCGCGCTGCGCGAACTGGGCCGGCTGGGCCAGCCGGTCCCGCGCCATGTCCATTTCCTCGATCTGCTGCACCTCGATCGCGCCGCCTCGCACACCTATAACGCCGCGCGCCTGGCGCAACTGGGCGATTGGCTGGCCGAACTGGGCGGCACCAGGCCGGATGACGCAGCGCTGGCCGCTGCCGAAGCCGAACTGGCCACTCAGCGCGATTTGCTCGCCCGGCTTGGCACGGTGCGGGCGAAAGGACGGATCAGCGGGGCCGTTGCACTGGAAATCATCGGCGCGGCCGCCATTCTCGCGCCGGCCGAATTCAACCCCGCGCTGGCCGCCGCCCTGCCGGAACTGGCCGGCCAACCGGCGCTGCCAGGCCGGCGCGTGCTGGTATGCGGCACCGCCCACGAAGACAGCGCGCTTTACCGCGCGATAGAAGCCGCCGGCGGCCTGGTGGTGGGTGAACGCCACAGCTGGGGCATCGACGTTGGGGTGCCGGCTCGGGTAGCCTCTCCGGCAGCGGAAGCCGCGGCAGTTGCCTCGCTGGTGGAACAGTTGCGACCCGATCTTGTGCTGCACATGGCGATCGATGGCGATGAAGCCGCCCCGTGGGATGTGGCCGCCCTGCGCCGCGCCCTGCCGGCAGAAATTCCCTCTGCCACCCTGCGCTGCACCGCCCGGCCAGACGAAGCACTGGCCGCCCGGCTGGCTACGATCCTCGCCGGAGAGGACACCGCCCCCGCCCCGGCGCGTGCCGTTCCCGCCGCCGATGCCGCGCCGCGTAAGCCCGCCGCACCGCGCCCGCGCCCCGATCAGGGCCGCAGCCGCAAGTCGCTGAAATCGGTTGCCGGGTTCACCGCCTATAACCGCGAATGGTTTGCTGATCTGCGCCGCCAGGTGGCAGAAGGCGCGCCGTTTGCCATGGTCAACGCCAATGCTCCGCAGGAAATTCTGCGCGCGCTGGATGTGCCCTTCGTGGTCAACCAGTGGTGGGCCTCGATCGTGGCCGCCAAGCAGCAATCGCGCCGCTATCAGAGCCTGCTGCGCGCCCATGATTACCCGGCCGATGTCGAAGCCTATAGCGCCCAAGGCTTGGCCGCCGCCTTTGACGACGATGCCGAAAACGCGCCGTGGGGCGGATTGCCCCGGCCCGATTTCGTGCACGCTGTCGCCTCGTCCGATCCCACGCTCAAGCTGTTCGAACAGTGGGCGGCCGAAACCGGCGCGGATTGCTACATCTACGAACGCACGATCGACCCGCGCCCCGATCTCTATCCCGACTGGTGGGTGCAGCTTCCCGAAAACTGGGAAAACGCCGTCGAAGCCGAGCGGGTGGACCTGATGCTGGCCGAAATGCGCGAGGTGATCGCGCGGATCGAAGCCAAAACCGGCCGCACCTTTTCCCCCCAGCGGTTTGCCGAGGTGATGGACCTGGTGAACGAGCAGGAGGAATATTACCGCAAGACCCGCGATCTGGTGGCCCGCACCATCCCCGCTCCTATCGGGGTGGTCGATTCCATGCCCGCCACGATGGTTCCGCAATGGCATCGCGGCACGGAATGGGCGCGCGATGCGGCCAAGGCGTTTTACGAGGAAGTAAAGCAGCGGGTCGACGCCGGATTGGCCGCCTGCCCCAACGAGCGGGTGCGGCTGATGTGGGTGGGCCGCGGCATGTGGAGCGAGATGGGCTTCTACCAGAAGTGGGAAGAAAGCCACGGCGCGGTCTTCGTCTGGTCGATGTATCTGGCGCTGGCCGCTGATGGCTATATCCGCGATCTTTCTGGCGGACGCGATCCGTTGCGCGCGCTGGCCAGCCGGGTGGTGTGCATGGGCGATGAACTCCGTATGCCCACCTGGGCCGGGCCGTGGCATGTGCACGAGGCGCAAACTCACTGCATCGATGGTGCAGTGGCGTTGCGCGATGCCGATCCCTTTGTGGTGCGCGCCCTGCGCGAGGCAGGCATTCCGGTGCTGGAACTGACTGCCGACAACTTCAACCGCGAAGGCGAAGATGCCGCCGCGATCGAGACGGCAATCACCGCCTTCATCGAAGGACCGGCCGGTGCACGGGCGGCGGCACGGGCATGACGGCGCTGCAGGGCCTCAAGATCATCGATTTCTCGCGCTTTCTGCCCGGCGCCTATCCCAGCTGGATCGCCGCCGACATGGGCGCCGAAGTGATCCGCATCGAACACCCGCGCGAACTGGCCAAGCAGCAGGCCATGTTCGGCCGGGCCGGCGATCCGGCGCGGGAACGCGCCCGGCCGACCTATCACCGCAACAAGCGCAGCCTGCTGATCAATCCCGGCAGCCCGGCCGCGCTGCCCGTGCTGGAAAAGCTGATCGCATCGGCCGATGTGGTGATCGAGGATTACCGCCCCGGGGTGATGGAGAAGATGGGGCTTGGCCCGGCCCGGATGCAGGCGCTGAACCCTGAACTGATCTATCTGTCCGTCAGCTTTGCCGGGCAAACCGGGCCGCTTTCCGGCCGGGCCGGCCACGATCCGCTGGCGCTTTCGCTGGCCGGCGCGCTGTCGCGGCTCAATGGCCTGCCCACGCCCACCCTGCCGGGGTTGCAGGTGGCCGATGTGATGGCCGGTGCCCATGCCACCATCGCGCTGCTGCTGGCGCTTCAGGCCCGCCAGCACAGCGGCCGGGGGCAGCATGTGGACGTGGCGATGTCGGATGCGTCAATGCCGCTGCTGCTGGTCGGCATGGGCCGGACCGACGATCCGGCCAACTTGCCCCCGCTGGGCCGCTGGCACCCCAAGGGCGGGGTGTGGGAATGCGCCGATGGCCGCTTCCTGTGCACCACCGATATGGAGCCGGCCTATTGGCAGCGGTTCTGCGATGCCGTGGGCAAGCCGGAATTTGCCGCACTTCAGCATGATGCTGCGCAGCATCCGGCGATGCAGGCCGAACTGGCGGCGATCTTCCGCACCCGCCCGCGCGATGAATGGGCCGCCCTGCTGGCCGCAGCCGATACCCAGGTCATGCCGGTCTATTCCCCGGCCGAAGCGCTGGATCACCCGCACAACCATGCCCGCGGCATGGTGCGGGATGTGCCGCTGCCGGGTGGCGGCGAGCCGGTGCGCCAGCTGGGGCTGCCGTTTACCTTTTCCGATACCCGGCCGGTGGCCCCGGTTCCCGCCGGCGCGCCGGGAGCAGACAATGCCGCGATCCTGGCCGAGCTGGGCTTCGATGCAGCAGAGCTGGAACAGGCCGGCGCCTTTTCCGCCGAACGGAGTGCCACGCGATGATGCCGCTTTCCGGAATCCGGGTGCTTGATTTCACCCATGCCATCGCTGGCCCCACCTGCACCCAGATGCTGCAGCAACTGGGTGCGGACGTGATCAAGATCGAACCGCCGATGAAGGGCGATGATTTCCGCCATTACACCGAACATGCCGGCCTGCCGGGGATGAGCGTGCCGTTTGCCGCTTCCAACCACGGCAAGCGTTCCGTCACCCTCAACCTGAAAGCCGAAGCCGGGCTGAAGATCGCCCGCGAACTGGCGGCGCGCGCCGATGTGGTGGTGGAAAATTTCCGCCCCGGCGTGATCGACCGGCTGGGCCTTGGCTATGAAACGCTGGCCGCCGCCAATCCGGCGGTGATCATGCTCTCACTCAGCGGCTTTGGACAGACCGGCCCCTTGCGCGATTGGGGCGCATACGACCACATCGCCCAGGCCGTTTCGGGCATGGCGATGATGAATGGCAGCGAAGGCAAGCCGTTCAAGATCGGGCTGCCGGTGGTGGATTGCTTCACCGGATATCTGGGCGTGATCGCCGTGCTTTCGGCCCTGCGCGAACGCGATGCGACCGGCGCGGGCAAGCGGCTCGACGTTGCCATGCTGGATGCCGCGCTGAAGATCATGGGCCCGGCGGCCAGCGTCTGGTCCTATACCGGGCAATCGCCGCGCGGCACCGGCAACCGCGGCTTCCGGCTGGTGGCCACGGCCGAATATTATGCCACCGGCGATGGCTGGATTGCGCTGGGCGCCAACCACCAGCATCAGGTGGAGGCAATGTTCAAAGCCTTCGACCATCCCGAA
The DNA here is from genome assembly GCA_964627175.1 of uncultured Novosphingobium sp. Taxonomy (GTDB): domain Bacteria; phylum Pseudomonadota; class Alphaproteobacteria; order Sphingomonadales; family Sphingomonadaceae; genus Novosphingobium. Next base: position 21,619 of record CAZVHM010000010.1, on the reverse strand, counting down.
ATGCTGGCCGATCCGCGCTTTGCCACCCACGCCGCGCGGGTGGAAAACTATGCCGCGCTGAAAGGCTGGCTGACCGAATTCCTGCTGACCCGCGAGGCAGCAGAGCTGGAAACGCGGCTGACCGCAGCCGGCATTCCTGCGGCCATGCTGCGCGAAGTGGGCGATGCCATGCAGCATCCCCACATGGCCGCGCGCGGGCTGATCCACCACGCCCGCCTGCCGGGACACGAAAAGCCGCTGGAGGTTCTGGGGCCGGGCTTTGCGGTGGAAGCCGAAGCAGACCTGCCGAAAGTGCCGGTGCTGGGCGAGGATACCGCCGCAGTGCTGGCCGAGCTTGGCTACGACGATGCCGCGATTGCCGCCCTGCGTGACAGCAAGGCGATCTGACCGGTGAAGCCGACCGAAATCCTCCTGCTGGGTGATCTGATCCTGGATGTGCCAGAACCGGATCACTGGCTTTCCGGCATTGCCCCACTGACCCGTGCAGCCGATCTGGCCATCGGTCATCTGGAAGTGCCGTACACGCGCTGCCTGCATGAACGCTCGGGCGACGTGCCGGCGCCGGGCGCCAACCCCGATCATCTCGCCGCGCTGGCCCGCGCCGGGATCATGGCGGTCAGCATGGCGGGCAACCACATGATGGATTGCGGCGATGAAGGGTTGGCCGAAACCATCGCCACGCTGGACCGCAACGGCATTGCCCATGCCGGGGCCGGACGGGACTTGGCAGAGGCGCGCCAGCCCGCGCTGATCCCCTGCGGCGGGCGCACCATCGCCCTGCTTAGCTATAACTGCGTGGGCCCGGAACTTTCCTGGGCCGATCAAGGCAAGCCCGGCTGCGCCTGGGTGCGGGTGCGGGCCAGCGATGGCGGCCCTTCGCGCCCGCAGGCCGAGCTGGTGGAGATCGACCCGCAATCGCAGGCGCTGATGGAAGCGGATATTGCCGCGGCGCGCCAGCAGGCGGATCTGGTGATCGTGGCCCTGCACAAGGGCATCACGCACCGCCCGGCCACCCTGGCCGCATACGAACGCCCGCTGGCCGCCGCCGCCATTCGCGCCGGGGCCGATGTAGTGGCGGGGCATCATGCCCACATCGCCCAGGGCATCGAACTGGTGAATGGCAAGCCGGTGTTTCACGGGCTTGGCAATGGCGTAGTGGTAACTCACGCGCTGAGCCCCGCGCAGGATCACCCGGCGCGGGCGGAATGGGCCGAACGACGCAAGAAGATGTTCGGCTTTGAACCCCTGCCCGATTATCCGCTGGCACCGTTCCATCCGGAATCGCGCAACGGGCTCATCGGGCGCCTGCTGTGGCACGCCGATGGCCGGATCGAGGCCGGCTTCCTGCCGATCTGGTTCGAGCCGCCGGGCCGGCCGATTGCCGATCCGGCGCGCGATGCCGCGATTGCCGGCTATATCGCGCGGATCGGGGTGGATGCCGGGCTTGATCCGCTGACATTCACTGCTGATCCGCGCGGCGGATTTTCCATCGGCCCCGCCGCCTAGCGCGCGCGCCAGCGCGACAAGCGCGGGGCGAGCGAGAGCAGGATGATGGCGGCAATCAGGATCGCGGCGCCCACCAGTTCTGCCGGGCGCGGCATCTTCAGCCCCCAGAACCACGCCAGCAGGATCGAGCCGCCCACCCCGGCGACAAGGCTTGCCGCCCGTTCAAGCGGCACGCAATAGGCGTTCTCCCGCGGATCAAGCAGGATGACGAGCGCCAGCACCGAAATGACGGTGAGCGTGGCGCCGATCCCGAACAGCGGCCAGAACACCGGATCGCTCCACACCGCAACAAAGCCCCAGCCAAGCTGGCCGGATTGCCCGCCGATACCCGAAGCCGAGATGGCAGCCAGCACCGCCACCGACAGCGGCAGGGCAATCATCTTTTCTTCCACGAAATAGCGCCGCACCGAGGCAGGATCGCCGGTCTTGGAAATCTTGGTCATCACTGCAAGGCGCATGAAATAACCGATGGTGTAGAGCACCACGGTAAGGATCGCGAGCGGCGGCAGCTTGAGCCCGCCGCGATCGGACAGGGTGATCACCAGCGCGATCAGCACCATGCCCAGCGCCACCCAGCTCCACCAGCGCACCCGGCGGCCAAACACGATATCCACCAGCGGCGCGATCAGCAGGATATCACCGCGCATGATCAGCTGGATGAACGGAATGCTCACCCCTTCGAAGGTGAACGACAGCGGCACGGTGAACAGCACGAACGATGTGCCGATGCCGGATAGCAGCGTCCACCGGGTGGGCACCGGAAAGCGGAAGCGGCCCAGCTGCACTGCATTGGCATCGCGGTGCCAGCCGGAAAGCCAGATGAAAGCGTAGGTCAGCACCAGGTTCACGATCAGCGAGGCGGGCAGTGTTTCCAGCCCGGTGAGAGGCCGGCCGAGGCCGGGGTGCGGTGTGCTAGTGACCAGCTTGGTGATGATGACGTTGGGCAGATACGACAGAAAATAAAGGAAAACAAAGCCTTCCAGCGGAAAGGTGCGGCCCTCTGCTGTGCCGATGGTCCGGTCCTGCTTCATCACGCGGCCTCCAGTTCAACCATGTCAGGCCCGATGCGATAGCGCCCGTTAAGGCCCGCTTCGGCAGTGACCGCGGCCAGGTAATCGATCACGGCAGCGTGTTCTTCGCTGCCCGGCTCGGCCAGCCGTGGAACGGCGTCGCGGCCGATGTGGACCGGCAGCAAACCGGCCCGCAATACCCGCCCGTTGGCAATTTCCAGCCGCGCCATCATGCTTAGCCGGGCAGCCTTGGGGAAATTGTAGAGGCTGTCGAAATCCGGTTCCCATTCTTCGGCCAGAACGCGGATTTCGTTGAAGCTTTTCGAGGCAGCGTGCGCTTCGTCCATGCGCAGGTCGGTGGCGAAATTGCACAGCGAATAGAACACCGGCTTGCCATCGATCACCTCGCACCCTTTAAGGATGTGGGCGTGGCCGCCGAAGATGGCGTCGGCCCCCGCGGCAATCGCGGCGCGGGCCACATCGCGCTGGTAATCGGCAATCACCGCCCGCACGAAATGGATGCCCCAGTGGTGCGACACCAGCACCACATCGGCAGCGGCCTTTGCCGCGCGGATATCGGCTTCCATCGCGGCCAGATCGCCAGCGTGGGGATAAGTGTGGATCCGGGCCGGCGTGCCGGGCTGATCGTGCTCGATCTGTTCGTAGATCGTGTGCGCCCGCATCGGCGCGCAGCCGGGGCGGCGTTCCTCTGCCCAGTAGGCTTCGGGCAGGATGGAGGAATAGGCCAGGAAGGCCACCCTTGTGCCATCGCCCAGGGTGCGGATCACCGGGCGACGCGCCTCGGCAATGTTGGCCCCTGCCCCCACGACCGACATTCCGGCGCTTTCCAGATGCTGGCGCGTTTCGAAGAAGGCTTCCGAACCCCAGTCCATGCAATGGTTGCCGGCCATCGAGATCACATCGAACCCGGCACGGGCCAGCGCGGCGGCCCCTTCCGGGCGGGCCAGAACGGCATGGCGCGCCTGCGGCAGGCGCACGCCCTTGCTGGCAAAGCTGGTTTCCAGCTGGGCAAAGGCCAGATCCGCCGCCTGCAACACATCGCGAGTAGCCTCGAAGCTCTCGTCGTAGTGATCACGGTCGGGCGCCAGATCGCCGGCCGCCAAAACGATATGCGCCACACTGCTCTCCCATCATGCCGCGCCGCTGGTCTGTTGCCTGCGGCTTGTCGGCTGGTGCCATTCATCGGGCATGGGTGGGCAAATGCCCGCCCATGCCGAAGCTAACGAAACGCCAACGGAACCTGGATGGCGCCAATTTCCGGCCACCGGGCCGGGGCGATCGGCCCGGCCAGATCGAAACCGCGCGTAGCGCGCAGCAGTTCATCGACCATGACCTGCATCTGCATCCGCCCGAGGTGAACGCCGGGACAATTGTGCGGACCGCGCCCGAACGCCATATGTTCGGCAATGTTGGGCCGGTTCATGATGAATTCGCACGGATTTTCAAACACCGCCTCGTCGCGGTTGGCCGAAGCATAGACCAGCGCGATCCCTTCGCCGGGGGGAATGGTCCGCCCGCCGATCTCCACTTCGCGCACCGCAGTGCGGGCAAAGCCGCGATAGGGCGTGTAAAGGCGCAGAAATTCCTCAACCGCGGCGGGGATCAGGGCAGGATCGGCACGCAGCTTTTGCTGCAGCTCCTGATCGCGCGAAAGGTGCACCGCGATCGATCCCATCATGACCGTGGGGGCCACGATGCCGACCACCAGAACCTGCCGCACCATGCCGACGATCATTTCATCGGGCAGCGCTTCGCCATTGAAGCGGGCGGCCAGCAGCGCGCTGGTCACGTCGGTTGCGGTATCCAGCGGCTGTTCCTTGCGCTGGGCAATCAGTTCGCGCGCCATGTCGTAAAGCGTCAGGCTGGTGCGCTTCATTTCCTCCGGCTGGTTGAGGTTCACCGCCAGAATGAAGGCGCGTCCGGCGGCATGGAGCCGCTCGATCCAGTTGGGCGGCACGTTCATCCAGTCGCCGAACACCTGCACCGGCAGATGGCTGGCGAAATCGGAACAGATATCGCCGCCGCCCCGGGCCACCAGCGGCGCCAGCAGCGTGCGGGCGCATTGGCGGGCATAGTCTTCCAGCCGGGCGACCCGTTCGGGCGAAAGCAGCGGGTTGAGCGTGCGCCGATAGGGCGTATGTTCCGGCGGATCGAGGTGCAGCGGTGGCCGCCGCCCGGTATAGGCAACCTTCGGCACCACATTCTGCACCGAGGTAACGAAGGTCGACGGATCGGACGCCACCATCTTCACATCGGCAAAGCGGGTGAGCGCCCAGAAGCCGCCCATCGCATCGGAATGAGCCACCGGACATTCACGGCGCAGGCGCGCAAA
>CAZVHM010000010.1:0-16650 GCA_964627175.1 uncultured Novosphingobium sp. | reverse complement strand
TCGATCGACCGGACCAACGTGGGCTTTGCCGCGCTGCAGATGAACGCCGATCTCGGGCTTTCCAGCACGCAATATGGCTTTGGCGCGGGCGTGCTGTTCGTTGGCTATGTCGTGTCCAAATATCCCAGCGTGCTGCTGTATGAAACGATCGGGTTTCGCCGCTGGCTGGCCACGATCACCATGGCCTGGGGCCTTGCCGCCTGTGCGCTGGCGTTCATCGGCAGCCATACCGAACTATATCTTCTTCGGGTTCTGATCGGGTTTGCCGAAGGCGGCCTGTCTTCCGGCCTGATGCTCTATCTCGGCCACTGGGCACCGGAACGATGGCGAGCGACGATCCTGGCCTTGCCGATCATGTCGATCAACATCGCGCAAGTGATCGGCGCGCCCGTCTCCGGGCTCCTGCTCGACATGGAAAACCCGCTCGGGATGGCCGGCTGGCGCTTCATGTTCCTGGTGGAAGCCTTGCCCGCGCTGGCACTGGCGGTATTTGCGTGGTTCTATTATCCGGATCGGCCGGCCCAGGCCCGCTGGCTGAACGACCGCGAGCGCGAATGGCTGGCCGCCAACGTCCACGCCGAAGTCCGCAAGGAAAACGGCTCCAGCCGCGAAGGCCGCTGGGAAGCGTTGACCACCCCGGTCGGCTGGCTTTGCGCGCTGATCTGGTTCTGCATCCTGGCCAGCAATTATGGCGTGATGTTCTGGCTGCCCACCATCGTGCAGGGCATGACCGGGCTGACCGCAACCCAGACCGGCCTCATCGTGGCCCTGCCCAATGCCGCCAGCGCGCTGGGCCTGCTGCTTAATGCCCGCCATTCCGACCGCACCGGCGAACGGTTCCTGCACATCGCCATTCCCGCCCTGATCGGCGGCTTCGGCCTGCTGGCCGCCTTTCTGCTGGGGCCGGGCCTGCCGGGGCTGGCCATGCTGGTGCTGGGCAGCGCCTGCACTGGTTGCACCGTGGCCGCGTTCTGGGCCATTCCAACCCGCATGCTACCGCCGCATGCACTGGCGATGGGCGTGGTGATGATCAACATGCTGGGCAGCTTTGCAGGCGCGACCATTCCCACCACCATGGGCTTTCTCAAGGAAAGCTCCGGTTCGTTCCTGCCGCCCACGATCCTGTTGACCGGGATCAGCATTGTCTGCGCCGTGCTGTGCCTTGTTACGCGCCGGTACATGCAGAAGCAGGCATAGGGAGCGGGAGATATTCCATGCGCAACGTCAGACAGACAGGTTCGAGCATGACCTCCTTCCTTGGCAAATCCCCCCGCATCCTCCGCTTGCTGCTGCTTCCCGCCGCAGGGCTGGCACTGGTGGCAGCGACCCAGCACCGCAGCGCCGCGCCTGATCGCTGGTGGGATCCCGGCGATGGCCGCACGTTCCCCGCCGTGCTGGATTATCCCAACGAACACGGCACCTTGCGCACCCTGCTGGTGGGCGGCCCGATCAAGACCAAGGGCCACGCCTTCTTCGAACCCATCGGCAGCAACGGGCGCGCCTGCCTGACCTGCCACCAACCGGCCGACGGGATGAGCCTTTCGGCCGCCACGGCGCAGGAACGCTGGGATACCACCGGCGGCAAGGATCCGCTGTTCGCGGCCTACGACGGCTCCAACTGCCCTACCCTTCCGCAAGGCGAACGGGCCTCACACTCGCTGCTCCTGGAACGCGGACTGTTCCGCATCCAGCGCCCGTGGCCGGTGCGCGAATGGAACGGCAAGCCCGTGACACCAGACTTCCGCATCGACGTTGTGCGCGATCCCAATGGCTGCAACAGCGGCCCGAAATACGGCCCCGAGGCCGGGAACGTATCGGTTTACCGCCGGCCCCGCCCGGTCAGCAATTTCAAGTATCTGCTGGCGGTCGGCTTCCGGTTCGATCCGAAGCAGGGCATCGCCCTGCCGCGCGATCCGGATTCCGGCGGCCAGCAATCGGGCAACCTGATGGCCGATAACCGCGCCGGCAACCTGCGCCTGCAGATGGAAGACGCCGGCGGCACCCATCTGGAAATGATCCGCAAGCTTTCGCCGCGGCAGATCAAGCAGATCACCGATTTCGAGATGCGGCTCTATTCCGCGCAGCAGGTCAGCAAGATCGGTGGCGCGCTGGATAGCGGCGGCGCCAGCGGCGGCCCGGCCAAGTTGCGCGATTCCCAGCCCGGCGCGCTTGGCTCCATTGGCACCCCGGTGTGGAGCGAATATGCCGCTTGGGAAAAGATCAGCCCGGAAGAAGCCGCCAAGCTGACCCCGGAACAGCTCAAGTTCCGCCAATCCGTTGCCCGCGGCGCCAGGGTGTTTCGTGACAAGACCTTCCTGATCACCGACAGTTCGGGCATCAATTCGCCGGTCGGTTTCGGCAATCCGGTGCGCAATTCCTGCGTATTCTGCCACAACATGAGCCAGATGGGGAACGACGTGGCCCCTGGCCAGGTGGATCTTGGCACAACCACCCTGCCCTATGCCGATCCGTGGCCCGATCTACCGCTGTTCCGCATCACCTGCATCAACCGGCCACATCCGTTCTATGGCCGGGTGTTCTACACTTATGATCCGGGCTTCGCTCTCACCACCGGCCGCTGCGCCGATGCGGGCAAGATCACCCTGCAATCCATGCGCGGCCTCGCGGGGCGCGCGCCCTATTTCTCCAATGGCCTTGCCAAGGACCTGCGCGGCATCGTGGATTACTACGAACGCCGCTACAACATCGGATATACCGAGCAGGAGAAGCAGGACCTCGTCAACCTGATGAGCGTGCTATGAAAGCCCTTGCCGTGCTGGCGGCCTTTGCCGCCCCCCTTTCCGCCCAGGCAGCCGAAACCGGCGATCTGGTCCGCTTCGTGTCCTGCCCGGTTTACCGCGATACCGACAACGGCAAGAAATCCGGCTGCTGGCTGGCCGACGACCGCGATGGCGGGCGCCGCTACGACATCACCCAAAGCCCCTACAAGCCGGACTGGAACCGCGGTGTGCTGGTCGAAGGGCGAGTGACTGCGGCCTCCACCGCGCCCTGCGGAGCGACCGTGCTGGAACCGGTGCGAACTTCGGTGCTGGAACAGGCCTGCACCCGGCACATGCTGCCGGCCGAGGGCTATCCGGGGCGCAAGTTCGTTCTGCCGCCGCGCAACACCAGCCCCGCCGCCATACCCCGCAAACTGGCTTCAGGCCCGTTTGCCGAACGCATGTTCCCGATCTTCTTCGAATTCGACCGCAGCTTCGTGACTTACCAGTATGGCGATTACTTGTTCGAGCAGGCCTCGTGGTGGCTGGAAGCGGCCAAGCCGAAGAAGGTGGTGATCACCGGCTTTGCCGCCACCGTGCCGGAAACCGTTTCCGGCCAAACGCTGGCCGAACGGCCCGAAGTCGCGCAGGAGCGCGCCGATATCCTGGCGGAATCGCTGCGCCGCCTGCTGCCCGATCTGGTGATCGAAACCCGCACCGAAACCGGCGCGCAAGTGGCCGATCTGGCCGATGCCGATGGAATCCCCGGCCAATCGCAGCGCCGGGCGGAAATCCGCGCGCTGTTCTAGGCGAACAGCGCGCCGACATCCCCGCAGGTTTCCAGCGCCAGGATCTGCCAGGCCAGCGCTGCGGCATCGGTTGCCGCCAGCGGCCGGGCCGCGCGCCCGGCGCAATCGATGAACTTGGCCACCAGTGCGCCATCGTCCAACGGGCGAGCCGGGCAGCCCAGCGCATTCGCCACATCGGCCCGCAATTCGCGGCCATCGGCCAGATGCAAAACCAGTTCCCCGCCCGATCCCGGCTGGCGCCCGGCCACCGTGGGCGCTTCATGCGCGGTGATCCGGGCGGCCACGGCCAGAACCTCGCCATCGGCCAGCGCCGCCTCGTTCAACGTATCGAGATCGACCCGCCCCCGCACCAGCGCCAGAGCCGTACAAAACGGAATGGAAAACTTCGCGTCGATCAGGGTTTGCGGTGCCTGCTTGCGGGGCAGCGGCTCGGTCAGCATGGTCTGGATCGGGTCGATTTCCACCACCGCGCCCACCACATCTTCCGCCGCAAAGCCATGCCGCGCCTTGAGCGCGAGGGCCAGTTCGATAAACGGGTGCGTTCCCCGGCAACTGGGCCAGGGCTTGAACGTCAGCTGCTCGATCCGGAAGGGCGCAGCAAACGGGGCGGCCAGCAGCGCCGCATCGGGCGCGCCCCCGGCATAAAGGGCATAGAACCCGCCCCGGCCGACCAGCGGCTCTTCGAAACCGGATGTGCCTGCCTGTGCCAGCAGCGCCGAAAGCACCGCCGCCTGAGCCGGAAACGCTTCGCGCACCGCGCGGATCACCGTGCCGCGGGAATACTTGATCTCGCCCGGCATGGTCATCTGACATAGCGCCAGCGACAGCGCATCCTGCACGCCCTTGGCATCCAGCCCAAGCAGCCGCGCCGCGCCCACAGCTGCGCCAAGACCGGCAAGGATCGGCGGCGGATACCAGCCGCCCTCTTCCATCGGCCGGGCACAGGCCAGCCCCACCCGGCACGAAACCTCGCACCCCGCCACCAATGCCGCCAGAAAGCGCGACCCGGAAATCGGCCCGCCAACCAGATCGGGCGCCTGGGCCAGCGCCAGCAGCGCCGGCACCAGGCTGGCGTTGGGATGGCCAGGGCGCTGATCGAACGCGTCTTCATAATCCAGCGCATGGGCCATCGCGCCATTGGCCAGCGCAGCCATGGCCGGCGCAGCACGAATGCCCGTGCCCAGCACCGCGCTTGGCCCCGCACCCGCGCCCTGGGCCAAGGCCACGAACGGCGCCACTTCGGCAGAAAGCCCGCTGGCGCCCAGCATCACGCCCACCGCATCCAGCAGTACGCGCTTGGCCGCGGTGCGGGTGGCTGCGGGCAGATCTGCGGGCTGCAGCGCGGCGCTTGCGGCGCAAAGCGCCGTATCGGCCCCGCTCATGACAGCGGCCTCGACACACCCGGCACAGTGCCAGCATGGTCAGCCGCGTTCTGCCCGGCAAGCCCGCTGCCGGTCCGGTCAGGCGCAAGGAATGCGAGTTTTTTCAGCACCTTTATTCTCCCTCGCCGCATTCCTTCATAGGCGCGCGGCCATGCAGTGGCGGTGTCAATTGCATCCTTGCAATGGCTTTCATCGCGAGGCAATCCCCTAATCCTGGCTATCAGGAGAAGCCGCGATGCGAATTTGTGCAGTGGGCGATGTTGCGCCCAAGCGGACGCAACCGGAAGAAATCTTCGCCGGAACGCGCGCGGTGCTGCGCTCGGCCGATGTTTGCTTCGGGCAGATGGAATGCCCGATTTCCGGGCGCGGCAGCCCTTCACCCCATGCCCGGCTGGCAATGCGCACCACGCCAGAAACCGCCCCGGCGCTGCGCGAAGCCGGCTTTTCGATCATGTCGGTCGCCGGCAATCACGCGCTCGACTATGGGCGCGAGGCGCTGGCCGACACGCTGGTTCATCTGACCGATGCCGGCATCGCCGTTGCTGGCGCGGGCGCCAACCTGGCCGAGGCACGGCGGCCCGCCCTGCTGGAAACGGCCGGCCGGCGCGTGGCCATGCTCGCCTATTCCTCGATCCTTCCCGCCGGATACGCGGCCGATGCCCAGCGCCCCGGATGTGCGCCAATGCGGGCCCACACCCGCTATGAACAGATCGAACACGACCAGCCCGGCACCCCACCGCGCATCCACACCTTTGCCGATCGCACCGACCTTGCAGCCCTGCGCGAAGATATCGCAAGCGCCCGTAAAACCGCCGATATCGTGCTGGTTTCCCTGCACTGGGGCATCCATTTCGTGCGCGCCGAAGTGGCCGCATACCAGCGCGAAGTTGCCGAAGCCGCCATCGCGGCGGGGGCCGACGCCGTCCTCGGCCATCACCCCCACCTGCTCAAGGGGGTGGACTTCATTGCCGGCAAGCCGGTGTTCTACAGCCTGGGCAATTTTGCCATCGAACAGCCAGCCGCCTTCGACGAAAACATCCGGCAACATGCTTCGTTCGCCCATTTGCAAACCCTTTCACAAGGCTGGCAACCCCAAGCCAGGTTCCAGACACCACCGGAAACCCGCCACTCCGTGATCGCGTGGCTGGATTTCGGCGACGACAGTGGCCCCGAAGTCACGCTCCAGCCATGCCGGCTGGACGACGATGCCGCCCCCCGCCTGATCGCCCCCGGTGATCCAGCCTTCTCGGAATGGCTTGAATACCTTGAGGATATTACCCGCGAAGCCGGGCTGAACGCAGTTTATGCCGTGCGGCCGGACGGGCTGGTGACGACCCGCGCGGCATGAATGGCGCCGTGGCCGATAAGCCACAGGTGTGCAGCAATGGATCAGACGCAGGATGCCCGCACTTGACCCGATGAAATGGCTTTCATAGGCTTAACCACATAAGTTTTCTGATCTCACCGCAAAACGGGAGGATATTTCATGCGGAAGTTCACATTCATCGCCTCGGCGGCGCTTCTTTCCAGCGCCTCGCTGCCCGCGATTGCCCAGGCCCAGGAAACAGCTTCCGAAGCCCCCTCGAACGGTGGGCTCACCGAAATCGTCGTCACGGCTGAGCGCCGCGAACAGAGCCTGCAGGCCATTCCGATTTCCGCCACCGTGCTGACCGGTGAGGAACTGCAGAAGAAGGGCGTCGTCAACCTCAACGACATCCAGCAGGTTGCCCCCTCGGTGGCGATCAACACCTTCAACCGCTCGACCTTCATCAACATCCGCGGCGTGGGCATCGCCCAGTCGGCGCCGACTTCGAACCCCGGCGTGGCGTATTACATCGATGGCCAGCTGATCCCGCACGAACAGTTCATCGGCCACAGCTTCTTCGACATCGGCACGATCGAAGTGCTCCGCGGCCCCCAGGGCACGCTGACCGGGCAGAATTCCACCGGCGGCGCGATCTATGTGCGCACTCCGGACCCGAAGTTCAATTCGAACTTCGCCGTGGTCGATCTCACCGCCGGCAACTATGATCGCTACCGCGCCGTTGTCGCGGCCAACATCGGCGGAGAGGACATTGCCCTGCGCGTGGCTTATGTCCATGAAGAGCGCGACAGCTTCACCCGCAACATCGCCCTCAACGCCCAGAGCCAGCCCGGCAACCTGGAGATGGACGCGGTGCGCGCCAACCTGCGCCTGCGCGGTGCGGATGGTCGCCTCAACGTCAACGTCCGCGGCGAATACTTCGATGTTCGCTCAGACAACAACGCGGTGAAGAACCGCAACGATCTCGTCACCAGCGATCCTTTCGTGATCGAGGAAGACGCGCGTTCCTATCAGAACCAGGCCGGCTACCGGATTTCGACCGAGGCCCGCTATGACCTGACCGACGGCGTCCAGGCCCGCGGCCTGATTTCCTGGCAGGACGGCCACACCTACGACCAGACCGATGGCGACCGCACGGCGACGGCCCTGCCGGTGCCCACCGGCACCAGCACCAACAGCACCAACACCCGGATCTATCCGGGCCGGGTGAGCAACGCGACCACCGAGTTCGAGACCTTCCTGGCCGAATTCAACCTGCTGTCGACCGGGTCCGGCCCGCTGCAGTGGGTCGTGGGCGGCTTCCTGATGGACGAGGACGTGCCAGTCACGCTGCGCCGCGACAATCGCCACACCACCGATTTCGTGGTATCGAACAGCAACATCATCACCCATGCCAAGAACACCAGCAAGTCGCTGTTCGGCCAGGTGAACTACTATGTGACCGACGCGATCGAGCTGCTCGGCGGTGCGCGCTATTCGTGGGACAAGCAGGTCTACACCCGCCTCGACATTCCGGCCCCGCCGGTGGCCCTGCCCTACGCCAGCGCGGCCCAGTCGGAGCAGCTGACCGGCAAGATCGGCGTCAACTACCACTTCGCCAACAACAGCCTGATCTATCTGACCGCCTCGAAGGGCTACAAGGCCGGCGGCGTGAACCTGACGCCGAACACCCCGAACTTCCTGCCCGAACGCAACTTCGTGTATGAACTGGGCTTCAAGACCGAAGTGCTGGATCGCCACCTGCGTATCAACGGCGCACTGTTCCGTTCCAACTACAAGGACATCCAGCTTTCGAGCCTGATCCCTCTCGTTTCCCAGCCGCAAACCCAGAACGCGGCCAACGGCAATGCCTGGGGCGGCGAACTGGAACTGACCGGCCAGTTCGGCGGCCTCGCGTTCAATGCCGGCGTCGGTTATCTTGATGCCACGGTGGGCAAGAGCACCTGCATCAACGATACCAATAATTCGGCCGGCACCCCCAGCCTGTGCGGCGGGACGACCGACAGCTTCCTGCCCGCGGGTCGGGTGCTGCCGTTCTCGCCGCAGTGGACGATCAATGCCGGTGCGCAATACACGTTCTCGCTCGGCTCGGTGGACATCACCCCGCGGGTGCAGATGTCCCACCTGTCGGCACAGTATGCGACTCCGTTCCCGTCCGCGGCCACCCTCGTTCCCGGCCGCGAAGTGGTCGATGCGCGGATCACGTTCGACCTGAGCGAAAAGTACACGCTGGAAGCCTTTGTCAACAACCTGACCGACAAGACCTACATCGCCGCGCAGATCCAGAACAGCTCCAGCGCGGACGGCGGCATCATCTATGGCGCGCCCCGCACCTGGGGTGCCCGTCTGAAGGTGCAGATCGGCAACTGACCAACCGAAACGGGCCGCGCCTCACCACGGCGCGGTCCGCCCGGACGGAAAAAGCGGGCGCGAGGCTGATTGGCCTCGCGCCCCTTTTTTATTGCCGCCGGTCGTTCGCTTGCGCGCCGGCAACACTCCCGCCAGCAGAACTCGCGCCCGCCCTTCCGGGGTGTTCATCACCCCGGCGAATGCAGCCTCAATGCACTGGCCGCGCGCAAGGAACTGCGAAACTGCAACCGATTTCCGCAACAATGCTTTGATTTATATACGTACTTTCCATTATGGCAGCGAAAGGAGCTGATGCCGCGCGAATCGAAGACCTAAAAAAGGGGCGAGTCGCACATGGAAGAACCGCCTGCCGTGAAACCGTCCATCCAGCAGACAGACCGGTGGAATCTGCCGGCTTCGATTGCCGTGATCGTTTTGTTCAGCGCCTTGTTCTGGGCGTCGCTGTTCGGCCTGCTCCGGTTGTTCCTGCCATGAGCCGGCTTGGCACAGCCCTCGTCAAGCGACTGGATACCCGCAGCCCGGTGGCGATCAATGCGGTGCTTGTCTCTCAAACCCGCACCGCCGACGCCTGCATTCGCAACATCTCCTCGCGCGGGCTGATGATGGTCGCCAGCGCCGAACTACGCCGTGGCGAACTGGTCGAACTGCGCCGCGATGGCCAGATCCTTGCGGGCACGGTCAAATGGCGGCGCGGCGGCATGATCGGTCTGCGGTTGATCGACAGTATCAACGTTGCCGCGTTCCTCAGTGGAGCGCCTGACTTTGCCGCGCCCATGCGTCATACCGCAGCCGGACGCGCGAAATCAGGAAGAATGACCCAGGCCATGATGCCGTGGATACTGGGCCATTTCCAATATCTCGCGCTTGCGCTTCTGGCGCTTGTCGCCAGCTTCGCCGTGGCCGGCCTGGTGGGGCAGGTTCTTGCGCCATTGGCGGAATTTGGCCGGCACCTGCCCTGACCTGCCGCTTTATTGAACCACGGGGCTAACCCGGTTCAGCCCACCGCCTCCAGCGCCTCGCCCGCTTCCAGCCAGGCGGCCTCTGCTTCCTCCATCTCGCGGGCAAGTGCGCCGCGGCGCCGGGAAAGTTCGCCCATGGTCAGCTTGGCAAGTGCCGCCGATGCGCTGGACGGGTCAAACATCGCCCGGTCGATCTCGGTGATCTCGGTCTGCAACTTGGCCAACCGCGCTTCGGCCTCACTGGCCTTGCGGGTCAGCGCCCGGCGCTCCTCGCGCGCCTGCGCGCCGGCCTTACGGTCCTGCTTGCCGTTCTTGCCCTTGCCTTCGCCGCCCTGTTCGCCTCGCGGCTGATTCCGGCCGAGCACGAAGTCGATGTAATCCTCCATGCTGCCGGAATATTCCCGCGCCGTGCCGTCATCGACCAGCACCAGCCGGTCCGCCGTCAGCTCGACCATGTGGCGATCGTGGCTGATCAGGATCACCGCGCCGGAATAAGCGTTGAGCGCCTGCACCAGTGCCTCGCGCGCGTCGATATCAAGGTGGTTGGTCGGTTCGTCCAGCACCAGCAGGTGCGGCGCATCGCGGGTCACCAGCGCCAGCGCCAGCCGCGCGCGTTCGCCGCCGGAAAGCGTGCCCACCTGTGCCGTCGCCCGGTCGCCGGAAAAGCCGAACCGGCCCAGCTGCCCGCGCACCGCCGCCGGAGACTTGCCCTCCATCGCCCGGGTCATCAGTTCCAGCGGGGTTGCCGCGCCGGCCAGCTCTTCCACCTGATACTGGGTGAAATAACCCACCTGCATCTTGCCGGCAGCCTGCATCGCGCCATCCATCGGCGTCAGCTGCGCCGCCAGCAGGCGTGCCAGCGTGGTCTTGCCGTTGCCGTTGCGGCCCAGCAGCGCGATCCGGTCATCCGGGTCGATCCGCAGGTTCAGCCGCTTCAGGATCGGTGTCCCTTCCGCATAGCCAACCGAGGCAAGGTCAAGCGTGATCAGCGGCGGGCGCAGTTCGGTGGGATTGGGGAAATCGAAACTCAGCGTCGGATCTTCCAGCTGCGCGGCAACCGGCTGCATCTTGGCCAGCATCTTCGCGCGCGACTGGGCCTGCTTGGCGGTAGAGGCACGGGCGCTGTTGCGGGCCACATAATCGCACAGCTTGGCGATCTGCGTCTCCTGCGCGGCGCGCGCCGCCGCCAGCTGCAACAGCCGTTCAGCCCGCTGCTTCTCGAAGCTGTCGTAATTGCCGGGATACAGCGTCAGCTTGCCGCCCTGCAGGTGCAGGATATGATCCACCACATTGTTCAGCAGATCACGTTCGTGGCTGATCACGATCAGCGTGGCCGGGTATGACTTGAGGAAGTTCTCCAGCCACAGCGTCGCTTCCAGATCGAGGTGGTTCGACGGTTCGTCGAGCAGCAGCACATCGGGCGAGGAAAACAGCAGCGCGGCCAGCGCCACGCGCATCTTCCAGCCACCCGAAAAACTGTCCAGCGGGCGGGCCTGCATCTCTTCGTCAAAGCCAAGGCCGATCAGGATGCGCGCGGCGCGGGCCGGGGCGCTATAGGCGTCGATCGCCAGCAGACGGTCGTGAACATCGCCCAGCCGGTCGGGGTCGGTCGAAGTTTCCGCCTCGGCCAAAAGGCTGGTGCGCTCCACATCGGCGGCCAGCACGGTTTCAAACGGAGTGGCCGTGCCGCTGGGCGCTTCCTGCGCGATATAGCCCAGCCGCGCCCGGCGCGGCATGTCGATCTCGCCCTCGTCCGGCTCGATCGCGCCGATGATCGCCTTGACCAGGGTGGATTTGCCGGCGCCGTTCCGGCCGATCAGGCCCACCTTGCCGCGGGGCGGAATGGCCGCGGTGGCACGGTCAAGTATGTCGCGCCCGCCAAGGCGCACGGTGATCCCCTGAATGGTAAGCATCGCCCGCGACTAGCAGGCACGGCCCGAAAGCCAAGCTACTTGTTGTCGGAAAGGCGGCACGCCCTTCCCCGATCGCCGCAATCCGGCCTAAAGGGTCGGCACAACAGCAGGAACGGCCCGCCATCATGCATTTCGCGAATTTCGACATCGCCACGTTCCTGCGCGATTACTGGCAGCGCAAGCCCCTGCTGATCCGCAACCCTTGGGCAGGCTGGGCCAATCCGCTCGAACCCGATGAACTGGCGGGCCTGGCCTGCGAAGAAGGGGTGGAATCGCGGCTGATCGTGGGCGCCAACCCATCATGGACGCTGGAACACGGCCCCCTGCCCGAAACCCGTTTTGCCCAGCTCGGCGCCAGCCCGTGGACCCTGCTGGTTCAGGCCGTGGATCACCATGTGCCCGATGTCGCCGCATTGATGGAACCGTTCCGCTTCATCCCCAACTGGCGGATTGATGATGTGATGGTCAGCTATGCCACCGATGGCGGCGGGGTCGGCCCGCATTTCGATCAGTATGATGTATTCCTGATCCAGGGTCTGGGCCGGCGGCGCTGGCAGGTGGGCCAGCGCTGCGATGCAGCTTCACCGCTGCTGCCCCATGAAGATCTACGCCTGCTGGCAGATTTCGCCGCCACCGAGGAATGGGTGCTGGAACCGGGCGACATCCTTTATCTGCCCCCCGGCTTTGCCCACGATGGCGTGGCGCTGGGCGATGATTGCATGACCTATTCGATCGGATTTCGTGCCCCCTCGCGCGGCGAACTGATCGAGGCCTGGTCCGACGAAGTGCTCGCCACCCTGACGGACGATGATCGCTACACCGATCCCGGGCTTGCCCCGCAAGACAACCCCGGTGAAATCAGCGCCGAAGCCATGGCCCGGCTGCAGCGTATGGTGGCCGAGGCGCTGAATGACCGCGAACTCTTCGCCCGCGCCTTCGGGATGCTCAACAGCACCCCCCGCTATCCCGAGGCGGACTGGCGACCGGAAGAACCCATCACCCCCGCAGAACTGGAAGCCGAACTCGCCGCCGGTGCCGCACTCTGCCGCAATCCGGCCAGCCGCTTCGCCTATTTCGCCCCCGCGGCGGATCGGCGGCTGCTGTTCGTCGATGGGCAATGCTTCACCTGCCGAGGCGATGCGATTGCCCTGGCCGAAGCCATGTGCGCCGCAGAAACGCTCATCCCCGGCGATACGCTGGATACAGACCGGATCGAACTGCTCTGCAAGCTGATCAACCAGGGCAGCCTCGGCATTGCCGATGACAGCTGAAAGCGAGGCCTAGCGCCCCACCGGCGCCTCGCGCCATTCCCCCGGCGCCAGCCCGGCGACCGACCAGTCGCCAATGCTCCACCGCACGAGGCGCAGCGTCGGCAGGCCCACGGCGGCGGTCATCCGGCGCACCTGCCGGTTGCGGCCTTCGCGGATGGTCAGGCGCAGCCAGTGATCGGGCACGCTCTTGCGAAAGCGCACTGGCGGATCACGCGGCCACAGGTCCGGCGCAGGGATCGCTTCCACTTCGGCCGGGCGGGTCGGCCCGTCGTTCAGCACGATGCCGCGCCGCAATTGCTCCAGCGCCGCCTCGTCCGGCGCGCCCTCCACCTGCACGAGGTAAGTCTTGGGCAGCTTGAAGCGCGGATCGGCAATCCGTGCCTGCAACCGGCCATCGTCGGTGAGCAGCAACAGCCCCTCGCTGTCGCGGTCCAGCCGCCCGGCCGGATAGACCCCCGGCACGGCGATGAATGCCGAAAGGGTGGGCCGGCTGGTCTGCGTTCCACGGTCGGTAAACTGCGACAGCACATCGAAGGGCTTGTTGAACAGGATCAGCCGCGACATCGCCTTGCGCTCCTTTGCCTCACAGCCGCCCGTGCACGCGCTCCAGCGCGATACCGGCCAGGTTCTGGGCCCGGCCGATGCGCCGCACCCGCAAACGGGCAAACCCGGCGGCAAGGCGGCGAAACTCTGCCAACGGGGCGGAAAATCGCGCCGCTCTCGCCGGCAACGCGCCATTAGCCTGCTGCACCACCAGCGCCGAATCCCCCAGCAAAGTCGCCTCGCCGGCGCCCAGCTGCTGCGCCACCTGCACCGCGTGCAACAGCGCCAGCCACTCGGCATCGTTGTTGTCGCCCAGCCCGTGATCGTCGCGCAGGAAAGTGCGGCCGCCGGCCACCACCGCCGTCAACATCGGGCCGGGATTGGGGCGGCAGCCTCCATCGAAATAGACCTTCAGGGACCGCCGCGCGATCATGCCCGGCTTCTGCTCAAGGCTTCCGGGCAAACCAGATCACATGGCGCGCGCCCTTGCCGTTCGGCCGCTCACGCACCACCACTTCCTCCACCTCGAAGCCCGCCTGGCCCAGCCTCGCGGTAAAGGCCGCGTCCGGCTCGGCCGACCATATAGCAAGGATGCCCCCCGGCCGCAGCGCCGCCTTGGCCGCCAGCAACCCGCGCGGGCCATAGAGGTGATCGTTGCCGGCCCGCGTCAGCCCATCCGGCCCATTATCGACGTCCAGCAGGATCGCGTCATAACCTTCGCGGGCCGATATCATCAGCAGGGCCACATCATCCTTGACCAGCACGACCCGCGGATCGTCAAGGCACCCGGCCGTCATCTCCGCCATCGGGCCGCGTGCCCAATCGATGATCTCCGGCACCAGTTCGGCCACGGTCACGCCCGCATCCGGCCCCAGCACCTTCAGCGCCGCGCGCAGGGTAAAGCCCATGCCATAGCCGCCGATCAGCAGCTGCGGCGCAGGGCGCCCCGCCAGCCGGGCGCAGGTCATGGTCGCCAGCGCTTCTTCCGATGCGCTGGCGCGCGAACTCATCAGCTCGGTGCGTTCCAGCAGGATGGTGAATTCGTGCCCGCGCCGCATCAGGCGCATTTCCACGCCATCGGGCACCCGGGCACTGCCGAGACATTCTGGCGTGATCATGGCTTGTGTGTCTAACCTACTTCTTGCGCGCCTTGCGGGCGGCATAGCGCGCATCGCGGGCCGCCTTTAGCTCGGCCTCGGTACGTTGCGGCTTGATCTTGGCTGCCTCGGCCGCGGCCAGTTCGGCCTTGCGGGCCAGTTCCTCGGCCTGCTTGGCTTCGCGGGCGGCCTTCGCCGCTTCGCGCTTGGCCTGCTGGGCAGCTTCCCGCTCTGCCGCCTTGGCAGCGCGCTCTGCCAGCACTGCCGGATCCACCGGGGCCTTTGCCTGCAAACGGGCCAGCGCCTTCTCACGCGCCTTGGTCGCAGCGGCAACCCTGTCCTGGAAGCCCGGTTCCTTGTATCCTGCCATCAATCCTTACCTGAAAAACGCGCGACCATCCGCCGCGCTGCAGAGCGCGGGCCCCTAGCATGATAATGAGGCCGATTGCCAGCGCCTTGGAAAAAGCCGCCAATCAGCGCCTGCCGCCCCCTTGCCTCACATATTGGGATAGTTAGGCCCGCCGCCGCCTTCTGGAGTGACCCATTCGATGTTCTGGGTGGGATCCTTGATGTCGCAGGTCTTGCAGTGGACGCAGTTCTGGGCGTTGATCTGCAGGCGCGGGCCGGTGCCGTCGGTATCCACAAACTCGTAGACCCCGGCCGGGCAATAGCGCGCTTCCGGGCCGGCGTATTGCGGCAGGTTGATCCGGGTCGGCACGGTGGGATCGCTCAGCCGCAAGTGGCAGGGCTGGTCCTCCTCGTGGTTGGTGAACGAGTAGGACACGCTGGTCAGGCGGTCGAAGCTGATCACCCCGTCGGGCCTGGGATAGGCAATCGGCTGATACAGGTCGGCCCGGCCGGTGGCAGAAGCGTCGCTGTGGTGATGCAGCGGCCTTGCAATGCCCACGCCGGTCAGCGTGCGGGCCCACATGTCGGCCCCGGCCAGCACCGTGCCGATCGCCCCGCCGAACTTCGCCACCAGCGGCTGGGCGTTCTGCACCAGCTTAAGTTCCTTGGCGATCCAGCTCTCACGGAGCGCCGCGTCATACTCGTCGAGGCTGTCCTGCGCCCGGCCGGCGGCGATGGCCGCGGCCATCGCCTCGGCGGCCAGCATCCCGCTCTTCATCGCGGTGTGGCTGCCCTTGATCCGTGGCACGTTGACGAACCCGGCCGAGCAGCCCGCCAGCGCCCCGCCGGGGAACGCCAGCTTCGGCACCGATTGCCACCCGCCCTCGTTGATCGCCCGCGCCCCATAGGCCACCCGCTTGCCGCCCTCCAGAATGGCGCGGATCGCCGGGTGCTGCTTCCAGCGCTGGAACTCCTCGAACGGCGAGACATAGGGATTGGCGTAATCGAGCGCGGTCACGAAGCCCAGCGCCACCTGGTTGTTCGCCTGATGATAGAGGAAGCCCCCGCCCCAGCTCTCGCTTTCCGACAAGGGCCAGCCCTGGGTGTGGATCACCCGCCCCGGCACGTGGTTTTCCGCCGGGATGTCCCACAGCTCCTTGATCCCCAGGCCATAGACCTGCGGCTGGCACTGCGCCTCCAGGTCGTACCGCGCCTTCAGCCGCTTGGTCAGGTGACCGCGCGCGCCTTCGGTGAACAGGGTATACTTCGCCAGCAGGTTCATGCCCGGCTGGAAATCGCCCTTCGGCTCTCCCTCGCGGCCCACGCCCATGTCGCCGGTCTGCACCCCGATGACCGCGCCGTTATCGTCAAACAGCACTTCGGCCGCCGGAAAGCCGGGGAACACCTCCACCCCCAGCTCTTCCGCCTTGCCCGCCAGCCAGCGGCACAAGTTGCCAAGGCTGCCGGTATAGCAGCCCTGGTTCGACATCAGCGGCGGCATCAGCGCATGAGGCAGGCTGGTCTTGCCGCCCTTCGACAGCACCCAGTGCCAGTTGTCGGTCACCGCCACTTCGGCCATCGGGCAGCCCTGCTCGCGCCACTCCGGCAGCAGCTCGTCAAGCGCCCTGGGATCGACCGTCGCACCCGAGAGAATATGCGCCCCGATCTCCGAGCCCTTCTCCAGCACGCAGACCGCCAGCTCCGGGCTGACCTGCTTCAGCCGGATCGCGGCCGACAGGCCCGCCGGCCCGCCCCCCACGATCACCACGTCATAGGGCATTTCCTCGCGCTGGATCGCGGTGCTGGCGGTCATCTCGGGCTTTTCCTCAGAGCTTGGCGGTAAGTTCGGGGACGGCGGCGAACAGGTCGGCGACGAGGCCGAGGTCGGCGACGGCGAAGATCGGGGCGTCGGGA
>CAZVHM010000009.1:28230-44933 GCA_964627175.1 uncultured Novosphingobium sp. | reverse complement strand
CATAACTTATGTTAGGCTATAGGGATTGCAAGCGATTCAATTAATCTATTATGGAGATAAAAAAGTAAAACTACCTATATACTGTGGGTGAGTAATAGATAACTGGGCGATAACTCTGTATCTATGCTCATCACACAAGCCATTGATATTGCGATGGGTCGCAGGTTCGGGCCTGCTGTCGCGGCAGTGGCTGAACATGCCCTGGATCGCCAGCGATGATCGCGCGATCGGGTCCGATATGGATGTTTCGGCCGGGCCTCGCCCGCTCAGCGCCGCTGTAGCGGGTTGATCGCGCGCCCGCCGATCCGCACTTCATAGTGCAGGTGCGCCCCGGTCGATCTCCCGGTAGAGCCGACATGGCCGATCACTTCCCCGCCGCGCAGTTGCTGGCCGGGAACCACTGCTATGCGTGAAAGGTGGCCGTATCGCGTTTGCGTGCCATTGCCGTTGAGGGCTACGCCGTTCGCCCGGCAACTGGCGGCTTCCGCTCTCGTGCCTTTGCCGGCGAACGCCGCCCTGCCAGCGGACTTGATGTCGCAGGCGCGTGTGCTGGTGCTTGAGGTCGACCCGGCGGACAATGCGTCCATGCGCCGTATGTCGGAGGCCAGCCAGGCCCGCCCTGACCTGCCGATCATCGCGGCCGTGGCCGAGGTGAACGTCTCGCTCGTCCGGGCGCTGGTCCGTCAGGGCGTGGTGGATGTGGTGGGGCTGCCTTTCGGCCCCGATGAACTGACCGCGCAAGCCCTCGAAGCCGCGGCGGCACTGACCGCTAATGGCCCGGATGTCAGTCTGGCGCCGATGATCACTGTCGTGCGCGGGTGCGGTGGCAGCGGGGCCACGTCGGTTCTCACCCATCTGGCAGCAGCGCTGGCGAGCAGTGGCGATCCGGCTAACCGGGCCTGCCTGATCGATCTGGATCTGCAGGCCGGCAATGTGTGTTCCTATCTGGGGAAGACGCCCGATGCCACAGTTCGTTCCTTGCTGGATGCCGGGCCGCGGCTTGACGTCGAGTTTCTGCGCGGCGCGCTGACCGACAGCGGGCGCGGATTTTCGATTGTGGCGGCACCCCAGGAAATCACGCCGCTGGAATCCGTCGATACCGACCAGTTGCTGCGGATCATCAACCTGCTGCGGCGCGAATTCGCCTACGTCCTGGTGGACTTGCCGGCAGACTGGACCAACTGGGGGCTGTCGATTGCTGCATCCTCGAACGATGTCCTGCTGGTTACCGATCTGTCGATCGCCGGCTTGCGTCAGGCAAAGCGGCGGGTTGAACTGTTCGCCTCGGTGGGCATCGATCACGAACGGGTGAAAGTGCTGGTCAACCGGGTGGAACGCCGCCTGTTCCGCACGATTGGCGTGGATGAAGTGCGCGACGCGCTGAACTGCGAGGTGATCGCCACGCTTGCCGCCGAGGCGGCTGCGTTGAGCGCGGCGCAGGATGAAGGCGCATTGATCACCGAGGTCAGCCACCGCAGCAAGTTCGGTTCGGACATCCGGGCTCTGGCGGTCAAACTCGTGAATCCGGATAGTTGAGGGCTTGATGAGCATGTGGAAGATCCGGACCAGAGAGCTCGATGTGGCAGGGACAGCGGCGGCGCAGGATGCCGCGCATCGCACCGTTCCTGTGGCCCTCGATCCGGGGGCGATGGACCGCAAGCTGAGCCTCAAGGTTTCGATCCACCGGTCTTTGCTGGACAAGATCAATCTGGCCGCGCTGGACCAGACGCCGCGCGAGCAGATTCGGATAGAAGTTGCCGAAATCGTCGGTGAATTGCTTGCTGCCGGGCGGGAACTGCTCAGTTCCGCCGAGCGCGAGGCGCTGGTCATCGAGGTTCTGGACGAGTTGCTGGGCCTGGGTCCGCTGGAACCGCTGCTCAAGGACGAGAGCATCACCGACATTCTCGTCAACGGCTTTGACAAGGTTTACGTCGAACGGGGCGGGCTGCTGGAAAAGGTGGCGACCCGCTTCCAGGACGAGAAGCACCTGCTGCGGATCATTCAGAAGATCGTTAGCGCTGTCGGCCGGCGGATCGATGAATCCGCCCCCTATGTGGATGCCCGCCTTGCCGATGGTTCACGCGTCAATGCGATCATCCCGCCGCTGGCGGTGGATGGCTGCCTGCTTTCCATTCGAAAGTTTGCCAAGAAGCGGATCAGCATCGATCGCCTGATCGAACTGGGCAGCGTGCCGCCGGCCATGGCCGAAGTGATGAAGGCTATCGTGCGTTCGCGCCGCAACGTGCTGATTTCGGGCGGCACCGGATCGGGCAAGACGACGCTGCTTAATGCCATGTCGTCGTTCATCGATCACCGCGAGCGGATCGTGACGATCGAGGATTCGGCCGAATTGCAATTGCAGCAGGATCACGTGGCCCGGCTGGAAACGCGCCCCGCCAACATCGAAGGCAAGGGCGAGGTCGCGCAGCGGGACCTGGTCAAGAATGCGCTGCGCATGCGGCCCGACCGGATCATCGTGGGCGAAGTGCGCGCCGGTGAGGCGTTTGACATGCTTCAGGCGATGAACACCGGCCACGACGGATCGATGACCACGGTTCACGCCAATTCGCCGCGCGATTCCCTGGCGCGTATCGAGCAGATGATCGGCATGAGCGGGATCGAGATGTCGTCGCGTTCTGCCCGTGCCCAGATCGCCTCGGCCATCAATGTCGTGATCCAGATCGGCCGCCTGGTGGACGGACATCGCCGGGTTCTCAGCCTGTCGGAGATTACCGGCATGGAGGGGGAGACGATCACCATGCAGGAGATCTTCCGCTACAAGACCACCGGACGGGCCGAGGACGGCACCGTGATCGGCCATTTCGAGGCAACCGGCATCCGGCCCAAGTTCCTTGCCGAGGCGGTGGGCTATGGCATTACCCTTCCGGCGGAGCTTTTCCGTCCCGATACCCGGTTGAACTGAGATGCAGGACATTCTCATCCGCTTTGGCCTGCTGCTGGCGATCTTCGCCTCGGTGTTCCTAGTCTCTCAGGTTATCCTGGGCGCGGCATGGCGCAATCGCGCGCACTTTGCGGCAGTCAACCGTCGCTTGCGGATGATCCGTGAAGGTGTCGATCGAACCGAGATCGTCGCGCGGTTGCGCAAGAATACGCCGGTCGATTTCGCGAATGCGCCTCCGTTCGTCGGCTCGGCACTGCGGAAGGTGCAGCGCACCCTGTTTGCCGCCGGTGTGCCGTTGACGCTGGGGCAGATCTTGCTGTTGATGCTGGGCCTGTTCCTGCTGCTCATGATCCTGCTTTTGGTGAGCGCGCGAATGTCCGGCTTCTATGTCGGCTCCGGCACGGTGCTGCTGTTGTTCGTGCTGGCGGGGTGCGCGGGGGTGTTCCTGCCGCTCAGCGTGCTGGGCATCGTCGCCCAGCGCCGGCGCAAGCGGGTGGAGCAGCAATTCCCGATCGCGCTCGATGTATTCGTGCGCGCCTTGCGGTCTGGCCATCCGATCGCATCAGCAATCGAATTGCTGACCCACGAGATGGAGGACCCGATCGGCAGCGAATTCGGACTTGTGGCCGACGAAGTTTCCTATGGCGCCGAATTGACCGACGCCCTGCAGGCCATGGCTGAGCGATGGAATCTCGAAGACATGCGAATGTTCGTTGTTTCGCTGTCGGTGCAAAGCGAAACGGGCGGTAATCTGGCCGAAATTCTTGAAAACCTCTCGGAGGTGATCCGCGCCCGCGCCGCCATGTACATGAAGGTGCGCGCGTTGAGTTCGGAAGGCCGGATGACCGGATGGATGCTGACGGTGCTGCCTATATTTGCTTTTGTCAGCATGTTCATGGTCAACCCCGGCTTTTACCTCGACACGGCCAAGGATCCGATTTTCATTTTCGGATTTAGCGGACTGATCCTGCTGTACATTGTGGGCTTCGTGATGATCCGCAAGCTGGTCGATCTGAAGGTGTAAGGGCATGATTGAACTTATCGCCAGCAACCAGTTGATCCGGATGACAGTTCTGCTGGCCATCTTCGTGCTTGGAGCGCTGCTCGCCTATGGGGCGATATTGCTGGTCAAGCGGCGGATGATTGTGCGGGCCTCGCTAAGCCAGTTGAACGCTGCTGGCCATGCACCGCTGGGTGCGGCAAGCTTGCGAGCCGGCGCGACCGACAGCGCCTGGAGCAGATTGGCGAGCGCGGTGGAGGCCGCCGGGCTCAATCTGGCTGATACCAAGGCCGATCGCCTTTCGGCCAAGCTTCGGGCCGCCGGATATTCTTCGCCCGCAGCGCCCCGCATCTTTACCCTCGCACGGCTGGCGATGATCGTTCTTCTGCCGTCCGGCTATTTGCTGCTGGCCTTGACTTCGGCCGAGCCGCCATCGTTTCTCAAGCTTTACCTGATCGGATCGGGCCTGGCCCTGCTAGGGCTTTACCTGCCCAATATCTATGTTCAGGCTCGGGTGGATCGCCGCCGGGAAGAAATCCTGCACGGCTTCCCCGATTGTCTCGATCTCCTGCTGGTCTGTGTGGAATCGGGCCTGGGCGTCGAGGCGGCAATGGATCGGGTGGGCCGGGAAATGGTGCTGTCTCATCCGTTGATCGCCCAGCTGCTGTCGATCACCACGCTGCAACTGCGGGCCGGTGCATCGCGTGACGAGGCGTTTCGGCGGCTGGCGGATTCCGCCAGCGTGGACGAGATCCGTTCCTTCACCACCTTGTTGATCCAGTCGGACAAGCTGGGGACCAGCATCTCGACGACCTTGCGCGTCTATGCTGCGGAAATGCGGGAAAAGCGCCGGATGCGGGCCGAGGAAAAGGCCCATCGGCTGCCTGTGCTGATATCTATTCCGCTCGTCGTTTGCATGCTGCCGGTTATGATCGGTGTGCTGATGCTGCCGGCGATTGTCCGCGTGGTGCGGGAAGTCCTGCCAATGATGGCAGGTTGATTTAGGGGAAGCGTAATGCGTACCGGATCTGCACTGATGATGGTGGCAACCGCAGGTGTGCTGGGTGCTTGCCATTCCTCGCCTCCGCGCATTGAGGCGCGCGTTGCGCCTGGCAGCCTGACAGGATCGGTGCAAAACGCGTCTGCCGCGGCAGAGCAGCTGCACCAAGGGCGCAAGGCGCTGGATGAGCGGAATTATGTCGCCGCTGTCACTGCATTCAGGAGCGTGAGATCCTCGCCCGAGCATGCCGCCGAGGCGAGCAATGGCTTGGGTGTTGCCTATGCAGGCATCGGACGTAGCGACCTGGCGGAGCGCTATTTCCGCGATGCCATGATGCTGGCTCCGCATGACCGCAGGTTCCGGCAAAACCTTGCTCGCGTACAGGCCGAGATTGCGGAAAAAGGGACGCGGATGGCAAGGGTGGATGCGGCCGGCGCATCGGACCGGGCGGCCTTGCCCCTGGCTCAAGGCGCGGCGCGTCTGGTGCGCGTTTCGCCGTTGGAGGTGAATGTACGGGCCCCGAATGCCTCGGCGGATGGCCAGCGCCGGCGCGCCGCGAATCCGCCAGTCACGCTGGCTGTAACCAGTGACGGTGGGCGCCGACGCAACCCGGGCTATCCGGGGGCCGTGCAAATTGCCTCTCCGGGGGCCAAGCCTGGCTCAGGCTATCCGGTGCGCATCGCGTTCCGTTCGGCTGACTGATCGGCGCACGCATGGATTCCCTCGTGTGGATTGGTGGTGCGGCGCTCTGTGCAGTGGCGCTGGCAGGGTGCCTCACTGACTTGCGGCAGCGCCGCCTGCCCAACTGGCTGTGTGGGCTGGCATGGATCAGCGGGCTGGGGTTCCTCACCGTGGCTGGCGGCAGTTCGCTGATGCTGATGGGGCTGGCCCATTCCGTGCTGGCGTTGCTGGTTGGCATGGCGATTTATGCCGCAGGGATGATCGGCGCGGGGGATGCCAAGTATTATGCCGGCCTGGCGGCCTGGTTCCCTCTGTCTGATGGCTTGAGGATGCTGGTGATGGTTTCCCTGGCCGGGTTTTTCCTTGCCGGGGGCTGGATCATCGTATCGCGATTGATCGCCAGAAAGCGCGCCGTTGCAAGGCGGCAGGGGGACTTTGCCAAGATTCCCTATGGCGTGGCGATGGCGGCAGGCGCGGTCGGTACCTTCCTGTACGTTCAGCCGTGAAGGGCCGCTGAAGGCCAGGGCAACGGCGTGCCGTGCCCATTTCAGACCAGAGGGGCGAGTTTGCATCCGGCTGACAGGTCATCCGGAAAGGCGCTTGATCTTGGCCTGATTTGGAACATAATAAGAACATATGAGATTCGTTCCAACCCCGATGCGCGCCTGTGCGCTACCGCCCGAGGTGCGCCGTTGGGCTAGCGGTGTGGCTTCGGTGGACAAGGCGCTGGGCGGCGGGCTGGCATATGGGCGCATCCACGAAATCCACGCCGCCGAAGTGGATGATGCTGCGGCCACCGCCGGCTTTGCCATGGCGGTGGCCAGCGGGATGGCAAAGGTCAATGGACCGGCCAGGCGCGGCGTGCTGTGGCTGCGTTCGCGCCGTTCGGTGCGGGAGGGCGGTTGGCTTCAGGCCAGTGGCTGGGCCGAATTGGGCGGCGCTCCGGGCGCTGGCCTGCTGGCCGTTCTGCCGGATACCATGGCGCTGTTGCGGGCCGCGGTCGATGCCTTGCGCTGCCGGGCGCTGGGCGCGGTGATCGTGGAGGACCGGGGGCGGATGCCCGAACTGGATCTGACGGCAAGCCGGCGGCTGGCGCTGGCGGCCGAACAATCAGGGGTGCCGTTGTGCCTGGTGCGCATCGATGCGCAGCCTGTGCCCAGCGCGGCCCACACCCGCTGGCAAGTGGCATCCGCGCCTTCGCGGGCCTTGCCCGGCCATGCGCCGGGAATGCCGACATTCGATGTGACCTTGCTGCGCCAGCGATCAGGGCCGGCTGGCCTTGGCTGGCGGCTGGAGTGGAACCGTGACCGATGTGCCTTCGATGACGCGGCGCTATCTGGCGCTGTGGTTTCCGTTTCTGTCTACGGATCGGCTGCGGACGGAGGAGCCGGACCGGCACGAACGGACAGCCGATACGCCGCCTGATGCGCCGCTGGTGCTGATCGGCAAGATCAAGGGCGCGCTGCGATTGCAGGCGGTGGACATCCATACCCGCAAGCGAGGGCTGGCGCCGGGGATGACGCTGGCTGATGCACGGGCGGTGGAGCCGCACCTGTTGGTTGCCGAGATGGACGAGGCGGCCGATCGCCACTGGCTGAAGCGGCTGGCGCAGCGCTGTATCGATTGGTCGCCGCGCGTTGCCATTGTACCGCCTGACGGGATCACTCTGGACATCGCCGGGAGCGAACACCTGTTTGGCGGCGAGGCGGCGCTGGCGGCACAAGTGGAAGATACCTTGGCTGCGATCGGCATGACCGTGCGGCTGGCGGCGGCGTTTACTGCTGAGGGCGCGCAAGCACTGGCCCGTTATGCCCCCCTGCCGGTGGAGGATGAGCGACAGGCGATCCGCGCGCTGCCCATCGCCGCGCTGGGGCTGGAGGCAGAGGCCGAACGGGCGCTGGGCCGGGCCGGCCTGAAAACCCTGGGCGATCTGGCCGCGCGGCCGGCGGCGGCCATCGCCGCGCGCTTCGGAATGGAAGCAGTGACCGCGCTGCGCCGCCTGATGGGCGAGGAGCACGCGCCAATCGAGCCGCTGGCGGCCCCGGTGCCATTGCATTTCGAGCGCCGTTTTGCCGAGCCCGTGGCGCTTCAGGCGTCGATCGCAGCCTGCCTTGCAGACCTGCTGCACGAAGCGGCCCAAGCCTTGGCGGAGCGCGATCTGGGAGGCAGGCGCTTTGTCCTGACCCTGTTTCGCAGCGATGGCGCGCGTCATCGGCTGGGCATTGAAACCGGCCAGCCGACGCGCGATCCCGCGCTGGTTCTGCGACTGTTCGATGAACGGATCGCCGCCCTGGCCGATCCGCTGGATCCCGGCTTCGGTTATGATCGCATCACCCTGTTTATGCCGGTTGCCGAACCGCTGGCGGCCAGCCAGCCGGCGTTCGACGGCACGGAGCAGGACGCGCAGGCGCTGGCCGAACTGATCGACCGGCTGAGTGCGCGGCTGGGGACAGGCAGCTTGCGCCGCTTGCTGCCCAACGACAGCCACATCCCCGAACAGGCCCAGCTTGCCCTGCCTGCGATCGAAAGCCGAGAGCCCGCCTTCTGGCCCGAAGCGCCGGGGGGAGAGCCGCCTGCGCGCCCGCTGTTCCTGTTCGATCCGCCCCAGCCGGTGGAAGTGATCGCCGAAGTGCCGGATGGGCCGCCGCACCGCTTTCGCTGGCGGCGCAAGCTGCACGAGGTGCGGCTTTATGAAGGGCCGGAACGGATTGCGTCCGAGTGGTGGCGGCGGCCGGACGGGCAGGCATCAGGCGGGTTGACCCGCGATTATTACCGGGTAGAGGATGTGCGCGGCCGGCGCTTCTGGATCTTCCGCCACGGGCTTTACGAAGAAAAGCCCGACCCGCGCAACGGGCCGAAATGGTATCTGCACGGGCTGTTCGCATGAACGCGCCTGCCCCTTTCGCAGAACTGGCCGCGGCCACCAATTACAGCTTCCTGCGTGGAGCATCGCACCCGGCCGAGATGGTGGCGCGCGCTCATGCGCTGGGCATGGCCGGGATCGGGATTGCCGACCGCAACACCGTGGCCGGGGTAGTGCGTGCACACATGGCCTGGCGTGAGCTTGGCGGCCGGTCGGGCGGTTTGCGGCTGGTGGTGGGGGCGCGGCTGGCCTTTGCCGATGGAACGCCGGACATCATAGCCTATCCGGCCACCCGACATGGTTGGGGCCGGCTGACCCGGTTGCTCACGCTGGGCAACCGCCGGACGCGCAAGGGTGAATGCATTCTGGATCTGGCCGATCTGCTGGACCATGCCGACGATCTGTTGCTGATTGCCACCGGGCGGGATCGCGCGGTGCTGGAACGGCTGGCCGAGGCGCGGCCCGGCGCGGTTTGGCTGGCGGCAACCATGCACCGCACCGGTGCCGATGCCCGGCGACTGGCTGAGGCGCAGGCGCTGTCTGCCAGCACCGGCATCCACCTGATCGCCACCAACGATCCGCTTTATGCCGCCCCCGATGCCCGCCCGCTGCACGATGTCCTGGCCTGCATTCGCGAAGGCACGACCATCGCCCAGGCTGGCCGGCGCCTTTTGGCGAATGCCGAGCGGCACCTGAAGTCGGCGGTGGAAATGGCGCGCCTGTTCCGGGGCTGCCCGGATGCCATCGCTGCCACCGGCGATTTCCTCTCGCGCATCGCCTTCACGCTGGATGATCTGCGCTATGAATATCCGCACGAGCCGGTGCCGGAAGGGTGGACGCCGCAGGGCTGGCTGGAACACATGGTTCGGGAAGAAGCCTGCCGCCGTTTTCCCGCTGGCCTGCCGGATCGTTGGCGCACCACGATCGACGAGGAACTGCGCCTGATCGCCGCCAAGCAATATGCGCCCTATTTCCTCACCGTTCACGATATCGTGTGCCATGCCCGCAGCCTTGATCCGCCGATCCTGTGTCAGGGGAGAGGCAGCGCAGCCAATTCGGTGGTGTGCTACCTTCTGGGCATCACCTCGGTCGATCCGGTGGCGAACCGGCTGCTGTTTTCCCGTTTCCTTTCCGAAGAGCGCGATGAGCCGCCGGATATCGATGTCGATTTCGAGCATGAACGCCGTGAGGAGATCATGCAGTACATCTATGCCCGCTATGGCCGCGAGCGGGCCGGGATTGCCGCGACGGTGATCCACTATCGCCCGCGTAGCACCTTGCGCGAAGTGGGCAAGGCGCTGGGCCTGACCGAGGATGTGACCGCACGGCTGGCTTCCACCATCTGGGGCAGCTGGGGCGGTGAGGTGCCCGAAAACCGCGTGACCGAGGCCGGGTTCGATATGGCCAACCCCGATATTGCCCGGCTGAAGGCCCTGGTCGACCAGCTGCTCGGCTTTCCCCGCCACCTTTCGCAGCATGTGGGGGGCTTCGTGCTGACCCAGGGGCGGCTGGATGAACTGGTCCCGATCCATAACGCGGCCATGCCGGATCGCACCTTCATCGAATGGGACAAGGACGATATCGATGCGCTGGGCCTGATGAAGGTCGATGTCCTCGCGCTGGGCATGCTGACCTGTATCGCCAAGAGCTTTGCCTTGCTGCGGGTGCATGGCCTGGGCGATCATGATCTCCAGAATGTGCCGGTGGAAGATCCGGAAGTTTACCGGATGCTGCAACGCGGCGACAGTATCGGCACCTTCCAGGTCGAAAGCCGCGCCCAGATCGCGATGCTGCCGCGCATGAAGCCGAAAGAGCTTTACGATCTGGTGATCCAGGTGGCGATCGTGCGCCCCGGGCCGATCCAGGGGGGGATGGTCCATCCCTATCTGCGCCGGCGCAACGGCGAGGAAGCGGTGGTCTTTCCCAGGCCCGCCCCGCCGCACAATCCGGCCGAATTGCGCGAGGTTCTGGGCAAGACGCTGGGCGTGCCGCTGTTTCAGGAGCAGGCGATGAAGCTGGCCATCGTGGCCGCCGGTTTCACGCCTGCGCAGGCCGATGGCTTGCGCCGCGCGATGGCCAGCTTTCGCAACAAGGGCACGGTTGATAGTTACCGCGACCTGCTGGTGCATGGCATGACGGCGCGCGGCTATGATCAGGATTTTGCCGAACGCTGCTTCGAACAGATCCGCGGGTTTGGCGAATATGGCTTTCCCGAAAGCCATGCTCAGGCCTTTGCCTGGCTGGCTTATGTTTCATCGTGGCTCAAGTGCCGCCATCCGGCGGTGTTTACCTGCGCGTTGCTCAACAGCCAGCCGATGGGCTTTTATGCGCCGGCGCAACTGGTGCGCGATGCGCAGCAGCATGGGGTGGAAGTGCGTCCCATCGATGTGAACGCCAGCCAGTGGGACTGTACGCTGGAACACGGCGCAAATGGGGCGCTTGCCCTGCGGTTGGGCTTTTCGCGAATCGATGGTTTCCGGGAAAGCTGGGCTGGGCCGATGGCCGAAGCCCGGATGGACAGGCCATTTGGATCGGTGGAAGATCTTGCCCGGCGCGCGGGCTTGCCGCCGGCCGCGCTGCGCAAGCTGGCCGATGCCGATGCGCTGGCTTCGCTGGGCAAGGCGCGGCGCGAGGCCTTGTGGGATGTGCGGCGCACGCCCCCCGATCAACTGCCGCTATTCAGCTTCGCCCAGGCTCCCGAACTGGCAGCTGAGCCGGATGCCGGCTTGCCGGCCATGCCGCTGGCCGAGGAAGTGGTGGCCGATTATCAGACCGCGCGCCTGTCGCTCAAAGGCCATCCGATGCAGTTCTTGCGCCCCCACCTTGACCGGGAAGGCGTGTTGACTTGTGCCGATGCGAATTCCGCGCCCGATGGCCGCAAGGTGCGCGTGGCGGGCGTAGTTCTGGTTCGGCAGCGGCCGGGCAAGGGCAATGCGGTGTTCATCACCATCGAGGATGAAACCGGCATTGCAAACGCGCTGCTGTGGGCGCGTGACATGGAAGCCCAGCGCCGTGCCGTGATGGCCGCACGGCTTATGCTGATCGAGGGCGAAATCCAGCGCAGCGAGGAAGGCGTGGTCCACCTGATGGCTCGGCGGGTTGTTGATCTCACGGGGCTTTTGGACAATTTGCAAAGGGACGAGGCGGCGCTGGCGGACCTGTCATGCGGCGATGAAATCCGCCATTCGCCGCGCCCCAGTACCCATGGTCATCCGCGAAACACGCGAATTCTGCCGGGATCGCGGAATTTTCACTGATCTTCCCCGGGCTGGCTCCGTGGCATCTGCAATGCCGCGGCAACCTCGGCGCGCAGGCGGGGGAGCACGTCTGCCTCGAACCACGGATTGCGACGCATCCACGCACCTGAGCGCCACGATGGGTGCGGCAGTGGGAAATAATTCGGCAGGAAATCCTCGAACCTCCGGACCCGGTCAATCATCCTGCCCGGCGCTAACGCTGCCTCTTGCGCATGAATTCCGATCAGCAGCGTGAGCTGGACCGATGGCATCTGCGCTAGCAGCTTATCCCGCCACAGTGGCGCACATTCGGGGCGGGGTGGATTGTCGGCATTCTTGCCCCGCCCCGGATAGCACAGGCCCATCGGCACGATTGCAACCAGCCGGGCATCGTAGAACTGGTCGGGCGTCACCCCCATCCATTCGCGCAAGCGTTCTCCCGATGCATCGGAAAACGGGACGCCGCTTTGCTGAACCCTTGAGCCGGGCGCCTGCCCGGCAATCAGCAACCTGGCGGAAGAAGATGCCTGCAAGACCGGCCGGGGGGCGAACGGAAGCTTGCCGTCACACGCACTGCAGGCGCGCACTTCCGACAGCAATCTTTCGAATGCGGTCATGCGTCCGCTCCACCGCTTACCCGAGCCGGATCTCGGCAGAGCATCCATGTTCGGCCAGATATTTCACCAGAACGCGGGCGTGATTGCAGTGCTCATCGCGCGCAGCATAGATCAGCGTTACATTATGCTGATGAACCATGTTGCACAGCTCCGAGACGGCTTGAGGGTTGGCATCGAGTTCCAGGCGATAACGAGCCTCGAATTCCTCGAACCGTGCAGGATCGTGGCCGAACCATTTCCGCAGCGCCGGCGATGGTGCGATGCTCTTCATCCAGGTGGCGATTGCCGCCTCCTCCCGGCTGACGCCGCGCGGCCAGAGCCGGTCGACCAGAACGCGGATCCCGTCAGCCGCATCGGGCGGGACATAGGCCCGCTTAAGGCTGAGGGTGCCCATCACGCACCTTCGCCATGATGCCGGCCGGGATTACGTGTGGGCTGCATCACCAACTGATTTCTGCCAGCGTCCGTCATCGAGGGGGCTCCTCTCGATAAGACCGAGCAAGGCTGCCATTGTTCCCGGCGGATGAGGGTGCCACAAAAAGGGTATCCCGCTGGCGGCGGATGCAATTTGCCGCCAGCGGTTTGTCCGAGGAGAATCGAAATCAGGCGGCGCGTTCGAACTCCGCCCAAGGCAGCGGCTTGGACCAGGGCGCTGCGGTCTTGTCCCAATGGTTGACGCTGAAGCGCCGGAACCGGAAGCCGACCCCCGCCGGTTCCACTTCGCTCACGAAATAACCCAGGCTGCGCACCACGGGCGATCCAAGGGTGGTTGCATCATAGGCGAAATGCGGTGCGTAGCTGAAGACCAGCCAGTTCTTGCCGTTGCGAACATACTTATGGTGCGAGGCCTGGTGCATCCACAGGTTGTTGTCCTTTTCGCGGATCGCCAGCAGATAGGCGAACCATTGCGCAAGTGCCGGCTTGCCGCGGTGGGCCTTGCCGCGGCCGACGATCATCGGATCCTGATCCACGAACAGCGAAAGGAAACCGTTCACATCGCTGCAATCGTAGGCCCAGACATAGCTGGTAAATAGATCCTCGATCCGCGCCCGTTCTTCCACCGTGGGCTGGTCGGACAGGCTTTTCGCCTGGGCTTGGGGTGCCAGTGCGGCCAGAACGGCGGCGCCGACCGGCAGGGCCGCGATGTCGCGGCGGCTGAAAGTCGTTTCCGTGGCAGTTCCCTTGCCCGGGTTTTCATCGCTCATTCGTGCATTTCCTCTCAATGTTAATCTGCCGATTGAAGGCGGTGTGGTGCAGTGACTAACCCGATTGCCACACAATTCAATGCATCTGTTCAAGCGTACGGACCGGGCGCTGCAACTTTTCCGCCATCGCCGTTCTTGTCAAATGTGCAGTGATTACAGCCATTTCGGTAAGGAATGTTCCCAAAATATGCAGGCTTCCGGCGTTCCGGTCTGCTAGGGGCGAAAGCCAGATCGCAAGCTTGGGGACAACGTCATGACTCGTGATGGCAGTTCGGCAGATCGGAATTGCCATTGCGCCCCCCGCATCCTGCTGGTGGACGACGAGCAGGCCATCTTGCCGGAATATCAGGAATTTCTGGAATTGGAGGGCTTTGACGCGCTCACCACGTTCGATCCGGAACACGCCGTTGTCATGGTGGCGCAAGATCCGGAAATCATGGTGGTAGTGACTGACCTCAGAATGGCGAAGCTGGATGGGATCGGCCTGATCCGCGCACTTCGGCACAGATTGCCGCCCGAGCGTCAGATAGAATTCATCGTCCTGACAGGTGATGCCAGCTCCCAACCCGATCTGAACACCCTTGGGGTTCCGGTGCTGATCAAGCCGGCTGATCCTGATGAACTCGTCCGGACAATCAGGGCTGCGCTGGCTTCATGATGCTATCGGGTTTCATGCCTGCTTCGCGGAGTGCCGTGCGATCGGCGGCCGTGGCGATCCTGCTGGGAAGCGCCGGATTTTTCCTCAACATGTTCGAGCTGCAACTCGGCTGGGGCATGCACTTCATCTTTGGCAATGCGCTGATTTTCGCCTTTCTTCGGGTGTTGCCGCGACATGTGCTGGTCGCTGCCGGCTCCATCTCCAGCGGGTGGAGCATTCTGCTGTGGCAGCACCCCTGGGCCTGGGCGATATGGACCATCGAGGCGATCACGCTGGCGGCATTCAGCCGCAGCCATGCGCCGATCCGGGTCGATGTCCTTTTCTGGCTTCTGATCGGGGCGCCGCTGCTTGTCCTGACTTACGGCGGTATCATGGCGATGGATGGGCTGTCCTTGTGGCTGGTGATCGCCAAGCAGGCCACCAACGGCGTACTCAACGTTGCCCTCGGAGAGATCGGCTATGCGGCCTTTCTTTCGCTGACAGTGGGGAAGAGCAAGGTTCGCCGTCCGCGCATACCGATTGAGGCCTTTGTCCTCACCATTCTCGCATCGGTCATCCTCATACCCACTACGGTCTATCTGGCCATCGATGCCCCAGCGCGTGAAAAAGGCGCCAGGCAGACTGTGGAACGGACGCTGGACGAGCGCCTCCGCATGGCGAACAGCAGCATTCAGTTCTGGTCGCAGTCACGCAGCCTGATGCTGGAGGCTTTTGCCGAGCGTGTCGGGGCTGGCCGCCTGGAGAGCCTGCCCCAGGTTCCCCGCGGACTTGGCGATTTCGATTTGATCGCCGGTCTTGATGGCGATGGTCGGGTGTTGTGGTCCACTGGCCGGGCTCTCTCGACGGTTCGAGCAGGGCTGCCCTGGGCGGAACTGCGCAGGCTTCGCACAGGCCAGGCAATCCTGGTCGAATATTCCCGGCCAACCGGGGCTGGATACAATCTCGCGCTGGTTGTCGCCCTGCGGGTGAATGGTGAGCCCAGGTATATCCTGGCAAGCTTGCGGCCCGATGCGCTGGCCGGGATTGTCGGTCTTTCCGGGCGGGGTGCTGTGGACGGTATCGTTTTGACCAGCCCGTCGTCGCGCACCTGGCCGATAGGCACCCTCGCTGCCGGACCTTCCGTTCTGGCCAACCCGCGGGTGGTGCGTGAGCCGGGCGCGGTGCTGGTCAGCAATGCCGGTTACGGCAAGTCCTTGATGAGCGACCTCAAGGATGCCCTGCTGGTCAAGAGTACCCTTCTCGAAGGGGGGGCAGGTTGGCGGGCGACCGCGGCGGCGGCGCTTGCCCCAGAGGTGGTCAAGGCTCGCAGGGGGCAGCTCGAACTATTTGCCGCGCTGTGCATTTTCGTGGTCGTCGTCACCGCGATCGGGGCTATCCTGGCTCAACGCATAGAACGCTCGCTCCGCGCGCTGGCGCAGTCAGCCGCGGACCTTGCCATGGCGGGGACACGGCGGGACCAGATCGATAGCCTGGTGATCCGGGAACTGAGCGAAATCTCGATCAACATTGCCAGTGTCGGCTCGCAAGTTGCCGTTCAGCGCGGCGCGCTGGTCAACTACCAGCGCCGCTTGCAGAGCATCGCGCGGCATGCGCCTGTAGTGGTCTATGCGCTGGAAATCGTGGATCACAAAAAAGGCAGGCTGGCCTATGTCAGCGAAGCTCTGGAAAAGATCCTTGGTTATAGCGCCAGCGATGCCGCCATACCGGGGTGGTGGAGCCATGCTGTTCATCCTGACGACTTCGAGCATTGCCAGTCCGTGTTCGCCGATCTGCGGCCAGGCCAGACCTACCATGCCGAATATCGCCTGATGCACAAGGCCGGACACTATGTCTGGGTCTATGATACGCTGGCGATCGAAGCGGATCCGGAAAGCGGACTTACCGAAGCGGTTGGGCTGATCATCGACATCACCGAGCGCAAGGACGCGATGGCCCAGCTTTTGCAGGCAGACAAGATGGCCAGCCTGGGCCGGATGGTGGCAGGGATCGCGCACGAGCTGAACCAGCCGCTCAACTTCATCAAGCTTGCCACGCTCAACCTGCGCGAGCGTGTGAACCGGGGCAGGATCGGCGCGGATCACTTCCGCGACAAACTTGAAAACATCCTGGCGCACGTGAACCGGGCCTCGGCTATCATCCTGCAAATGCGCGTATTCGGCCGTAAGCCGAGCGAAGCGCCCCATGCCATTTCTCTTGAGGAATCGGTCGATGCGGTGATGATCATGGTTGGCCCGCAGATGGCCGCAGAAGGGATTCTGGTGGATCGCCGCCGATGCGTTCCGGATGTGAAGGTCCGGGCCCTGCCGGTCCTGCTTGAACAGGTTCTGTTGAACCTGCTTCTCAATGCGGCAGACGCCATCCGCGCACGCCGGGCAGGCGCGGATCAGCCCGGCCAGGATGAGGACGTGATCAAGGTTGAAGTGCAGCGCCGTGGCTGGCTGGTTGTCCTCACGGTCGAAGACAACGGCACCGGACTGTCGGACGAAGTGCTGCCGGTCCTGTTCGAGCCGTTTTTCACCACCAAGCCGCCGCAGGACGGAA
>CAZVHM010000009.1:1823-28130 GCA_964627175.1 uncultured Novosphingobium sp. | reverse complement strand
GTGCTGCCGGTCCTGTTCGAGCCGTTTTTCACCACCAAGCCGCCGCAGGACGGAACGGGGCTGGGCCTCTCGATCAGCTATGGCATCGTGCGGGATCTGGGCGGCACGATCCGCGCCGAAAACGCTGAACGGGGTGCGCGTTTCGTCGTCGAACTGCCCATCTCTGGCGAGGATGGCCGCGCCGCCGCTTGATCCCCCGCCGATCTGTGCGGCCGGGGATGTCGGCGCAGGATCAGGCGCTGGGCTGCGTGCCGGCTGGTTTTTCCTCTGGCAGAGGAATGAATTCGAGCTCATCGCCCACCGGCAGCGTCATGCGCTGCTGGCGC
Source organism: uncultured Novosphingobium sp. (assembly GCA_964627175.1). GTDB lineage: Bacteria > Pseudomonadota > Alphaproteobacteria > Sphingomonadales > Sphingomonadaceae > Novosphingobium. The sequence goes on along the minus strand of CAZVHM010000009.1, from coordinate 27,804 downwards.
CAATCCTCCTTGGCTTGCTCCAGCCGTTCTTTCGAGGATGATACGAAGTTCCAGAACATGAACCGATGGCCCACCGGATCGCCGCCCAGCACCATGATGGTGGACGGCAGCAGCGCGGTGATGTCGGTCGCACGGCCTGGGACGAGCACGGCCATCTGGCCGGCGGTGAGTACCTGTCCGGCGATTTCGGCCTGTCCTGTGGCTACATAGACAGCGCGTTCCGGGTATTCCGTGGAAACGGAATGCCGCGCCCCTGCCGCCATGTCTAGATGTTGGTAGAACAGCGGGGAATGGGTTTCCACGCGCGCGGCAAGGCCATCGGCGGTGCCGGCGATCAGGCGCCCACGGACTCCGCCGTCCTGCCACTCCGGCAGGTCAGCCCCTTCGTGATGATAGAACTTGGGCGCGGTTTCCTCGTGCTCGGCGGGCAGTGCAACCCATGCCTGGATGCCATGCATGCGCGCGCCGTGGGCACGGGCATGTTCCAGCCGCTCACTGTGGGTGATGCCGCTGCCGGCAACCATCCAGTTGACTTCACCGGGGCGGATTTCCTGATGAAAGCCCAGGCTGTCGCGATGCGTCAGTGCGCCGCTGTAAAGATAGGTCACGGTTGACAGGCCGATGTGGGGATGTGGCCGCACATCCAGCTTGCCGGGGATGCCGGGCGCAAGGTCGAGCGGCCCCATCTGATCAAAGAAGATGAACGGACCCACCATCCGGCGTTTTGCGAAAGGCAGCACCCGCCCCACTTCGAACCCGCCGCCCAGATCGTGAATGCGCTTGTCGATCACGAGTTCGATCACGGGCCATCTCCTTTGTGTGCAAGTGTTGGCGGGGTAAGCGAGTGTGCCCTGTGAGCCGATCCTGCGCAACGGTGGGCAGGCTTCAGGCTTCTGTTTCGACAAGTTCTGCGATTTCGAACGCAAAGCTCTTCCAGCCCCGGCTCCGGGCTGCCTCTTGCGCGGGCGCGCGTTTCCGGCGTGCCTCGGCCAGCGAGCGGGTGTGGCCCCAGAACACTTCGGTCTTGCCGTTTTCGAGCTCAGCCACGATCCGCCAGTAATGGGTGAAGCCATCGCTCGTCGGGCCGATGGTTTTCACATAACCATCGGGCATGGTGGCAGTGAGGTAGCGGCGCTTCTTTTTCATGGGCGTCCTTCATTGCCGCACGAACCGCGCCGCACAATGCCTTTTGCCACGCTGCCCGCCAGAATGGCGAAAGCCCCCTTCGGCCTTTCCGGTGCCGAAGGGGGCTTCCCTGCTGCGTAAGCAGCTTACGATTGCCGGCCTTTTGCCAGATCAGATCCGGATACCGGACTTTCCGGGCGCCAGGATCCCGTTGGGATCGAGAGCACGCTTCAGTGTCTGGTCGATCTTGCGCTTTACCGGGCCATAGAGGTCGGCCGTTTGATCCATGAAGGCGGTGTTGACGCGGTAGACCGCATAGCCGCGCTTGCCGAATTCGGTCAGCAGCTTGGCGAAGCATTCGTGGGCGCGGGCCATTTCTTCCGGGTTTGAACGGTCGAACAGAACATCGACGATGTGGTGCATGTCGCGCATGCCGACGATGTATTCGGCCACATAGTCCAGCCCATATTCGGCCAGGATTTCCTTGGCCAGGCGGGTCTGTTCCACCGTCTCGCTGCCCTTGGCCGCAGTAACGGGGGCAAACCACATCGAGCCGCCGCCGCCGCGCCAGCGGTAGAGGCCGAATTCCTGCAGCGTCATGTCACCGCGCATCAGCTTGGCGCGATAGGCAAACGGTTCGGTATTGCCCGCTTCCTCTTCGGTGATGATGTGGCCCTTGCCACTGGCCTTGATCGCATTGGTCACGATCTGCCAGTTCACATCGACCTGTTCCTTGGTGCCATAGAGCGCGGCATAGACGTTCCACGCGCCCAGCCCTTCCTTGGCCTTGATTTCTTCCAGCACGCTATCCGGCGTGGTGCCGGTGCCGGAGTAATACTTGCTGCGCGGCATGATCGCGGCCGCTTCCCACATCACGTTGGCAAAAACCATCGCGTTGGGGATCACGTTGGCGATCCGCAGCGGGCGCAGGGTTTCCACGATGTCGTGGATGTCCTCGTCCTTGTCGTAACGGATGGCGAACGGCTTGTAGACCGGTGGCGCCGGCATCAGCCACATGCCCATCTTGGTCACGATGCCATAGTTGGACTGGGTGAAGATCCCGTCGAGATAGGGCCCGTAGCCCCACTTGAACACTTGCCAGGCGCTGCTTCCGGGCACGCTGCCCATGCCGGTGCGCAGGACTTCGCCATCTGCCAGCACGACTTCCATGCCGCACTGCATCATGAAGTGCTCGCCATAGGGCGTGTAACCAACGCCGCGATCGACCGTGTTGCCCAGCGGCCCGGCAATCGCAGACGGTGCGGGGCACGACAGCCACAGCGGGATGTTGTTTTCGACCAGGTAGTCCTTGAGCTGCTGGTAGGTGACGCCGGGTTCGACCAGCGCGGTGCACAGCACCGGATCCACTTCGAGGATGCGGTTCATGTATTTCAGGTCGAGCACGACCTGGCCGGCGCTTTGCGGCGCGGCCGAGCCATAGCCGAAATTGCGGCCGGTCGAGATGGTCCAGATTGGCACCTTGTAGGTGTTGCAGACCTTCAGGATCTTCTGGATTTCCGAGACTTCGCGGGCATAGAGCACGGCTGAGGGGCGATGCAGATCTTCGCTCTCGGCGATCATCACCTTAGTGTAGGGCGTGATGTGCTCATCGTCGGTGACCACGTTTTCGGCACCCAGGATGGCAACGAATTCCTTGATGGCGGCTGCCATGCTGGCTGCGCTAACGCCGGCGGGCAGGGTGCCGGGCTGTTCCGGCATGGCAGGCGTGCTGGTCTTGCTGGACATTCTGTGTCTCCCGTCGGGTCAGCGGCTGGTTGCAGGCTTGGCGAGCTTCGATTTGGAAACGAAGCGCGCCACCCCATCAAGCGTGGCGTCATCAAGCATGGAATGCGGGAAGGCCGGCATGGCAAGCATGCCATTGCGAACCACGAGCTGCACATATTCTGGCGGCAGTTCGCGGCCGCGCAGTTCCGGGCCAACGCCGGTGGTGTGGCAGCGGGCGCAGGTCTTGTCCCAGGCTTCCTCGGGCGATTTCCAGCCCGCCTTGCTGCGTGTCGGCTGTGTGGGGGCGGCGCTTGCCGGCAGGGCCCCAACGAGAGCGATGGCCGCGGCGAGGTGAATAACGCGCAAGCTCATGCGGGAACTCCTTGCTGGGCAGAGGGCGGGCTGACGGCCACCCGCCGGTCGTGGTTGGCGATATCGAACAGGACTGTGTCTGCGGCATCGAGGAACAGGCTGATCTTGCCGCTGCCTGGGTTGGCGAGGGTGGCGCGCACCTGTTCCAGCCGCGCCATGTAGTCGCCGGTGAGGATCACGGCGGGGCCGCTCCACGTGGCGGGCAGCGCGGTACGGGTGGAGGCGAGGGCAAGCGGGCCGGGGGCGGCGAGCGTTGCGGCGAAGGCCGGCGCAGCCGACGCCAGCGCGACCGAGGCGCTGGCCGAGAGGAATGCTCGCCGGCTGATAACGGGTATGGCAGGTGCCATTCGGTTGATCCTCCTCACATTTTGCCACGGGTGCACGGCCGGGCTGAGTCGCAATCTCGCAAAAGCCGTGCCAGCTTCTGAGTAGGTAGCTTTCCTGTCAATCAAAGCTTTGATTCCGCGGCTTTGCTGTGCGGTATCGGGCTTCCCAGAGGGGAGGCAGCCTTTCTGCGAGTGTTGGATTTTATGCGATTTTATCGCTATGATTCCGGCAAAGTGTTGAAAATTATACGCTTGGTCCATCTGGGGTTCCGCCATGACGACAGACCTGTTCAGCCACCTTCGTTTCGATCCGGCTCAGGGCCACATCTGGCTGGCGGGGCGACGCATGATGCTGTTGCACACCCGTGCGTTCGGTTTGCTGCGGCATGAGATCATTCAGGCCCTGGGGGTGGAAAAGGCGCGCGGCATCTTTACCCGTCAGGGTTACAACAGCGGCGCTATCGATGCGGAAATTGCCACCCGCATCCGTCCGACCGCGACGCTTGATGAAATGTTTGCCGTGGGGCCGGAATTACACACCCTGGAAGGGATGGTCAGGGCGGAAGCTGTTTCCGTGAAGGTGGATACGGCGACGGGCGCCTTTGCGGCGGAATACCTGTGGAAGAGCTCTTCGGAGTGCGCGGCCCATGTCGAGTTGCTCGGCACGGGCGCCTATCCTGCTGGCTGGTCGCAGGCCGGCTATGCCAGTGGTTATGCCAGCGTGTTCATCGGCCGGCCGATCCTGTTCCGCGAGGTCGAGTGCATCGCCATGGGGCACGATCATTGCCGAGTGGTTGGCCGCCCCGCCGAGGAGTGGGGCGACGAGGAGGGTGACCTCCGCTTCATGCGCGGCGAGCAGTTGAACAAGGTGACGATGGCCGGACCAGCTGATGCTGTTGCCACTGGGCTGGGGCTGGGCCGCCGTACCGTGGGGGCATCTGCGGGTTTCAACGTGGCTTTCGACATGTTGCGCCATGTGGCCGACACCGAGGCGGTGGTGCTGTTTTCCGGCGAAAGCGGGGTGGGCAAGGAAATCTTTGCTCGCAACCTGCATGCGATGGGGCGGCGGACGAATGGTCCGTTCATTGCCGTGAACTGTGCCGCGATCCCGGAAAATCTTTTGGAAGCCGAACTCTTCGGGGTGGAGAAGGGGGCATTTACCGGCGCTACCGCCGCCCGGGCGGGGCGTTTTGAGCGGGCGCAGGGGGGAACCCTGTTCCTGGACGAGATCGGCACGCTTTCGTTGGCGGCGCAGGGCAAGCTGTTGCGCGCAATTCAGGAGGGTGAGTTCGAGCGCGTGGGTGGCACTCGCCTGCTTCACGCCGATGTGCGGCTGGTGGCCGCCACCAACGTGGATCTGCGCCAGGCGGTGGAGGCGGGAGAGTTCCGCGCCGACCTGTTCTATCGCCTCAACGTGTTCCCGATCCGCATTCCCCCGTTGCGGGAACGACGGGCGGACCTTCCGCTGCTGATGGAGCATTTCCTCGAGCTCTATTGCGCCCGCCATGGTCGCAACGTGACCGGGTTCGAGGAGCGGGCGGTTGCCGCGATGCTCAGCTACGATTGGCCGGGCAATATCCGCGAGCTGGAAAACGTGATCGAGCGGGGGGTGATCATGGCCCGTGATGGAGAGCCGCTGCGCCTGCACCATCTATTTGGAGGCGGCGAGGTGCTTCCTCCGCTGCCGCTGCATGTCACTGCGGGTGGAACCGTGACCGGACAGGATGGAGCCGACCTGGCTGCGGCAGTGCTGGATGCGGGGATGGACCTGGCGGTACTGGAGCGCCGGGTGATCGAGCGAGCGCTGGAACGCGCGAATGGTAACAAGACCCGCGCTGCCGGGATGGTTGGGCTGACGCGGGCCCAGTTGCTCTATCGCCTGGCAGCCTACGAAAGGGGCTGATGAGAGCAGAAGACGAATCTTTTGCAAATGTTATTGAGGGCGATCTGCAATCGCCGTTTCCGGGGCTAGTTCGACAACGATTTAACGCTTCCGGAGGAAATGATGAAGCCTGCCCCAAAGCCTTCCGTCTGAACGCCGCCTACGAGAACCTGGACAATCACCGTGATTTCGGTGGCGGGGAGCGCCTTGCAGTCAATCCCTATCTGGCCATTGATCTTGGCCGGTCGAGGCTGGGTCTCTCGTATGGGTATGTGAACGATGATCCCGTGACCGACCGGGGCATTCCCTCGGTGGCGACAGTGGCCAGCCAGCCGAACTGCCCGATCGCAGGGCAGCGAGATCGGTCCTTCGGCGTTCCGGGCGTAAATCGCACGGGCCTGGAAGCCCACTTTGCCAAGGCGCGGCTGGACGGCGAGCTGGCGGTTGCGATCTGGAACCGTTTTGATGTCAGTCGGTAATTCGGTGTGGGGCTACCTGCGTATTAATACGTTATCATTTGAAGTGGATACCGATGGAGCGAGTTGCACTGCTTCGATAGCTGATGGGCCCGGCGGCCGAAACGAGTCGACCGCCGGACAGATTACGCGAACCGAGGGTGGCATGTTTTCCAACTGCAACAATTCAAGTAAGGTCTTGATCGTTGACGATCACGCGATCGTGCGAGCCGGCCTGAAAACCATTATTGCCGGGGAAAGCGCCATGACGGTTTGTGGCGAGTGCGAGACTGCAGAGCAGGCGCTGGAGGCGATCCCCACTCTTCAGCCAGACATTGTGATTGTCGAGCTGATGCTGGGCAAAAGCTCTACCGCGCCGCTCATTGCCCGCTTGCAGGCGGGACATCCGGACGTGCGAGTGCTGGTGCTTTCGGGACACGACGAGGCGGTCTGCGCCCCGCGCGCGATCGCAGCCGGTGCTCATGGCTACGTGATGAAGGACGCAGGCATTCCCGCGCTTCGCGATGCCATTTGCACGGTTCTCTCGGGCCAAAAGTATCTCGGTGAGCAGATCCGGGCCGAGCTGCCGGATGGTTTGCCGCGTGGGGCCAGGCCATCCGGCTACCCCGGTTCGAGCATGGCGCAGTTCGCCAAGCAGATCGGGTGCAGCCCGGGTACGTTGGCAGGGCACTATAGCAACATGCACGGCGGGATGGCACCCTTGATCAAGAAAGCGAATGGTTCGCCGCCACTGGCGTTAGTCTCGGGCTGAATCGCAGGGCAGCAAGCCTGCCTGCAGCATCAGGGGCGGACGGAGGCCAGTAGTCCGGAAGCGCCGCGCGCGAGCAAGCCGATGTCCGTTCCAATGGAAATCAGGGAAAAGCCCTGTTCCATGCGGTGGCGGGCATCCTCTGGCGAAAGCGCGAAGATGCCGGCGGGCTTTCCGGCGGTATCGATCCGCGCCTTGGCATGGGTGATGGCGGCCTGAACTTCGGAATGGAACGGGTCGCCGAGGTGGCCCATCGATGCGGCAAGGTCTGCCGGGCCGATGAATAGGGCGTCGATGCCATCCGTGGCGGCAATCCCGTCTATTTCTTCCAGCGCGCTGACGCTTTCTACCTGGGCGATGACGGTCACTCGTTCGTGCGCCCGCGCGAGATAATCCGTCATCGCGCCAAAACCGGATGCGCGGCTGGTGGCACTTGCGACCCCGCGGATCCCGCGCGGTGGGAAGCGGGTGGCCGCAACCACCGCCTTGGCCTGGCTGGCGGTATCGACCATCGGCACCAGCAGGGCGGAAAACCCCAGATCGAGATATTGTTTGAGGGCCACCGGTTCGCCCGAGGGTACACGCGCTACCGGGGCTACCGGAAGCGCCGCGACAGCCTGAATCTGCGCCAGAAGGGTTTGCAGCGTGTTGGGCGCGTGCTCGCCATCGAACAGCAGCCAGTCAAACCCGGCGCGGGCGCAGATTTCGGCCGTGTAGGGATTGGCAAGTGCTTGCCACAGGCCGAGCAGGGGGCGCCCTTCGGCCAGCAGATTGCGAAGATCGCTCATACAAATCGCACCGAAATGGACCCAAGCGGGCCGTAATCGACATGGAAGCTATCGCCGGGCCGGGCAAAGACTGGCGCGGTGAAGCTGCCGCCCAGCACGATCTGGCCCGGTTCCAGCCATTCTCCGTGCGGGGCCAGCTTGTTGGCCAGCCAGGCGGGGCCATTGGCCGGGTGGTTGAGCACGGCCGCGGCTACGCCCGATTCCTCGATCACCCCGTTGCGATAGAGCAGCGCCGAAACCCAGCGCAGATCTACCGCATCGGGCTTTACCGGCAGTCCGCCCAGCACGATGCCGGCGTTCGCTGCGTTATCGGAGATGGTATCGAACACCTTGCGCGTGACGCCGGTCGCCTTGTCTATCCGTTCGATGCGGGCATCGATAATCTCGATCGCGGGGGTGACATAATCGGTGGCGTTCAACACATCATAGATCGTGCAGCCCGGCCCCTTGAGCGGGTGCTTGAGGATGAAGGCAAGCTCTACCTCCACCCGCGGTTCGATGAAGCGGTCGATCGGTATGTCGTGCCCGTCAAGAAACAGCATGTCATCCAGCAGGGTGCCGAAATCCGGTTCGGTTACGTTGGACGACCTTTGCATTGCGCGGCTGGTGAGGCCGATCTTGTGGCCGATGACCTTGCGGCCGGCGACCAGCTTCTGGCCCACCCAGGCGCGGCTGACGGCATAACCATCTTCCAGCGTCATCCCGGTGTGTTCGAGCGAGAATTGCCCGATCTGGGTGCGCGTACGCTCCGCATTCTCAAGCCGTTGGGCAAGTTCATCAATGGTTTGCTGGTCGAGGGGCATGGCGTCACCTTGTTTGTAGTAAAACATTTAACATGATAAGTTTGTCGCGCAAGCCGGGATCTGGCATAGGCGGCACATGCCTCAGGACAGAATTCTTCCGCCCTATCCGCAATCGCTGGCCGGCGTTCTGCTGGCTGCGCGCGAAGCGGTGATGGCGCCGCTGCGCGAACATTTGCGGGCCGGCGGGTTTACTGACCAGCAATGGCGCGTGCTGCGCGTACTGGCGGATGCCGGGCCGCTGGATGCCAGCGCCATTGCCCGGCAGGCCTTGCTGCATCCGCCCAGCGTCACCCGCATCCTGCGCGACCTGATCGAACGCGGCTTGCTGGCCCGCGATACCAGTCCGACCGACCGGCGGCGCAGCATGATCCGCATTACCGAACAGGGCGCTGCGCTGGTTGGGCAGACGGCGGAGCAGACTGCCCGGTTGCTGGATGCCTATGGCGCTGCGTTCGGCCCGGAGCGGCTGGCCGGTTTTGTCGCCGAAGCCCAAGCGCTGGCTGCGGCGCTGGCGCCGTTCGCCCCGCCAATCACCGACCCGGACGAGGGCTGAGAGGCAGGCCTCTTGCCTGCATCGACTTTATCTTATATAAGGCGTTATTGATATGATGTCCTAAGCAATTGTGGCCGCAGGTATTTGCCTTCTTTGCGGCTTGATAACCGGAGGTGGAGCGATGGCACTGCCCAAGATCATTATCCTTGGCGCCGGACTGGGCGGCACGATCGCTGCCTATGAAATCCGCGATGCGGTCAAAGGCCTTGCGGAAGTCATGGTGGTCAACGACCAGGAGGATTACTGGTTCGTTCCTTCCAACCCGTGGGTTGCCGTGCGCTGGCGCGAACCGGACGCGATCAGGGTTCACCTGCCGCCGATCATGGCGAAAAAAGGTATCGGCTTTACCTCGGTGGGGGCAAAGCGAGTCCATCCATCGGAAAACCGGGTGGAATTGAGTGACGGCACGTCGCTTTCCTACGACTACCTGGTGATCGCCACCGGCCCCGATCTCGCTTTCGACGAAGTGGCCGGGCTCGGGCCGCAGGGCTTTACCCAATCGATCTGCCGCACCGATCATGCGGCTGAAGCGGCCGAGGCGTTCGAACGGTTTTGCGCGGATCCCAAGCCTATCGTGGTCGGCGCGGCGCAGGGGGCATCCTGCTTCGGCCCGGCCTATGAATTCGCGCTGATTCTCGACACCGAACTCAAGCGCCGCAAGATCCGCGATCGCGTGCCGATGACCTATGTGACGCCCGAACCCTATATCGGCCACTTGGGCCTGGACGGCGTGGGCGATACCAAGGGCCTGCTGGAAAGCGAACTGCGCAACCGCCACATCAAGTGGATCACCAATGCCCGTATCGGCAAGGTCGATGATGGCACGATGCACGTGGAAGAAGTGGGCGAGGATGGGCAGGTCAAGGCCAGCCACGATCTGCCGTTCGGTTTTTCCATGATCCTGCCGGCGTTCCGCGGCATTCCGGCTGTTCACGGGATTGAAGGGCTGACCAACCCGCGCGGCTTCATCCTGGCCGACAAGAACCAGCGCAATCCGAATTTCCGCAACGTCTATTCGCTGGGTGTGTGCGTGGCGATTCCGCCGATCGGGCCGACCCCGGTGCCGTTGGGGGTGCCCAAGACCGGGTTCATGATCGAATCGATGGTCACCGCCATCGCCGCCAACCTCAAGCTGGAACTGAACGGCAAGGAACCGGCGGAGGAAGCGACCTGGAACGCGGTGTGCCTGGCTGATTTCGGCGATGGCGGCGTGGCCTTCGTGGCCCAGCCGCAGATCCCGCCGCGCAATCTGAATTGGTCTGCCAGCGGCAAGTGGGTTCACCTGGCCAAGATCGGTTTTGAAAAATACTTCCTGCACAAGGTGCGGCGCGGAACCAGCGAGCCGTTTTACGAGAAGCTGGCGATGCATGCGCTGGGCATCCGCAAGCTGCGTTTCAAGTAGGCGGGCTTTGGGCCGGGCTATCCGCGCGAAGGATGGTGACTTGCCGTCCGGGTCGCTCTAGGGAGGCCGCGTGAGAGCTTGGCGCCGCCTGTTCCGCGATCATCGCCAACTGGCTGCCCTGGTGGTGGCCTTGGCGCTATGCATGAAGGCGCTGATGCCCGCCGGGTTCATGCCGGTATCTGCCCCGCTGCTGATTGCGGCTGAAATTTGCGCCGATGCTTCGGGAGCCGATACGATCCGCCACATCGCCATTCCGATGAAGGATGGCGAGCGCGGCAAGCATTCTGACGATGGCAAGGCCAAGGCCACCTGCGCGTGGAGCGCGCTGGCCATGGCGTCGCTGGCCGGGCCCGATCCGGCCCTGCTTGCCTTGGCCCTGGCCTTTATTCTGGCCGTGGGCATGCTTTCCCTGCGGTCCCCCCTGGTTCGGCGCGCGCTGCACATCCGCCCGCCGCTGCGCGGGCCGCCCCTGCCAACCTGAATTCAGCCGTTCTTCCGGGCGTCTTTCGCCCGGACGCTCATGGCTTTGCTGCTCCTGGCGTTCCGGTTCAAGCGGATGGCCGGCAGCTCTCGCATGCACAATCGCCCGCGCCTTGCCCTGTGCGCGGCACAGACTTTTCCCAGGAAACGATCAATGAAGACTTCCGTGTTCGCCATTGCGGCGGTGTTGATGGCGGCGGCGCCGGCTATGGCTAGTGAGGCCGAGGCCCCTTCGGCCGAAACCATCGTGGTTACTGCGCCTGCCGTCACCACGCTCGATATTGCCACGCAAGTGGAGCAGGAGCATGCCACCAGCCCCGATGGCGCGGCATTCATCGCGCGGCAACCGGGTGCTGCGCTGATCGATAATGGCGCGCTTTCCGGGCAGGTGCAGATGCGCGGGCTTTTTGGCGAACGCATTTTGCTGCGCATCAATGGCCAGCGTTTCGCGTCCGGAGGGCCCAACGCGATGGACCCGGCAATGCACTATGCTCCGCTGGGCCTGATCGACCGGGTTGAGATCGCGCGTGGGATTTCGCCGGTGCGCGATGGGCCAGGCCTTGGCGGCGGCGTGAACACGATCCTGAAGCAGGCGCGCTTTGGCGATGGGCCGCAGCTTTCTCCGCAGATCGACGTTTCGAGCCAGTATCGCAGCGGCGACTATAGCCTGGCGGTGGGCGGAATGGCCGGGCTGGGCAGCGAACGGCTCCGCTTGGGGCTGGTCGTCTCGCGCGAGAAGGGCGATGACACCCGCTTTCCCGGCGGGCGCATCGCCACCAGCGGGTATGAGCGTGCGGTCTATGGCGCTCATGCGGGGTTTCGTGCCGGCGAGGGCGAATTCAGCCTGGAATATCGCCGGCAGGAAACCGGCCGTTCGGGCAATCCGCCCTTTGCGATGGATATCGTCTATTTCCATACCGATTTTGCCCGGATTGGCTTTGAAGGTCAGCTATCGGACGGCGTTCGACTGGAAGCCCATGCTGATTATGCCGCGGTTCGCCACCGGATGAACAACTTTGAGCAGCGGCCGGCGCCGGCCACGGCCATGATCCGCCAGTCGGACACTTACGCCAACACGATGGCGGCGGATGTTGCCCTTCGCTTCGGTTCGGTGGCCCGCCATGTGCGGGTGGGAGGCGATGTCGAACTGATTGACAAGGGCTACATGCTCTACAATCCGCTTTCGCCGGCCTTTTCCATTCATCCGCTGGATCGGGCCGAAAGCCGGCGGGTCGGTGCTTTTGCCGAGTGGCGGACCGGGGCGGGGCCGATCGAGGCCGAACTGGGCGTGCGGGTTGATCGCCATGGCGCTGAAACGGGCGCACCCCGCTTTGGCACTGGTGTTCCGGCTGGTCCGGCCGGGCTTGCCCTGGCATTCGCCAACGCGGACCGGGACTGGGCGGCCACCACGGTTGATGCTTCGCTGCGGTTGTGGGCGGATCTGGGGGCGTTCACCCCGCGCCTGACCGTGGCGCGAAAGAGTCGCGCACCAAGCCTGATCGAACGCTTTTCGTGGCTGCCGACCGAGGCCAGCGGCGGGCTGGCCGATGGCAACATCTATGTCGGCACCCCGAACCTCAAGCCGGAAAAGGCGTGGATCGTGGAGACCGGGTTCGATTGGGCCGGGGCGTCCGCCTATGTCCGCCCAGTGGTCTATTTCCGGCGGGTCGATGATTTCATTCAGGGCGTGCCTTATGATGCCACGCCGGGGGTGGTCGATACGTCGGTAGAGATGGTGGCCCAGGCCAATGGCGATGCCACCCCGCTGCGTTTCGCCAACACCAGTGCCGAAATCTGGGGTGCCGACGTTGCCTTTGGCGGTGCGATTGCCGGGCCGCTGCGGATCGATGGCGTGGCCAGCTATGTCCGGGGCCGGCGGCGCGACGTTGCCGACGATCTCTATCGTATGGCGCCGGCCAGTGGGCGGTTTGCCCTGGCCTGGGAAACGGCGCGCTGGTCGCTTGCCATCGAAGGGCAGGCCATGGCCGCGCAGAAGAAGGTTTCGGCCGCCAACAGCGAGGCGAGCAGCAAGGGCTATGTCTTGGCCAGCCTTTATGGCCATTGGCTGGTGCGCGATGGCCTGCGCATCGATGTGGGGATCGAAAACCTGTTTGACCGGTACTATCTGGAGCATCTGGCCGGATACAACCGGATCGGCGGCTCGAGCGTGCCGCTAGGTGCGCGGTTGCCGGGTATGGGCCGATCGGCCTTCATGCGCTTGCGTTGGGCGATGAACTGAGCGGGTGGGCGGGCTGGCGGTCGATCGCCAGCCCCGCATCGGCGGGTGCGAGGGGCTTCAGGCGGCGGCGGAAACCAGCCCGGCGCTATAGCCCATCATCACGCCTTCGCCGAGGTCTCGAGTACTTGGCCATCCGGAGCAACCGCGCGGGCGATGGCCAGTCAGCGCGCGCCATATTGACGGGCGCTGGCCGCGATATTGCTTCGTATACGATGTTTATCTTGACGCCTGCAAAATCATTCGTGTACATAATATTATGACGCTTGCTGCTTAGTGGGGCGGCGTGTGAGCGGGTGTGGCCCATGTTGTTTCCTGGCTGGCGGTTCGCGGCAGCCCGCGGGTCTTTGTGCGCCGCTTATGTATAATTGTAGGATGATTTGACTGGTGGAAGTTTTGCAGGCTGGCGCGCGCCGGGTGGCGTATTTGCGCGCTCTTATAACTGTATTTTTGTAATTTTTTGGCATTGCGCGATAACTTGCGACAAAAATGCAGCTTGACGGAAAATCCTGTACAGCCATAAATTCCGGCATAATAAAAAATTGTCCTACATAATTTAGGTTTGGGCTAGGGCCCCGGGGAGAGGAAATGAAGCGCATTGCATTCCTTATGGCGAGTTCCGGCATCGCACTGGCGGGCCTGTTTGCAATTCCAGCATCTGCCCATGCAGCGGAGCAGGAGGCGCAGGCCGATGGGGCCATTGCCGACATCATCGTTACCGCGCAGCGCCGCGACGAATCGCTGCAGAAGACTTCGGTCGTGCTCGATGTTCTGTCGCGCGCCGAAATGTCGCGGGCCGGTGTGACCCGGGTGGAGGACATCACCCGGCTTTCTCCCGGCGTGCTGATCGCCACCACTACCGCTTCGCCGCAGATCTATGTTCGCGGGGTTGGCGACTTTGCATCCACGTCCATCAGCAACCCGGCCGTCGCGGTCAGCGTTGATGGCGTTTATGTGGCGCGCCTGCAATCGCTGCCGGCCGACATGTACGATTTCGAGCGGATCGAAGTGCTCAAGGGGCCGCAGGGCACCCTCTATGGCCGCAACGCTTCGGGCGGTGCGATCAACATCATCACCGCCAAGCCGCAGTTGGGCAAATTCGGTGGCCGCTTCAGCACTGAAATGGGCAACTACGATGCAGTGACCACCAGCCTGGCGGTCAACCTGCCCATTGGCGAAACTTTCGCCGTGCGCGTGGCCGGCAATTATGTGCGGCGCGATGGTTTCACGAATGACGGGTTCGGGGATGCCAGCAGTGAAGCCGTACGAGTGCGGGCGCTGTGGCAGCCGTCGTCGGCGGTGAGCCTGATGGTCAACGGCAGTGCCGGCCATGTCGGTGGCCGCGGCCCTGCCAACGTGATTGCCAGCGCAGCCATGGGAGGGAAAAAGTTCATCAGCGGCACCAGCGCCGAGGGCCGGGCCTATATCGGGGCTCGCACCTTCCCGCCGCTGGCCGCGCTGGTCGCGCTGCCGGATGGCAGCGATGCACATCAGGATATGGATTTCCGCAACGTCTCCGCCCAGCTCGATGTCGACATGGGCTTCGCGACGTTGACTGTCATCCCGGCCTATCGCGACACCAAGATGTTCTACAACGCCTATCCCTTCGTGGAGGCGAGTTTCGGGGCGCCGCTGGCTACTGCGCCGGCGCGGCCCGACATTCCGGCCCGCCCGGAAAAGTCCGAGGCGACTTCGGCCGAAGTGCGGCTGTCCAACGCGGGCGACAAGTTCAAGTGGGTGGTCGGCGCGTTCTACTATAACGAAAACCAGAACAGCCAGTATCGCGTGAATGGCGGCGTGCTGCTGAACAACGGGATCGTTTCCGACCTCTACACCAAGGCCTATGCCGGTTTCGCGCAGGCGACCTACAGCTTGACCCCGCAGCTGCGGGCGATCGGCGGCATCCGCTACACTTCGGATCGGCGCGAGCTGCGCAACGGGCAGACTTTTGCTCTCGCTCCATCCTTCCTCGGCTTTGACTCGACGCCTGCGCCGATCATTTCCACTCAGCCGATCCTGGTCGAAAGCTATCAGGGCCGCCGTACGTTCGACAACGTGTCGTGGAAGGCGGGCGTTGAATACGACCTCTCGCCCGACAGCATGTTCTTCGCCACGGCCAGCTCCGGGTTCAAGGCGGGCGGCTTCAACCAGCTTGCCTATGCCGGCGGGCCGGTGAACGGGAACACGGCTACCGCGTTCGAACCGGAGAAGCTCTACTCCTATGACATCGGGCTGAAGAACCGCCTGTTCGGCAATCGCCTGCAACTGAACCTGGGCGCGTTTTACTGGGATTATCGCAACCAGCAGATCAACCACTTCACCATCAACAGCGCTGGGGCTGTGGGGATCGAGTTCGTCAATGCCCAGAAGGCCGAAATCTACGGCGGCAATATCGATCTGATCGCCAAGCCGTGGACCGGAGGCACCTTCACCGCCGCAGCTGAATACACGCATGCCCGCTACAAGAAGTTCGTCTACGAAACGGCGAACCTGTTGCCCGGCGCATCCGGTTGCGTGGTGGGCGTTGCCACCCCGCTCCGCATGGGCCCCAATGGCCCCATTCAAAGCGTCGATTGTTCGGGTCACCCGGTCGCCCGCGCGCCTGAATGGACCGGATCGGCCGGCTTCAATCAGGAAGTGCCTGTGGGCAATGCCGGCACGGTCTCCCTCTCGGCCGACATGACCTTCGCCACGGCCCGCGACCTGACGTTCGACTATGTCGCGGCCACCCGCGTGGGCGGCTATGCGATGTTCAACGCAGGGGTATCGTTCAGCGATCCGGACAACCGTTTCACGCTGATGGGCTTTGTCCGCAACCTCACCAACCGCGAGGTCTTTACCGGGGCTGAGCAGCCAACCTTTGCTCCGAATACCGCCCTGATGTCGGTGGCGCTGCCGCGCACTTATGGCATCCGGTTTGAAATGAACTTCTAATGCAAAAACACTGGCGGGCCGGCAGCGATGTCGGCCCGCCGTGGAGACTACTTCAGCTGCCCATAGGGAATATCGGCATAGGTGTTGGAGCGCACGGAGCCATCCGCAAGGGTGATTTCCACAAGCGATCCGCCCTTGCGCCCATCGCGCAGCGGATTGATCTTCACTGTGATCGTGTCTCCGGGTTTCAGGTTTTGCGGCGTGATCCCGATCCGCCGCATCGCGCTGGCGCTGGTGCATTCAACGTCCCAGCGCTCGCCATTGGGGTGCGCCTTGTCGGGCGCGGTGGTCAGAGAAATCCAGGCGTGAGGTGCGACGAACTCGTATTTCTTCAGCGTTCCCTTCAATATCACGGTGCGGGTGCGGTCGAACATCGCCGCTGAATGGTGGGCTTGCGAGGTTGACGCCGGCAGGGCCAGCGCCATGACGCTGGCCAGTCCGATCAGCCCCCGAGCCAGCATGGATGTGCTCGTCACTTGCTTTCCTCCTCGGCTTCTCGTTCGGAAGGCAGGATCAGCCGCTGATAGCCATCGCTGATCTCCACTTCCTTGTTGGGTGGGCAGTAATTGTCGGATACATCGGGGTAACGGCCCGCAGGATTGCGCAGGTAATAGCGCGTGACCGTCCACGGACGGGTCAGCATGACCGGGTCCTCGATGACCATGATGTTTTCCAGCCAATTCCGGTCTACCAATCGGATGCGTTCTTTCACGGTCAGTTTGTCGCTGTGGGGGGCCGTGGTCTGGTCGTAGAAGCCAGGATAGATCCCGACCGTATCGACTACCAAGGTATCGCCTTCCCAATGGGCAGTGGAATGGCCGTTCCAGCGCGGCGCTGGCCCGCCGTCGAAAGCCTCGTTCACTGGGTGCTTGCGGCCATCGGTGTAGATATGGCGCACTGCCGATCCGGCATCGAAGTACATCAGCACCATGTCGGGCGTCATCACGATTTCCGGGCCGCTGGGCTGGCCGCCCATCAGGCGCGGCATGCCATAGGGCTCGCACACGGCAGCCCGGTCCTTTG
The DNA here is from genome assembly GCA_964627175.1 of uncultured Novosphingobium sp. Classification (GTDB taxonomy): domain Bacteria; phylum Pseudomonadota; class Alphaproteobacteria; order Sphingomonadales; family Sphingomonadaceae; genus Novosphingobium. The sequence goes on along the minus strand of CAZVHM010000009.1, from coordinate 10,931 downwards.
AACGGCCCTCAAGCAGGCCGGCGACGTTATTGCGGTATTCCTGCAGGTATTCCGGCTTGTAGGGGGTCGCAGTCATATATGAACCGGGTGCCACGCTGACGAGGCCGTTCTTTTCCTTTTCCAGATCCACCGGTTCGAAATAGTGATCCGGGTCGAAAATGAGGTGTGCGGGCCGTCTGCGCGGCGCTGCCTGCATGATCCAGGTGCCGTTCCAGTCCGGCAGGCGGGCCAGCGCTGCGGCGTATTCGGCTGGCACGCGCGGGGCCTTATATTCCCTTACTGTGCGGGGTGGCGCGGGGGACTTGGTATCGAGATCGTCGGCGGCGTTCTGGGCGCTGGCCGGGGTGGACAGAGCCATCCCGGCGGCTGCGGCCAGAATGGCGGCAAACCGCAAGGGTCTCGAATTTTGCACAAGACGCCTTGCCCGGTAATTGCTGCGGACGGAGCTTTGCTTGTTGGTCATCCTTTTCTCCCGAAGCCAACGTTATACAGTAGTGTATGTTTTGAAAGGCAAATTTCTGCGAAATTTGCTCTGGATATAATCCCTGTAAAATCGGGATTAGTAGGGCATGTGCCTGCAAGCATCGCATTGAAATGAAAACATGATTGCATGGATATAAGTACAGATTCTTCAGCCTAGCCGAAAGGTTCCGATCAGTGCCTGTCCGCTCTGTGCTTCCGCCGCAAAGGATGCGGGGTTTCCTTTGCCCATTTTCAGCTGCACAGTTTCGCCGGGGTATGACGGGCGGGCGAAGCGCACATCGATTGCGCGCAAGCTTGCGGCTGTCTTGCCGGCAGCGTGGAGCAGGGTGGCGGTGGTCATGCCGAGCAGGCACAGGCCCTGCAGGAGCGGTGCCGGAAACCCGGCGGCCCGCGCCAGGTCTGGATCGGTGTGGATCGGATTGTCGTCGCCGGTCAGGCGATAGAGCAGCGCGCAATCGATAGGCAGGGCAAGTGGGCGCTGTAGCGCCGGGGCTGTGATCTCTGGCGCCGGGGGCGCAGTCTGTCGTCCGCCGCCAAAACCGCCGTCGTTCCGCGCCAGCACCGACCACACGAGCGTGGCGAGAAGATCTCCGGTTGCCTTGTCGTAGAGTCGCTTTTCTTGGCGGATGAGCGCGCCCTTCTGGGCGCCGAAGTCTTCTATTCCGACAATTCGCTGTTCGGCCACGATGGTGGTCCGCGGGCTGAAAGGACGATGCAGTTCGATCGACTGGCCGACATGGACGCAGCGTTCGGGGGTGATCCCGGTGCCTGGCCAGTGGCCCCACGGACCTTCGCGGCAGACGGTTGCGGTCATGGTGGGAAAGGGGATGACATCCTTCCCGGCTATATGGCAGCGCCAGTCCTCGGCATTTTGCAGACGGCCGATGCCGATGGACAGTCCATAGAGGATGCAGGCTTCGGGCGTGAGGGTCTGCTCCACTGGATCCAACTGGAGGGCGAGCAGGGCATCGGGATTTAGGGGCATGGGGGCTGCCTTAGCGGGTGAGTGCGGGGCTGGCGGCTGCGTGCCTCGTCAGCTGGGAGGCAGGGCCGATCAGTCGCGCATAATCTTCTGCCAGCTGATCGACGATGGCTCCCACCGTTTCGACCTGCCCCACGCTATCGACCCCGTGCCCTGCGCCCCAGATGTTCTTCCAGGGCTTTGCAGTGTCGACACTGGTGAAATCCATCTTGCGCGGCTGCGCCGCCATTTCCGGGGTGATCCCCGCGCCCAGCAGGCTCTGTCGTATCCAGTTTGCGGGGACGCCCGTGACGGCGGCGCTGAGTACGATGTCTTCCATCCCGGCGCCGATGACCAGCGATTTGCGATCGTGATCGCCCAGGCTTTCCGCACAGGCCAGGAAACGCGTGCCCATGTAGGCGAGATCGGCCCCCAGCATGCGGGCGGCGGCAATGCCATGCGCATCGGATATGCCGCCGGAAAGGATCAGCGGTCCATCCCAGAAGCTGCGCACCAGCCGCGCGAAGGAAAATGGATTGTAAGTGCCGGTATGCCCGCCGGCGCCCGAGCACACGATGATCAGCCCATCGGCTCCTGCGGCAATCGCCTTGCGTGCCTGCGACGGGCGGGCGACATCGGCCAGCACCAGCCCGCCATAGTCATGTACGATATCGACGATCCGCGCTGGCGACCCCACCGCGCTGACCACGATGTCGGGCTTCCAGCGGCGCACCACTTCGGCTTCTTCGGCAAAGCGCGCATAGCTGCTGTGCATCAGCAGGTTCAGTGCCCACGGCGCGTGGCTGGCGCAGGCAGCGGAAATGTCGGCGCACCATTCGTCGAGAATATCGATCGTGCGCGCGTTTGGAGCCGGGAAGGAGCCGATCACCCCTGCCCGGCTAGCTGCCTTGACCATTTCCGGGCCGGATATGAGGAACATCGGCGCGACCATGACGGGCAGTCGCAGGCGGTCCATGATGTCGTTCCAGCTGCTCACCCGGCTCCCCCTGCTACATGCAATTATGTATGGTGATTACACATGATAGGTTGCCCAGATCAAGAGGGGTGATTGCATCACTTTGTTACGTCTTGCGCCATCATCCGGGTCGTGACGCGGTTTGACATGCAGGGCGTCACGCCATAACAATACGATATTGTATGGGGAAATTTCCAAGATGATGGTTCTGCAAAGGCGCCAGCTTCTGGCCGCGCTTGCCGTGTTGCTGCTTTATTCGCCGGTGTTCCTTTCGGTTTCCGTGCCGGCGATCGGGACGCTGTGGAGCGGGGCTCGATACATGATCTTCGTGGTCGCCCTGATGGTCGTGTTCGTAGGCATGGCCTGGTTCATGCTGCGGCTGGATTTCGTTGAGCGCGATGGCGGGGCGAGTGGCGAGGACGAAGCGGCATGAACCTGATCGCCGTGGCAGCATTCGTGCCGACTATCGCCGTGACCCTGGTAATAACGGCATGGGCTGCGCGGCGAACGCGTAACAAGGCTGATTATTACTCTGCGGGCGGGCGGGTAAGCGGCTTCCAGAACGGGATCGCCATCGCCGGTGATCTCCTTTCGGCCACCACGTTCCTGGGCCTGACGGGGATGTTCTTTGCCGCCGGGGCCGACATGAGTTCGATCTACTATGTCACCCCGCCGGTGGCCATGTGCCTGCTTTTGGCGCTGGTGGCGGGCCCCTTGCGGCGCGCCGGGCGCTACACCTTGGGCGATGTGCTGACCAGTCGCGGCGAAGATCAGCGGTTGCGGGCCTTCTCCGGCCTCTCGACGGTGACCATCTGCATCATCTTTCTGGTGGGGCAGATGGTGGGCGCCGGCACATTGATCGCCAACCTTTTCGGCCTGCCGTTCGGCTTCGCGGTAGTGCTGATCGCCACCCTGATGACGATCTACGTGACGTTTGGCGGCATGCTGGCGGCTACCTGGGTGCAGATCATCAAGGCGGGCCTGCTGATCTTCATAGTCATGTTGCTGGCGGCGCTGTGCCTGATAGAGGCGGGGGGCATCGGCCCGATCTATGCGCGGGCCGCTGCTGTTCACCCGCTGGGCGAGCGGCTGTTTCTGCCTGGCACCGGCGGCATGGATCTGTTCTCGGCCAGTTCGCTTGCGCTGGGGACGACCGCCGGTTCGCTGGGGTTGCCGCATCTGCTGATCCGCCTGTTCACCGTGCCCGATCCCGCTGCCGCCCAGCGTTCGGTCGCGGTGGCGACGACCGCGATCATCATCGTCAGCATTCTGCTTTTTGCGGTGATCAGCCCTGCGGCCGTAGCGCTGCTTTCCGGGGCCCCCGCGTTTACCGGACCCGATGGCAGCATGGCGGGCGGAGTGAACATGACCTCGGTCAACCTGGCTACGGTGCTGGGTGGAGCGCCGTTGATGGGGGTGACTGCCGCGATCGCCTTTGCCACGATCCTGGCTGTGGTGGCGGGCGTGGTGATGGCTGCGGCTTCGGCTGCCAGCCACGACGTTCTGGCCCCGCTGTTGCCTCTGCGCGAACGCACAGAGGCTTGGGAAATCCGGATTTTCCGCATCGGGGCGGTGGCGATTTCGGCAGTGGCCGTATTGCTGGCCTTTGCCTTCCAGCACGAGAATGTCGCTTTCCTGACCGGGCTGGCCATGGCCGTGGCGTTGAGCGCTAATGTGCCGGTCATCCTGCTCACGCTCTACTGGTCTCGACTCACAGCACAGGGGGCGTTGCTGGGCGGTTGCTTCGGGTTGTTCACCTCGGTGGGGTTGATCGTGATCGGCCCTTCGGTCTGGGTGAAGCTGCTGGGCAATGCCGAGCCAATTTTCCCATCCGATTATCCCGGCCTGCTTGTTGCCCCGCTGGCGGGGCTGATCGCGGTTGCGGTGTCATTGAAAGGGTCTGGCCGGCTGGCCGGGGCGGAGGCACCCGCGCCGGCGGAGTGAGCAGGTTAGTGTCGGGTCTCCCGCACGAGTGACCAGTCATATCCCAGCTGTTCCACTCGCTGGCGCAGCATGGCTTTCATGCTGTTGGATGGCTGAGGATCACGCGACAGCACCCAGAGGTAGCGGCCCGAGGGCTCGCCGACGATGGACCACTGATAGCCATCGTCGTGGTCCAGCACCCAGTAATCGCCATAGAACGGACCGAAGAACGAGACTCTGAGCTTTGCTCCCGATGCGCTATCGGCGATCTTGGCCTTGCCGATGGCGGTTTTCTCTTTTCCGCCCGGCGCGTTTTTGCGGCATGTGTTGACCACCCGGATAGAGCCATCCTGGTTGCGCGAATAATGGGCTGCAACCGCTTCGCACCCCTTCTGGAACGGCGCATCGTAGCGGTACACTTCATACCAGCGGCCAAGATAGCGTTCGATCTCTACCGGTCTGCCGGGCTGTGGCACGGCCCGGTTTCCTACCGGCATGGACGAGAAAGCCGCGCAGCCGCCAAGGCAGGCAAGCAGGCCGCTGACCAGGACAAACTTCAGCTTCACGAACGACCCCAATCCTGATGGGCTGCCCTCTTCAGCCCGAAGCGATCATGGCGCAACCGGGCCGAAGGGGCAGGGTGATCCAGCAGGCGGCGCTGGCCTGTCCCGGCGCAGAGGTCGATTATTGAGCTGCGGTATAGGATGAGCCGGTGTTGATTACGCGGCCATCGGCCCACTTGATGCCCTTGGCGTTGATCAGCGGATCGCCGCTGCGGGCAAGATAGCCGTCTACGCTGATGATGTCTCCGGCCTGCAACGTGCTGTTCTTCCAGCCATGGCGCACCAACGTGTTGGGGCTGCCCATTTCCACTTCCCAGACCACTGGCTTCCCGGTCTCGGTCACTTCGACCAGGAATGTGGCATGTGGGTTGCGCCAGTTCATCTTCACGACCTTGCCCTTGATGATCTTGGGCTTCTTCGGATCGAACTGCGAAAGGAACGAATGGTGAGCCAAGGCGGCCTTGCCGGAAAATGACGCCAGGGCAATGCAGGCGGCCACTCGAAGTGCTGTTTTCATGTTATGAACTCCTTCCCAAATCGGCCGGCGAACTCACGGCCGGCCCCGCCACATTTCGCCATCATGGCGCATGGCGGCGCGGTTGTTTTCGTTGCAGACATATTCCATGATTTCGGCCTTTTCGGCCAAGCCTGCCTCGTACCGCACCTGATAGGGTTCTTCCCAGGCGTCGGGATCTTCAGCGGTGATATCGATCACGATCCGCCCCTTCACAGGCCGCGATATGCGTTCGGTCACCTTCAGCTTGTCGGTGTGAACGCCATAGCCGGGGGTTATTTCGTTGAACCCCTGGGTGACGATGACGAGAGTGTCGCCTTCCCACGAGGCAATTGATTCCCCGTACCAACTGGGCACGAGTTCGTCCTTCGGAGTGGGCTTGCGGCCATCGATGAAGATCTGGCGGTGTGCGGGCGTCACGAACTCGGTCAGCTGGATCATCAGCTTGGGCGTGTGGACGAACTTGTAGGGGAACTTCAGCGTGGTCGGGGTTGCCCTTTGCGGCAGGCAGAAGAAAGCAGGCCCCTGCTTGTTGATGGCCTTCAGTTCCTGATGCATCTTGGCGGCCCAGGGTTTCATCTTCGGTTGCTTTTCCGACAGATGCGGGAAGATGAACCACACGCCTGAAAAATCTGGCTTGCCATCGAGGTGCCTTGGGGTGGGGTCGTTGATGCCCACGGTTTGGGCGCGCATTTCCTCGCCCAACGCTGAAGGATCATCGCCGATGGTGCCGAGGTTCAGGCCCCACTGCACATTGGCATCCAACTGTAGTTTTTCGCCGGCCTTCACTTCAACGATCCGGCTTTCGTAGCTTTCGTACATGCAGCAGGGGATCGGAACGACGAGCTGGTATTTCCCGGGCTTGAGCCCCTTGAACTCGAATGTCTTCCCGCCGGCGATCGCACCGGTGATCTCGTTGCCCGTGTCGAGGTTGCGCAAGTTTATCCGCAGTTCGGGCGCGACCACCGGCGAGCCATCCGGATCGGTGATCTTGCCATAGATGCTTGCCCCTGTTTCCCCGCCAGCCGCAGGTGCGGCGAGAAGCAGCGGGGCGAATGCCAGGCTCCCCAGCAAAGCCGAAAATCTCTTCGCCATTCAAACACGCTCCCCTTCGTGCGCTTTGGACTCCGCAGTGCTCTGCGTGGGCGGAAGGGATCCGCGCCGCGGCGAGTGGGCGCAAGGGGTGAAACCGTTGTCTGTACCGTTGCAGACTTCGACCTGCCGTGCCGCTGGGCTGTGGGGGTGTGAACGCTTGTGCACCAGGCGCGAAAAGTTATGTATACGAAAGGTTTGATGAGTGGTGATCTCGCCGCCATTGCGATCCCGCGCAGATTTGTCCGATTTGCGCGGCCATTAAAGGAGAGGACATGGGCTTGCCCGCAAAGACACTGAAATCCGCCACTGCCGCTATCCTGTTGGGCGCCTTGGCGGCCGCGCCGGCGCAGGCCACATCGGCCAAGTCGGCAGACAGTCGCACGGCGACAGAGAGCGCCAACATCGCGCTACTGCAGCGCTGGTACGAGACCGTGCTCGGCCCACTGAACCCGGATGCAGTGGACGCATTCGTAGCGCCGGATCTGGTGCAGCACAGCAAGCTGGCGGATCCCGGCCCCGAAGGCGTCAAGGCCTTCCTTCGGCAGATGAAGACCCTGTGGCCCAAGCCCAAGCTGACCATCCGTCGCCTCTTCGCTGATGGCGATTATGTGATCGGTCAGGTGCATCAGGAACGCTTTGAAGGCGATCCGGGGCTCAATCTGGTCAACATCTACCGGGTCGAGAACGGCCGCTTCAAGGAGCACTGGGGCACCCTGCAGCCGGTGGAAGGCAATCCGCTGAGCAAGTAAGCCAGCGGCCGCCGCTTACGGCGTGATGGCGACCTTCAGGACGCCATCACGCTGGTTGGCGAAGAGATCGTAAGCTGCTTCGATATCGTCCAGCTTGAAGCGGTGGGTCACCAGTGGCTTCAGATCGATGCGCCCTGAGCCGCATACTTCCATCAGGCGCCGCATTCGTTCCTTTCCGCCCGGACACAGGGTTGTGACGATCCGGTTGTCGCCAAGGCCGGCGGAAAACGCACCGAGCGGAATGGTCAGGTCGCTGGAATAGACCCCCAGGCTCGACAGGGTTCCGCCCGGCCGCAAGCTGCGCAGGGCGGACTCGAACGTGCCCTGCGTGCCGAGGGCCTCGATCGCCACATCGGCGCCGCGGCCATCCGTCAGCGCCATGACCTGTTCGACTGGATTGCCGGCCTTGAAGTCGATCACGTGGTCGGCGCCCAATTGCCGGGCTACGTTCATGCGGGTTGGCAGGGTGTCCACGCCGATGATGGTGGTTGCGCCCATCAGGCGGGCCCCTGCCACCGCGCACAGACCGATCGGGCCGAGCGCAAAGACTACCACCGTGTCGCCGATCCTGATTCGCCCGCTTTCCGCCCCGGAAAACCCGGTCGACATGATGTCGGGGCACATCAGCACTTCTTCGTCGGTCAGATGCTGGGGGATCGGGCTGAGATTGGCCATCGCGTCATTCACCAGCACGTATTCGGCTTGGCAGCCATCTATCGTGTTGCCGAATTTCCAGCCCCCCATGGCCTTGAAACCGTGCTTCGTGCCGGGGCCATCCTGCGATGCACAGCCACATAGGCAGGCATAACTGTGGCCCGAAGGGGTGATCGCGCCGGCAATGACTCGCTGGCCTTCTTCGAAGCCGGAAACCGCAGAGCCAAGCTTTTCGATGATGCCAACCGGCTCATGGCCGATCGTCAGGCCTTTTTCGACCGGGTATTCTCCCTTGAGGATGTGAACATCGGTGCCGCAGATCGTGGTGGTGGTGATGCGGATCAGGGCGTCGAGCGGCCCGACATCGGGGATCGGCTTTTCATCCAGCACGATCCGGTTCTTTTCGACGAACACCGCCGCTTTCATCTTCTGGGCCATCGCTATCGGTTCCTTCTGAAAACCCGCCGAACCCGCAATATGAAAGAGTAATCCCGGGCAGCCGTTATCGCCAGAGCGGTATCGCCGAATAACTCCCTGCGCCGAGGCCAGTTCCGGTGGCGGCTGCCGGCCTTCTGGCGCAGGGGGTGTTGGCGGACCTAGTGATCGGCCAGATTGCTATGTGCGCCGGCAGCCTGGCCCTTGGCTTTCTTGAGGATGCTGTCGTTGACGATGAAGGCCTTGAGCGCGGCGATTTCCTCGCGCGAAAGCAGATCGTCAAAGCTGCCCATGCCGGCATAGCGCAGCGCTCCTTCGCCCACGATCATATCGAAGGCATCGACCGTGGCTTGCGACATCTGCCATAGGTCGGGCGTGATCCCGACTCCGCCGCCCATGGCGTGGCAGCGCTGGCACTGCTCGGTATAGAGCTCGCGGCCGCGGGCCATCGTTTCTGGCGTCGCTGCAATCGTCGTCAGCGCTTCGCCTACTACGGGCACCTGCTTGGCGGGCAGGTTGACCGGCTGGCCATCCAGCTTGAACACCAGCAGGCGCTCGTAGTTCTGGTATTGCTGCCCCACGTGGCCGGGCACGAACTTGGCCCCTTGCGGTCCGCCGGCACCGGCGGTCACGGCCACATATTGCACGCCGTCCAGCACATAGGTCATCGGGGCGGACATGATCGCCGTGCCGATGAATATCTTGCGCAGTTCCTTGCCCGAGGCGGCGTCGTAAATATAGAGATGGCCATCGGT
>CAZVHM010000009.1:0-1723 GCA_964627175.1 uncultured Novosphingobium sp. | reverse complement strand
GCGACGATCGAGGACAGGAACAGGTTGTCGTAGCCCTTGATGTTGCCGCTGGCGCTGCGCCGCGCCGAAGGTTGCGGGCCGCCGTTGCCAAATCCGATGAAGGCCGTGCCGGTTTCCGGATCATAGGTCAGGCCTTCCCACGAGTTGCCGCCGAGGCCCAGGTCGAAGCGGGCGTCTGTCGGCCAGGTCTTGCGGGCCATGGTCACTTCGGGGGTTTCGTCCGGCCCGTCTGCCGGATCGCCCGGAACGGCCCAGAACCGCCAGGCGAGCTTGCCGGTGGCCAGATCATAAGCTGAGACATAGCCGCGCGAGCCCATGTCGGCCCCGGCGCTGCCGATCAGCACCTTGTCCCCCGCGATATAGGGCGCGCTGGTGATGGTGGTGCTCCACTTGCGGTTGACGAAGGTATCCGTCTTCCACACCGGCCGCCCGGTCTTCATATCCAGCGCATAGAGATATCCGTCGAGCGAGCCGGCGTAGACCTTGCCGTTCGCCACGGCGAGCCCGCGGTTAACCACGTCGCAGCAGGTGTAGCGAGCATATTGCCCGTCGGCTTCGTTGTCGAACGACCACTTGAGCGCCCCGGTGCGGGCATCGAGCGCATAGACGTTGCCCCACGGCCCGGTGAGATAGAGCACGCCATCGACCAGCACCGGATTGCTTTCCATCGCATGATGGGTGCGGCCGCGCACGATGAAGTCGCTGAATTCCCAAGCCACTCCCAGACGGTCGACATTGCCGGGGTTGATCTGGTCAAGATTGCCGAACCGGGCGCCCTTGCTGTCTCCGCCCGCAAAGCTCCATGTGCCCGCAGTCGGCAAGGCGCTGCCCTGCAGTGATCCTGCCGCAAGTGACATGGCGGCAAGGGCCGCGAAAGCGGCAAACAATTTCGGCTTTGGCATTCCGTCCCCACTAACTTTATTGCCTACCAATCAAGATAGGCAAAGGGTTCGTCAAGCCGTAAGTGGGAAGAGTTGTCAGGGGGCGAAGCGATGAATGATCGATGCGGCGTGAACGGCTGTTCCACGCGCGAAAGTCTGCAACCAGTCGCGATAGCTGCCGACGACGAAGCGTGCGCCCGCTGCTTCCACCGCGGGAGCGAACACTGCCGCTGCCGTGAGATGGCCGACCACCTGATCCGCGTCGGCTGACTGTTGGCCGGCAAGGCGGGTAGGGGCGGCGCAGAGGTGGTAGAGAACGGCCTTGCGGCTCCGCGCTGCGGCCGTGTCCGACAGCGCCTTGGCCAGGCCGTGCAGGCGTTCGCACATGGCATGGTCAGTCATGGAGCCGCCTTCCGCGGCGATCCGAAAGACATCGACCCCGATCAGGTGCCGATCGGTGTGAACCAGTGCATCGCAGTGGACGTTTTCGCCAACATCGGGGAGAAGTGAAACTTCGCGAACCGGCCAGTCGACATCGAGTCCGGGTAAACGCGGGAACTGTGCCGGCCGTTTTAGGAACCAGCCAAAAGTATTGGCGACGAGCGCGAGTTTTCCACCCGGATCAATAAATCGTTGGCCGGAAAATCCAGATGGCCGGGCCCGCTTCAATGCGGAAATGACATGTACTTCGGGAACGCCGGGCAGAAATTCATAAGGCATTGCAGCGTTCTGACCCCTTGGTGCGCCAGTTCCGGACGCGGGTCTTGCCACTATTGATTGACCCGGTACTAGGCCATAGACTCATAAGCGCGGAGCCAGAGGCGCATTGAAGCCAGTTGGAC
>CAZVHM010000008.1:20033-45956 GCA_964627175.1 uncultured Novosphingobium sp. | reverse complement strand
GGCCAGCAGCCCGGCGAGGACGCCGGCCTGGATCAGGTTCGCGGCAAGGCAAGCACGGGCCAGGCTGCCATCGTCATCCGACTTGAGTAGATATTCATAAGGGCCGACGTAGAACAGCTGCCGCGCGAGGACGAGGAACAGCGAACCCAGCGCATAAGTCCCGAAATCCTCGATCGAGAGCCAGCGCGTGGCCACTATGGTGACGCCGAACAGCAGCAGTTGCACGATGGCTCGGCTGACAAAGCCGATCGTGCCGCTGACCACGCCGGCACGGTTGCTGGGGCCTGCCACCGTCATAGCGAGAGGATGCGTTCGGGATGAATCCGCCCGTGGGCCAGATCGACCAGCGCATGAAGATTGCCGCGCAGGCGGCCGAAACGATCGACATGCGGTTCGGGCCAGAAGCTGCGGGCGCAGTTTGCCGCGAGATTACGGATCATCAGCCGCCAGGCCAGGCGCGGCGGGATGCTTTGCTTGCGCAGCAGATAGACCGGGTTGGCGATTTGCGAATAGCCCAGCCGCTTTCCCGGCGTTCGCCCGGCCTTGGCCCCCAGATGCACCCCGGCCAGGCGGCTGGTGTGGATCAGCAGGCCCTTGCGTCCGAGGCGATAGGAAAAATCGACATCTTCCTGCCAGCCATAAAGCGGCAGTGCTTCATCGAACCACAGGCCGGCAGCGGCGCCAAGGCGGATGCACAGGTTGCAGCCATAAAGAGCGGGCAGACGGCGTTCGCTGAGTGGGGAGGCAGGCTGGTGGGCCGCTACCATCGCAGCGGCGCGCTCAAACGGGATTTCCGCCCCCTTGATGCCATCCGCAAGCAGCATGGCCGTGGCGCCGACCAGATCGGGGCGGGCGGCGAATTCCTGTTCCAGCACGGCAAGGTAATTGGGGGCGGGGACAAAATCATCGTCGAAGAACACCACGATATCGGCGCCTTCGCCGAGGCGGCGCAGGCCGGCGTTGCGCTGGCGCGGCAGGCCGCGCTGGCAATGCACCAGTTCCACCGGGAAGCCAGCCGCTTCGGACACTCCGGCGGTGTCTGCCGCGGTGACGCCAACCACGATCACCCGATCGGCCGGGCGGGTTTGCCGGCCGAGATGGGCGACCGTGCGGCCCAGCAGGGCTGCGCGCCCGGTTGTGGCGATGATTACTGCAATTTTCACGCTGCCCCCGCCTGTGTTGACCCGACCGGCGCTTCATAGTGGGGGCGCAGCCTTGCGGCATGTGCGAGAGCAACCGGAACGGATGTGGTTTGCCGGTGCCAGCCCAGCCAGTATTGCGCAGGCAGGCGACGCAGGCCCAGTGCAGCCCCGGCTAGAAGCCCCCAGACCAGACCCGGATCGGGCGAAGGGGCGGAAACCGAGGCGGGGATCAGCATTAGCCCCACGGTCCATGCCGCGGCGGCAGAGACTGCGGCACCGGCAGTGCCCGCAGGAAGGCGGCTCGCCCCGGTAACAGGGCGAAAGATCCGCGCGAGATAGAGCAGCAGCGCGGCAAGGCCGATCGCTCCGCTGCCGCCGAGGATGGCCGTGACGATGCTGGACGAGCGGAACGAGCCGGCGCCAACCCCCAGCCCCCATGAGTGAAGGAATGCGTCGAGGCCCTGGCGCGCCCACAGGAACCGCGCGACACCGGAGCTGGATTCCAGCTTTTCGGCGGTGGTGAGGCGCAGCACACGGCCCATTGCGCGGACCACTTCATCTGTGCCGGCGGCAAGGCCGAGCGCGCCGGCCAGCAGCAGGGCGAGGCAGGCAACGATGGTCAGGCCTTTGGCTACGGAAATGGTGCTGATCACGAGAAACTGGCGCACCAGCAGAACCGCACCATAGGCGAACAGGCCGACATAGGCGGTGGTGCTGGTGGAGGCGATCAGGGTGAACAGCAGGGCCAGCGCTGCCGCGCCCGACCATCGCCGATCCAGATCGCGCAGCCACAGTTCGGTGGTGAAGACGAACCAGATCAGCCCATAGGACGAATAGAGCGAGGGTTCGGGCGAAATCCCGCTGATCCGCGCGAAGCCGGCGAACGATTGATCGAGCTGCATGTAGATGCCGTTGCGGAAGAGGCTGACTACAGCTTGCAGGGCTGTGCCTTTGGCGGCGAGCGCAGCCCAGCCGATCGCGGCGTGAACCAGACCGAGCACGCTGCCAAGGCGGGCCAGCCGCAGAGCGGCATCGCTGCGGCGAACCGCCACGTGCGCGCAGAGCGCCGCAATCAGCGTGCCCGCCATATAGCCGGCGGTGGTGATGTTCTGGGGCGAAAAGCGCAAGGGCTGGGCAATCAGGCCCAGCGGATTGTTGCTGGGCCGCAGGGGCACGAGATCGATGGTTCCGGCAAACAGGAACGGCAGGATGAAGGCGCCGGCCACGGAATAGCCCGCGAACAGCGCCAGCCAGGCATTGTCCGCCAAGCTGGCGCTCAGCAGGCCGCGCCCGTGCCGGGCCGGAAGCAGGCAGCGCACCAGCAGGAAGCCGGCGCCCACGACCACTGGCGGCACCGAGACATTGCCCAGCCCCGTGACTACGAGTGCGGCCGATCCGTTGAACAGCGAACAGACCAGCGCGAAGGCCAGCATGGCAAAGGTTGATGCGGCCAGCAGCAGGACAAGGCCGATAGCCAGCACGACGGCGCCGATCAGGGTAAGGCTCATCCGGCCGATCCTTCGGGACAGGGCGCGGCATCGGCTTCACTGCGCGAGACGCGGAAGCGATAGCGCCAGCGCGCCGGGGCGCGGTCTTGCGGGGAAAGGTGCAGGGCTACGACATCGCCTGCGCGAACGGTGACGGGAACTGCTGCCCGGAGGATGGCTGCGGGTTGGTTCGCAGTGGAAGCCGCGCTCCATACCGGGCGGCCATTGTGGGTGAAGGTGACGGCGGCCTTGCCGCTGCCGCCGGCCGGGTTGCGGCGCAGGCAGGTGGAGGCGATCAGCGATCCGCTGCTCTTGGCGGTGAAGCGCAGGGCAGCGCCCAACCGGGCGGTGATGCCGATGCCGCCGGGATTGATCGACATGCCCGGCGTGGCCGAACTGCCGAGATAGGCGGACCATTGCCATTTCACCATTTTTAGCGGCACGGCCGCGCCGCCGTGGCGGAGAGCGACCCATTCCAGCGGCGCCTGCGCGAAACCATAGAGACTATCGGCAAGGATTTCGGGCGGGCCGAATGCGAGGCCCGGTGTGCCGACGATCACCACCGGCGCATCGGCCACTTCAGCCATGCCGGCAAGCGGCTGGCCATCGGCGGAAAAGAACTGCGGCGGCTGGCTGGCGCCGACGATGCGCAGAGCGCGGCGTCCGCCCCAGACCACATGCGTGGCGGGGCCATAGCGGAAGTGAAACAGCGTGGGATCGCCATGATCCACCCGCTGCGCCGGGCCAAGCGGTGCCAGGGTGCGCGCCGCGAAGGCGAAGGCGCGGGCGGCAGGCTTTTCCGTGCCATCGAACCGCACCAGCCCCATCGTGGGGAAGGCAGGCTGATCGGCCAGCGCATACCAGAAATGATCGCGCACTCCGGTGCTTTCCATCAGGCCTGCCATCTTGAGATAGAAGGGGGCGGCCTGTTCCGGGCGGGCGAAGGCGCGGCCGAATTCCGTGGCCCAGATCGGCCGCACAGTGCCGGCGCGGGCCATGGCGGCCTGAACCCGGCGGATTTCGCCATCCACCCCTTCGGGTTCCTGACGATAGGGGTGAATGGCGATGCTATCGACATGGGCCAGAGCCCCGGCGCGAAATAGCTGGTTGAGAAAGCCGCCGGCCACCGTGTTGACCGAGCCGCCGAGCAGCAGGAAGCGGGGGTGGTGCGGTTTGACCGCCTCGCGCACGGCCTTGAGCAGCGCCACGTGGGAGGCTGCGCGGTTGGCCGAGGCTGGCCCGGTCATCCCGCCCTTACCGTTGATTTCGTTGCCGATTTCTGCGCCGATCACGCAGCCCGGCCAGCGCGCGGCAATGGCCGAAACATAGCGGGCGAAGGCGGCGCGGGCGGCGGGGCTGTGCGCGGTGTGTCCACCATCATACAGCGGATTGCGCGGTTCGAGGCCGAGCAGAACGGTTGTCCCGCCGGCACAGGCGCGATCGATGTGGCCGGAATTGGCCGGGGTGAAAACGATCCGGCCGGGCACCTTTTCTGCCAGCGGCCAATGGAGGGAATCGCGGATCGTGGCGATGCCCAGCTGCTGCGCCACCGGCATCAATCGTGCCGGCCAGCCCTGGCTGAAATGGGTGGTTGCCCCGATGCGAACGGCGGCGCTGCCTTGCGTGGGGACGAGCAAGGGCGCCAAAAGCAGCGCGGCGCGGAAAGCTGGGCGGATCATGCCTGTTCCACCGCCGCGCGGAAGCCTTCATCGAACCGTTCGGGGGCAAAGCGGGCGGCATTGGCCACGGCGGCGGCGGGATCGAAGCTGCCGAGCCAATGCTCCATCTCTTCCACCCCGGCGATGATCGCGGCGGCGCTTTGTTCGGCGAAGAACAGCCCGGTTTGCCCGGGCACGATGGAATCGAGCACGCCGCCCCGGCCATAGGCCAGCACCGGGCGGCCGCTGGCGTTGGCTTCGACCGGAACGATGCCGAAATCTTCTTCCGCCGAAAAGACCAGGGCCCGCGCTTCGGCATAGGCCTGGCGCAGGGCGGCGAAATCGAGCCGGCGTATGAGCGTGATGTTCGGCCCGGCCCGGCGGGCGATCGATTCGAACAGTTCGCCATCGCCCACCATCAGCAGCGGCAGCCGCAGGCGATTGAACGCTTCAACCACGATATCGGGCCGTTTGTAGGGAATCATCTGCCCGACCCAGAGATAGCGCGGCGAAACTTGCGCCGCCGGGGCAAACAGCCCGTTGGCCACGGGGGGATGCACCACCTGGGCATCGCGGCCCCAGGCCCGGGCGATGCGGCGGCGGATGAAAGTGGAATTGGCCACGAAGCTATCGACCCGCGAGGCCGATGCGGCGTCCCAGCTGCGCAGATAATGGCATAGGCCCGGCATCAGCAGGCGGGTGAGCCGGCCGGCCGGGGCGCGATATTCGTGATAATGATCCCACAGGTAGCGCATCGGCGAGTGGACATAGGACAGGTGCCGGGCATCGGGTCGTGCGATCACACCCTTGGCCGGGCCGCTTTCGCTGCTGATGACCAGATCGTAGGCGCGCAGATCGAGTTGTTCGAGCGCGAGGGGCATCAGCGGCAGGTATTTTTGGTAATGGCGCCGGGCGCCGGGCAGCTTGTGGATGAAGCTGGTATGGACCCGGCGTGCCCGGATGGTGGCCGAGACCGCATCGGGCGCATAGACATGGGTGAAGATATCGGCCTCGGGATAGAGGTGCAGGATCCGTTCCAGCACTCGCTCGCCCCCGCGCATGCCGAGCAGCCAATAATGGACGATCGCGGTGCGCGGGGCGCTGAAAGCGGTGCGGTTGGCCGCAGTGCCCAGCGGGAAGGTGGCCGGGGCGATCACGCGGCGTAATACTTCTTGTAGCTGTTGTAATAGAACGCTGCATCGCCGCCGCCGAAGCTGGCCTGTCGGCGCATGTCCATCCGGTTGAGCGTGATGCCGATATCGGCAATCCCGTGCAGCGGCAGCAGCCGCAGGGCGGCCCGCAATGCGGAGTCCGGCGTTTGCCGCCAGTTGGCGGCGAGCACCACGTTATCGGCCAGACTGACGATCTCGCGCGTGTCGGCAATTGGCAGGATAGGCGCTGTATCGAGGATGATGACGCTGAAATGTTCGCGCAGCGCGCCGATCATGCGGTGGAAATTGCCGCGTTCGAGCAGGCGTTCGCCCTCGGGGAATGGGGTGGTGACCGGCAGGATCATCGCGCTGCTGGCGCTGTCCTGGATCATGGCATCGCCCAGCTTGGCTCCGTCGCGGACCATTTCGCGCAGGCCCGGCTGTCGTTTGCCTTCTTCGGCTGAAAAGGCGCCGATCAGACTGGACAAGCCATGCTGGACGATATCGCAATCGATCAGGATGACGGATTCGCCCGCCAGCGCGGCCGAGCGGGCAAGGGACAGGGCCAGCGAAGTCTTGCCTTCAGCCGGCAGGGCCGAGCTTACCGCGAGCACCTGATTGCGATCGCGGTTGCCTTGGCGGCTGGTGGCGAGCAGGCCGCGCACCGCTTCGGCATAGGCGGAGGCCGGCTGGACCACGAGCGAATCCGCCGGGGTGGTTCCCCCAAGGCCGACCGATGCGAGCAACGGCACGCCGCCGAGATAGCGCACGCCAAGGCGCTGTTCGACATCTTCGCCCGTGGTCAGCCCGGTGAAGGCGGTTTCCGTGGCGATGGCTAGCGCCGCGCCGACCAGCACGCCGACAACCAGGCCGAGCGCCAGGTTCAGCGCGGCATTGGGGCTGACCGGATGGGCGGGTGCTTCGGCCCGGCTGAGCAGGCGGGCTTCGGCCCGTTCGATTCCGGTTTGGGCCAGCACTTCCTTGTAGCGGGCCAGGTAGCTTTCATAGAGCGCCTGCGAGGTTTGGGCCTTGCGGGTGAGATCGTCGAGCCCGACCAGCGCGGTGTTGTTGGCGGCGAGCTTGCCGCGCGCGGCGGCGAGGCTGGCATTGAGCGCGCCGACCTGCTGGGCGCTGGCCGTGGCATTGGCGCCCAGGCCAGCCGTGGTGCCGGCGCGGGCGCGGGCGGTTTCCGCTGTGATCTGGCTGTCGATATCGGCCAGCTGCTGGCGGGCGTGAACCAGATCGGGATGGCTATCGAGATAGCGCGAGGAAAGATCGGCCACCCGCACGCTGATGCCGGCGCGCTGGGCGCGCAGGGCCTGGATGACCGGCGAGGTGACGGCCGCAGCTTCGGCCTGGCCGGAGGCAGCGTTGGCGCGGCCCCGGTCTGCCGCGGCGGCGGCGCGGGCCAGCGCCAGTTGCTGGGCATAGGCGGAGGTTTCCTGTTCCGAGAGGGCGGTGGCCTCGGCGCTCAACAGGTTGTTGCGCACCCGGAAATCCTGAACCGCGCGGAAGTTGGCCTCGGCCGCAGTGCGCAGGCCATCGATCCGGCCGCGCAACACTTCGAGGGTGCGTTCGTTTTCCGCCCGCTTGGCGATGGCGGCGCTTTGCGCATAGCCATCGGCAAAGGCATTGGCGATGGCGGCGGCGCGCGCTGGATCGGCATCGGTATAGCTGATGCGGATGGCATAGGCCGTATCCAGCCGGGCCGCATCGAGATTGGCGATCAGCACATCGGCCAGCCGCGCCCGCACATTGGCCGGAGGCGGCGCGCCAATGCCCAGCTTCAGCCGCACCCGGCCGAGCAGGCCCCCATTCGTGCTGGCGGCGATGAAGGCGGCATCGCGATCCAGCCGCAGCGCATCTATCACTCGCCCGGCCAGTTCCTGCGAACGGATTACCTTGATTTCGGTGTCGATCTCTTCGCCGCGTGGGGCCGCTTCGGTGCGCTGGGCGCCCTGGCCCGGCACCAGTTCGGCCCGGTCCCGGTTTATCACCACATCCGCATTGGCTCGATAGAGCCTGGGCATGATCATGGTGACGTTGAGCGCGATCAGCACGCACAGACCCACGGTGAGCAGGAACAGCGGCAGGCGGCGGCGAAAGATCGTGAACAGGTGTTGCAGATCGAGCCGGTCAGGTTCGGCATGGTTGAGCGGCATGCCGGGCAGGCGCGTGCCTTCGAGCAGGGCCGGGAGGTTGGCGCCGTGATAGCGATCCGGAAGGTTGGTGGTGGCCATGCGGGTGATCCTCAGAGCTGGAAGCGCAGCCACAGCCCGCCTTCCGCAGCCCCGCCAAGGCGGGGGACGAGCGGGCTGGACGCGCTGCGGTGACGGAAACGGGCGTAAGTGCCGAGCAGACGGCGCGGCGACATCGCGTAGCGCGCTTCCACCCCGGCCGAGATGGTGCGGGCGCGGGGATTGCCAGCGGCGGCATCGCGATAGGTTTCGCGCGCAGTGGCGGCGGAAAAGGTGAGGTTGAGGGTGCGGCGCAGTTCGTGGAACAGCTTTACACCGGCGCTATCCACCACCACCCCGGCGGCCGTGGGAATGCCGGCATCGACAATGTCGCGCCGGGCGGAAAATGCCATGCTGACCAGCGGGGTGGCATACCATTCCACCCGCGCCCGCCACTGCGCGCCGCGAAAATCGGCCAGCAGCGGAGAGCGATAATTGCGCCACTGCCAGCCGGCAGCCAGCTCGGCCGAAACAAGGCCCGACAGATCGCCGCGTATGCCGCCCAGCACTTCACCGCCGCGGGCGGTTCTTTCGCAGCAGGGGGTGGGCGCCAGGCTGTCTGCCCCGCGCCAGCTGCCTTGGGCGAACAGCATCGGGCCTGCGGCAAGCGCCTGTTCGGCGCGCAGGGTTGCCGCCCATACCCGCTGGTTGCGGAAGGATTGATCGAGCCGCGCGCCGCCGGCCACGGTGACGGGCAGGTAAGTGAACCGGTCCAGATCGAGCTTGGCCTGGATTTGGGTGCGGGCCAGTTCGGCGCGCACGGCGAGCGTGCCTTCGAGGTGATCATAGAGCGTGGCGCTGCCATCGGCGGTGGCGGCAGCGGCGGAATAGGCCGGCTCGTGCCGGCGGGCATAGCCGGCGCTGGCGCCCAGACCTAGCACCCCGCCCAGCGCGGTGACGACTTGCGCCTTTGCTCCGCCGGTTTCGTGATCCTGCCCGGTCAACCGGGCATAGCGCACCAGCGTGCCTTCTGCTGAAAGGGCATAGCGGGTGAGCCCGCTGGCCCCTTCGGCGCGCAGTGCCGGGGCGACGACGAGCGCGGCATCGGTTTGCCGGTCCGTTCGGCGGTTGAGCACGTTGCTATCCCCTTCTACCCGCAGGGTGAGCGAGGGGTGGAGCGCCAGCCCGCCCAGTTGCAGGCCGGGCGCTGCCGGGCCAGGGACAGAGCGGGTGCCGGCCACGCTTTCGCGCAGCAGGGGCGCGGTTGGGCCGAGGGCAAAGGGATCGCGTTCCTGTGCCATGGCCGCCGGGGCAAGCGCGCAGGGCAGGCTGGCCAGTGCGGCGCCGATCAAGCAGCGCGCCATCATCCGATGCGGACCGAAAGTCTTGCAGGAATAACCGGATGTGACACTTTCCTAACTCCGACAGACAACAGGGCAAACCCGGTGCGTGAAACGATATTCCTGACTTTGGCCAACAACTTGCCGCGTGCGCGCTGGTCTGATCGCGTGCGATGGTTGCTTTACCGATTCGCCGGAGTTCAGATCGCCGGGCGCTGCGAGATCTGGGGCCCCTTGGTAATTCGACCGCTTGGCGCCGCCCGCAACATCGCGATCGGCACCGGAACGTTCGTGAATACAAATGCGCGATTTGGGGTGCCGAAAGAAAGGGTGGCGCTGGGCAACAACGTCCAGATCGGACCGAACGTCTCGTTCGAAACGGTGTCGCACGGGCTGGTCTATGTGCCGGGCCAGGGGCGTGGCGACAGCGTGCGGCCGATCGTGGTGGAGGACGAGGTGTGGATCGGGGCCAGCGCGATCATCACCGGCGGGGTGACCATCGGGCGCGGCGCGGTGGTGGCGGCGGGCGCGGTGGTGACTCGCGACGTGGCGCCGCAAACCCTGGTTGGCGGCGTCCCGGCCCGCTTGCTGCGGGATCTATCGCCGGGCAGCGGGGCGGTGGAAGCGGCTTAGCGGTGGCGGTTCAGTCTGTGGCGCCGGGGTGGCTGAGCGCGGTTTCCAGCATGGCCCGGTCCAGCGTGCCTTCCCAGCGCGACACGACGATCGTGGCCACGGCATTGCCGATGAAGTTGGTCAGGCTGCGGCATTCCGACATGAAGCGATCCACCCCGAGAATCAGGGCCATGCCGGCCACCGGAACGGATGGAACGATGGACAGGGTGGCCGCCAGGGTGATGAAGCCGGCCCCGGTGACCCCGGCCGCCCCCTTGGACGAAAGCATCGCCACGCCGAGCAGTAGCAGTTGCTGGCCGAGGGTCAGGTCTACGTTGCAGGCCTGGGCGATGAACAGGGCGGCCAGCGTCATGTAGATATTGGTGCCGTCGAGATTGAAACTGTAGCCGGTGGGGACGACAAGGCCGACCACGCCGGGCGGACAGCCGGCCCGTTCGAGCTTTTCGATCAGGGCGGGCAATGCGCTTTCGGAGGAGGAGGTGCCCAGCACCAGCAGCAGTTCGGCCTTGAGATAAGCGGCGAGGCGCAGCAGCGAGAAGCCGGCCAGATGGGCCACGGCGCCCAGCACCACGACAACGAACAGCAGCGAGGTGATGTAGAACGTGGCGACCAGCCCGGCGAGGTTGGCCACGACGCCAAGGCCATACTTGCCGATGGTGAAAGCCATTGCCCCGAACGCACCGACCGGCGCGGCTTTCATCACGATATCGACCACGCGGAAGAAGGCTGCGGCCACATCCTCGAACAGCATCAGCACCCGTTCGCCGCGCGGGCCGGACATGGCCAGGGCGATGCCGAACAGGATGGCCACCAGCAGCACCTGCAGCACGTTGCCGTCGGTCAGCGCGGTGGGGAAACTTTCGGGGATGATGCCGAGGAGAAACCCGGTCAGCGTGGTTTCGTGCGCCTTTTCGGCATATTCGGACACCTTGGAGGTATCGAGCGCGGCTGGATCAATGTTCAGCCCTTCGCCGGGGCGGACCACGTTGGCGACGACCAGCCCGACGATCAGCGCGAGAGTGGAGAAAAACAGGAAATAGATCATCGCGCGGGTGGCCACCCGGCCCACTGCGCCCAGATCGCGCATGCCGGCGATCCCGGTAACGATGGTGAGAAAGATCACCGGAGCGATGATCATTTTGACCAGTTTGATGAAGGCGTCGCCCAGCGGTTTGAGCGCCTCGCCCGTGGCCGGTGCGAAATGGCCGACGAGGATACCGGCGGCGATGGCGGCCAGCACCTGGACATAGAGATGGGCATACCAGCGGCGCCGGCCGGTGGGCGCAGGGGGCACCATCGCGCCGTGCGTTTTCAATGCCATTGCCTGCCCCCCTGCCGCTCCAATTCAGGCGAATTGCCCTAGCGTGGGCGCGGGGGCAAGCGGCATTCGGGTGGGTTTAACGCCAGTCGAACGGCAGCGGCGCTTCGCGGAAGGCAAAGCGATCGAGGTGGCGAGCGAGCGCGCCCTTCAGTCCTTCGAGCTGTTCTGCCGAAGTGGCATCGACCCGCACGGTGAGGCTTTCCGCCCCGGCATCCATAGTGGCGAGGCCATCGCCGGGATGGGTGCCGCCGCGCCCTTCGCGAGGGAAGACTACGGTGCCGTGTTCGGGCGTGAATTCCACGGCCAGGTTATGCGCCCAGTGCTTGCACAGCTGCTGCAAGTAGCGGCTGGCATGGGCGGTGGGAACAATGGCGGTGGCGGTGAATTCGGTCATGTTCAGAGCCTTTCGATCTTCTGGGTGGCTTCGTCCAGCAGGGCGGCGATGGCGAAGGCCAGTTCGCCTTCCGCGGCGGTTCCATCGGGTTGGCGGCCCAGCCGTTCGGCCAGGGCGGACTTGAGATTGGCCATCGCTCGGCGCACCGGGACAGCATCGGTGCGGGCAGCGGCAGAAGCGAGGCTGGCAAGGCGGGCGAAGGCGGCTTCGGCCGTGGCCATGCCGCTGCCCAGCTCGGCGCGGCCCGCTTCGGTGAGGGCCACTTGCCGGCGCTTGCCATCGGCGGCGGGCACGCTTTCGACCAGCGCCATTTCTTCCAGCATCGCCAGCAGGGGATAAAGCACGCCGGGGCTGGGGGCATAATCGCCGCCGCTGCGATCCTCGAACGCGCGCATCAATTGATAGCCGTGCTGCGGCCCATCGGCGAGCAGGGCGAGGACCATCAGGCGCAGTTCCTCACGCCCGAACAGGCGGCCACGGCGGGGGCCGCCGCGGCCATGATGGCCGCGCGGGTGATGCGATCCGGGGAAGGGAGGTGGGCTCATGAGCGAAACTATACGGTATTCTTGAACTGCATCAAGATATATCTTGATAAGGTCGAAATAAGCGCAGGTCGCTGCCGTTTCCCGGTCAGGTGTGTGTGGCGATCACCGCGTAAACCGCGTCGAGCGCAGCATTATCGATGCAATAGGGCGGCATGACGTAGACCGTGTTGCCCAAGGGGCGCAGAAGTACGCCCGCATCGCGTGCGGCGGCCATCAGGCGCGGCGCGATGCCGGCAAGGTAGCCCGCATCGCCGGGCAGGTCGCAGGCGGCGATGGTGCCGCACTGGCGGACGTTTTCCACCCCGCCAAGGCTGGCGAGCCGAGCCGCCTGCCGCGCGGCGAGATCGGCAATGCGCTGGCGCACCGGTTCCTCGCGCCAGATGGCAAGATTGGCGTTGGCGGCGGCGCAGGCCACGGGGTTGGCTGTGTAGCTGGAGGAATGGAAGAACATCCGCCCGCGATCTTCGGACAAGTGGGCGGCAAAGATCGCTTCGCTGGCCATCGTGACCGCCAGCGGCAGGGCGCCGCCGGTCAACCCCTTGGACAGGCACAGCAGATCGGGCACCACGCCAGCCTGTTCGCAGGCCAGCAGCGTGCCGGTGCGGCCCCATGCGGTCATCACCTCATCGGCGATGAACAGCACGCCGTGGGCCGCGCAGATCGTACGCATTTCGGCCAGAACGGCGGGCGGGTACATCAGCATGCCGCCCGCGCCCAGCACCAGCGGTTCGACGATGAAGGCGGCCGCGCCATCGCGGCAGGCCGCTTCCAGGGCATCGAAGGTGGCCTGTTCGCGGCCGGGTTCGGGAAAGGGAACTTGCGCCACATCGAACAGCAAGGGGGCGTAGGCGCGGTTGAACACGCCGCGCTGGCCGACCGACATCGCCCCGATGGTATCGCCGTGATAGGAATGTTCCATAACCACCACGCGGTGCCGTGCCTCGCCGCGATTGGCCCAGTATCCCAGCGCCATCTTCAGGGCGACTTCGACGCTGGTGGAGCCGGAATCGGAAAAGAACACCCGCGTCAATTCAGCCGGCATGATCCGCACCAGTTCGGCGGCGAGGTCTTCGGCCGGCTGGTGAGTCCACCCGGCAAAGATCAACTGATCCAGCCGCCCGGCCTGTTCGGCAATGGCGGCCATGATCCGGGGGTGGCAATGGCCATGGGTGGTGACCCACCAGGATGAAATGGCATCGATCCAGCGGCTGCCATCGGCGCCATAGAGAAACGCCCCTTCGGCATGGGTGATCAGCGGGGCCGGTTCGTTCAGCCCATGCTGGGTGAACGGGTGCCAGACGGGCGAGGTCATCCGAAATCCTCCGCCCGGAAGTGTTCGGCAAAGGCGGCGGCCAGCGCTTTGGGCGTTAGCGGATTGACGATCGGCAGCCGGCCTAGGCGGTTGGCCTGGCCGATGGCGCAGATCGTGGCCTCGCTATCCTCGTTGGCTTCGCCCACGAAGGCGACGCCCAGCACCGGCACGGCGCGGGCGCGCAGCGCTTCGAGCGAGAGCAGGGTGTGGTTGATCGTGCCCAGCGAGGTTCGCGCGACCAGCACGACCGGCGCGGCCCAGCGGGCGAACAGATCGGCATAGAGCGTGGTGCGGGTGAGGGGGACGAGAACTCCGCCTGCCCCTTCGACCACCAGCGGGCCATCGCCTTGTGGCAGTGAAAGCCCGTCCGGATTGATTTCAACCTCGTCGATCTCTGCGGCAAGGTGGGGTGAACAGGGGGTGGCCAGCCGCCACGCTTCGGGGTGAACCCGATCCAGGCTGATGCCGGCGAGGTGCGCCACCTTGAGCGTATCGCTGCCGCCGTCCTCGTCTGGCCCGGCCTGCACCGGCTTCCAGTAGCGCGCGCCGAGCGCTCCGGCGAGGGCGGCGGAAAAGACGGTCTTGCCAACGCCGGTATCGGTTCCGGTCACGATAATCGCGTTCATGGTCGGGGCTTTTGCCACAACACGGTGGCCACCCGATAGGTGGCGATGCAGCCGCCTTGCTCGAAAGTGCGCATGATCTTGCGCAGGGTTCCGGCGTAGACCGGGATATGGCCCGGCGCGGGAGTTCCGGCGCCGATGGCCTTGATGGAGCCGAGGAAAGCGCGGGCGCTTTCGTGGCTATCGCTGAGGGTGGAGAGGCGGACTTCGGCGCCGGGCAGCATCTGGCCAAGGGCGGCGAGCGGTGGGAACGGCGGGGTGCCGGGCAGGGCGCCGAGTGCGGCATGGGCCTTGTGCCATTCGGCAAAGGTGCCATGGGCCAGAGTGGTGAAGGCCAGCCAGCCCCCCGGCGCGAGCCAGCCGGAAAGGCGGTCGAGCGCCGCGCCCAGATCGTCGAACCACTGGAAGGCGAGGCTGGCGGTTATCAGGTCGAACGGGGCTTCGGCCGGCATCGGGCCATGTTCGCCGTCCAGCACGGCAAAGCGGCAGTGGGGCGCGGTGCCAAGGCGGGCCTGCGTGCGCTCCAGCATGGCGGGGGCGAGGTCGGTGATCAGCCATTGCCCGCCGACCCCTTGTGCGCTCAGCGCGGCGGTGAGCAGGCCGGTGCCGCAGCCGATTTCGAGCAGGCGCGGGGCGGGCGGCAAGGGCAGGGTTGCGATATCGGCCGCCAGCGCCGTTGCGGCGCGGGCCTGAATGCGGGCGGACCGGTCGTAATTCTCGGCTGCGGCGAAGGCTGCGCCGATGCGCTGGCGGCGGGCGGCGTTCATCCCAGCTGTTCCAGTGCACGGCGGATGAAATCGGCGCAGGCCTGTGGCTCGGTCAGCGGCAGGAGGTGGCCGCCGGTGGCCAGCGTGGCGGTGTGCAGCGCTGGCGAGGCGGCAAAGAGGGCCGGGTGCATCGCGGCAGGCACGATCGGATCGTCGGCCGCGTGCAGCGCGCTTATCGGCAGAGTGCAGGCTGCGCGCAAATCGGCTTCCCGCAAGGTCTGGAGATCGGCCAGAAGGGCGGCGGCATCGGCAAGGGCGGGCGTTTGGGCCGTGCCGCAGCGGGAGCGGAACTGGCTGACCACTTCCTCCGGCGCGGCGGCGAAGCGGGCGATCATCCGGTCTAACACCCGCGGCGGGATGCCGGGAAAGCCATCGCGCGCGGTGAAGCAATCGAAGCCGTTGATCGCCACCAGTGCGCGCAAGCCTGCCGGGCGGGCCAGCGCGCGCATCGTGCCGAACGAATGGCACACTGCGATTTCGCCCTCGGCAACGGGATGCGGTTCATCGAAATAACCGCGATCATCGGCTCGGCAATCGAACTCTGGCAGCAGCGGGAGCACCTGTTGCCACAGGCCGTGATCGAATGCCCAGCCATGCAGGAAACGCAGGATCATGACCGGTTTCCGATGGCGGCCAGCAGGGCGTCCACATCGTCCATGCCGTGGGTGGCGCGCAAGGCGAGGCGCAGGCGGCTGGTGCCCTTGGGAACCGTGGGCGGGCGGATCGCGGCGGCGAGCATGCCGGCTTCGGCCAAGCCTTCGCTGAGCGCGAGAGTGGCATCTTCCGGCCCGACTAGCGCCGGCACGATCTGGGTGGAAGAAGCCGCCGTATCGAAGCCGCGTTCGGCAAGGCCGCGGCGCAGGCGATCGGCCAGCGCGGCGAGGTGGGCGCGTTCGGCGTCCATCGCCGGCACCAGATCGAGCGCGGCATCGATGGCCCCCAGCACGGCCGGCGGTGGGGCCGTGGTGAAGATGAAGCCGGAGCAGGCGTTGACCAGCCAATCGCGCAGCCGTGCCGATGTACAGACATAAGCGCCAAAGCTGCCAAAGGCCTTGGAAAAAGTGCCCATGACCAGATCGACGCTCGCCACCCCGGCGCACAGGCCGCGTCCCTGCGGGCCGAGAACGCCGGTGGCGTGGGCTTCATCGACATAGAGGAAGGCATCGTGTCGGCGGGCCAGCGCGGCAAGGGCGGCAATATCCGCTCGGTCGCCATCCATCGAATAGACGCTTTCGACCAGAATGAAGCGCGCGGGTGCGACTGCTCCGTGCTGGGCCAACAGTTGTTCGAGGTGGGCGAGGTCGTTGTGGCGGAAGCGATGCTGGCGCACACCGGAAAGGCCGGCGTGCATCGAGGCATGGGCCAGCCGGTCGGTAAAAACGGCCGCACCGGGAGCAATGGCCAGCAGGGCCGGAATCACGGCGGCATTGGCCTGCCAGCCGCTGGCAAAGATCAGCGCGGCTTCCGTACCCTTGAAGGCGGCGATGCGGGCTTCGACAGCAAGGTGCGCATCGAGCGTGCCGGTGACCAGCCGCGATGCACCCGATCCGGCGCCCAGCCGCGCGGCCCATTCGCCGGCCTGCTCGGCCAGTAGGGGATGGCGGGCAAGGCCAAGGTAATCGTTGCTGGAAAAATCGACGAGCGTGTGTCCGTTCCGCACGATCCGGCCCGGTGCGCCCGGCGCCGCAGCGCGCAAGCTGCGCCATTGACCGCGCGCGCGCACGGCGGCCAGCGCGCTGTCTAGCCGCTCGGCAAAGCTGCTCACTTCAACCGCAGCACCCCGCCCGCAGCGGTTCGGGACCGGCCAGCGGCTTGAGGCCGAGCCGGGCGAACATGGCTGCGTCCTTGTCATCGCCGGCATTGGGCGCGGTAAGCAGGGTGTCTCCGGTGAAGATCGAATTGGCCCCGGCCAGGAAGCACAGGGCCTGGGTGCTTTCGCTCATGCTTTCGCGCCCGGCGGAGAGGCGGACCATCGACATCGGCATGGTGATCCGAGCCACGGCCACGGTGCGGACGAACTCGATATCGTCGATCTGCGCGAGCGGGGTATCGGCCAGCATGTCGCCCAGCACGGTGCCCTTCACCGGGACCAGCGCATTGACCGGCACGCTTTCGGGATGCTGGGGCAAGGTGGCCAGGGCGTGGACGAAGCCGACCCGATCCTCGCGCGTTTCGCCCATGCCGACGATCCCGCCGGTGCAGACGTTGATGCCCGCGGCGCGGACATTGGCGATGGTTCCCAGCCGGTCCTCGAACGTGCGGGTGGTGATCACCTCGGCATAGCGTTCGGGCGCGGTATCGATGTTGTGGTTGTAGTAGTCCAGCCCCGCTTCGGCCAGCTGTTCGGCCTGGGCGGGGGTGAGCATGCCGAGCGTCATGCAGGTTTCAAGGCCCAGTTCGCGCACGCCCTTCACGATCTCCACGATTGCCGGCATGTCGCGGTCTTTCGGGTTGCGCCAGGCCGCGCCCATGCAGAAGCGCTGCGAGCCGTTGTCCTTGGCGCGGGCGGCATTCTGCAGCACCTCGCGCACGTCCATCAGCTTGGTGGCCTTCACCCCGCTTTCGGCGCTGGCGGATTGCGAGCAGTAGCCGCAATCTTCCGGGCAACCGCCGGTCTTGATCGAAAGCAGGGTGGCCAGCTGCACTTCGCCCACGGCGTGGTGGGCGCGGTGGATCTCGGCGGCGCGAAATACCAGTTCGGTAAACGGCAGGTCGAACAGGGCGGCGATTTCGGCCCGCGTCCAGTCGGTCCGCAGGGCGGTGGCGGTGGGCGATTGGGTCCGTTTGGCCACGGCCTCGGTTGTCGACATAAGCGTGAAATCCCATGATCCTGCCGCGCCCGGCCATTGGCTGGCGGAATCGGCGTTCTTCCCGGTCCCTCTACGACCGGGCCTGCCCGGTCGCAAGGCCGGCCGTGCCGTCCCTATGGCGCGGCAAAGGCGCGCAGGAACACTTCCGCTGCGCCGGTGGCCTGCTCGCGCACTTCCGCTGCTGTCAGGCTTTCGCAGACCCCGGCCAGCATGCGCTGCTGCGAACGGGCGAAATAGAGCGAGACGAGATATTGCGCGGCGGCGAAAGGATCGGTTTGCCGCACCAATCCTGCCTGCATCGCCGCGCTCAGAAAGTCTGCCAGCCGCTCCAGCGTGCGCTGGGGCCCACGTTCATAGAAGATCCGGCCTATTTCCGGAAACCGCTTCGATTCGCCCACGACCAGCCGATAGAGCGAAACCGCATCCCGGCTGCTCATCTTGGCGATGAAGGATTCGCCCAGCTTCTGCAGTGTTGCTTCGAAGCTGGCTTCGTGGCGAAGCACGCCTTCCAGCTCTTCGCGGAAGGCCAGGGTTGCCCGGTCGAGCACCGCGCCGAACAGCACTTCCTTCGAGGGAAAGTAGCTCCACAACGTGCCCTTGGAACCCCCGAGAGCGCTGGCGATTCCCGACATGGTCGTGCCGGCATAGCCATTTTCCAGGAAGGAACCGGCGGCCACATCGAGGATGGCATCGCGCCGCTCCTCCCGGCGCGCTTCGCGCCGGCCAACAGGACGGGATGGGGAACTGCACTGCATAGCCGTACTGTAGGGTACGATTTTTCGATTGACAAGCTTCGCCGCTCGGCGCAATCGCCACTTTCAATACCAGATGGTACGGTTTTTTTATGCCCTCGCTGCGCAGTCTCCCGTTTCCCTCCTTCCATTCCGGGCTCGGCAGATGCCCGCGCCGGGCTGCCGTTCCGGCCTTGGCGGCGTTGTTGCTGGCCGGATGCGCGGCCGTTCCCGACACCGGGCCGCGCCCGCAGACGTTGGCGCCGGGGCAGGTGGAGGCCGGGCAAGCCTTGGCCGCCACCGCTTCCGGGGCGCAATGGCCGGGCGAAGGCTGGTGGCAGGCCTATGGCGATCCGCAGCTGGATGCCCTGATTGCCGAAGGGCTGGCCGGATCGCCCGATCTGGCTGCGGCCGCGGCGCGATTGGACAAGGCGGCGGCCCTTGCCCGGCAGGCCGGCGCGGTGCGCTGGCCGCGGGTCGATGCCCAAGGCGGCGTGGCGCTGGAAAAACAAAGCCTCAACATGGGCTTTCCCGATAGTTTCAAGGCCTTCCTGCCGCAGGGCTGGAACGATGGCGGGCAGCTGGCCACCAGCCTGGGCTTCGATCTGGACCTGTGGGGCCGGAATCGCGCCGCTTATGCGGCCGCCACACCGGAGGCCCGCGCCGCAGCGCTCGATGCCGGGCAGGCGCGACTGGTTCTCGCGGCGGGCATCGCTTCAGCCTATGCCGATCTTTCCCGCCTGTTTGCCGAGCGCGATGTGCGGGCGCGGCAGCTGGAGGTGGCTACCGCTTCGCGCGAACTGGTGGAGCAGCGCCAGCGCAACGGCCTGGAAACGGCCGGAGGGGTGGCGACTTCGGAAGCCGAACTGGCGACGGCTCGGATTGCCCTGAATCAGGCCGACGAGGCGCTGGCTCTGCGCCGCAACCAGTTGGCCGCCTTGCTGGGCAAGGGGCCGGATCGCGGCCTTGCCATTGCCCGGCCGGCGCTGGCGCCCGGCCGCCCTGCGGCCTTGCCCGAAGGGGTAACGACCGAGCTGGTCGCGCGCCGGGCCGATGTGCTCGCCGCGCGTCAGCGGGTGGAAGCGGCGGCCAGCCGGATCAAGGTGGCGCGGGCCGACTTTTTCCCCGCCATCCGGCTCAACGCCCTGTTCGGCGTGCAGTCCTTGGGCCTTGGCCTGCTGTTCGACAAGGATTCGACTTATGGTTCGGTGGGGCCAGCGGTCAGCCTGCCGCTGTTTCACGGCGGCGAACTGCAGGGCCGCTATCGCGGCGCGCGTGCAGATTACGATGCGGCCGTTGCCGGTTATAACGGCGCTGTGCTGGCGGCCTATCAGCAGGTGGCCGATGCGGTGACCACCGCGCGCATGGCAAGCCAGCGGCTGGCCGATGCCGAGATAGCGGTGCGTGCCTTGGAACGGGCGCACGAAGTGGCGCTTGCCCGCTACAAGGGCGGACTGGCGACATATCTTGAAGTCCTGCAGGTGGAAGATCGCCTGCTTCAGGCCCGCCTTGGCGCTGCCGGGCTGGAGGCCATCGTTCGCACTGCCGATATTGCGCTGATCCGCGCGCTGGGTGGGGGCATTGCCAGTCCCGTTCCCGCGCGGGATGGCGATCACCCTCTTCCGAAGGATCCGACCCATGGCTGATGCCGTTCAACCCGCCCCTGCCGATGTCCTGCCCGATGCAGGCACCGACCCGGTGCGCGAACAGCGCCTTGCCCAGCGCAAGCTGTGGCTGAAGCGCCTTGGCTTGGTGGTGGGCGCGGGCGCGCTGGCTTGGGGCGGCTGGTACTATATCGTCGGCCGCAATTATGTGAGCACCGACAATGCCTATGTGAACGCCGAAGTAGCGCAGGTGACACCGCTGCTGGCCGCCCAAGTGACCGAGGTGCGGGTGCGCGACACGCAGACCGTGCGCAAGGGCGATGTGCTGGTGGTGCTTGATGCCACCAATGCGCGGATTGCCCTGGCCCAGGCAGAGGCCGATCTGGCTGCGGCCCGCCGCCGTTTCCGCCAGACCCGCGCCACGACGGGCGCCTTGGCCGCACAAGTGAGCGCCAGCGGGGCCGATATCGCCCGTGTGCGGGCGCAGCTGACTTCGGCCCAGGCCGATCTGACCAAGGCGACGACCGATCTGCAGCGCCGCCAGGCGCTGGCCGGATCGGGCGCGGTTTCGGGCGAGGAACTGACTTCGGCCCGGCGCGCGTATGATGCTGCGGCGGCCGCCGTGGCTCAGGCGCGCGCTACCATGGCCCAGGCCGAGGCCGGGCGCCTTTCGGCCCAGGGCCAGTTTGCCGCCAGCGAGGCGCTGGTGGCCGGGGCGAACGAGGATACCGATCCGGCCGTGCTGGCCGCCAAGGCGCGGGTCGATGCGGCCCGGCTGGACGTGGAACGCGCCGTGATCCGCGCGCCGATCGACGGGGTGATTGCCCGCCGGCAGGTGCAGGTGGGGCAGCGCGTGGCCCAGGGCGTAGCGATCATGACCATCGTGCCGATCGGCCAGCTCTATGTGGATGCCAATTTCAAGGAACGCCAGCTGCGCCGCGTGCGCGTGGGCATGCCGGTGGAAGTGACCGCCGACATCTATGGCAGCGACGTGGTCTATCGCGGCAAGGTGGCCGGTATCGCCGGCGGCACCGGTGCTTCCAGCGCATTGATCCCGGCCCAGAACGCCACGGGCAACTGGATCAAGGTGGTGCAGCGCGTGCCGGTGCGGATCGAGCTTGATCCCAAGGAACTGGCTGCTCATCCGCTGCGCGTCGGCCTCTCGATGGAAGTCGAGATCGACGTTTCCGCGGCGAACTGAGCCGTGGCCGGCCCCGCACCCCAGCTTTCGGCGGGCGCATTTCGTCCGCAGTTGACCGTTCGCCAGCAATGGGCGGCGGGCGTGATCCTTGCGCTCAGCAATTTCATGGTGGTTCTGGACCTGACCATCGCCAATGTCTCGATACCGCACATTGCCGGCGACCTTGGCATCACGATGGAGCAGGGCACCTGGATCATCACCTCCTATGCGGTGGCCGAGGCGGTGTGCGTGCCGCTGACGGGATGGCTGGCAATGCGTTTTGGCGCAGTGCGGGTGTTCGTGGTTTCGTTGCTGGGGTTTGGCCTGTTTTCGCTGTTTTGCGGAATCGCGCCCACGTTGGGCGTGCTGGTGGCGGCGCGGATCGGGCAGGGGGTGTTTGGCGCCCCGCTGATGCCGATGTCGCAGACCCTGATGATGATGATCTTCCCGCCGGAACGGCGGGCCAAGTTCATGGCGGTGTGGGCGATGACCACACTGCTTGGCCCGGCGCTTGGCCCTATTCTGGGCGGGTGGATTTCCGATAACTGGAGCTGGCACTGGATCTTCCTGATCAACGTGCCGATCGCGATTGCGGCAACCATCGCCGCGGCCGTGTTGCTTGCTCCGGTGAAGAGCCCCACTTTCCGTGCTCCGATTGATACGGTTGGCCTGATCCTGCTGGTGTTCTGGATCGGCTGCCTGCAGATCGTGCTGGATACCGGGCGCGAGCATGACTGGTTTGCCGATACCAAGATCGTGCTGCTGTCGCTGGCGGCCGCTATCGGGTTCGTGGCTTTCGTGATCTGGGAATTGACCGAAGAACACCCAGCGGTGGACCTCAGGATATTTCGCCACATCGGCTTCACTTCCGCGCTGATCACGATGACCCTGGCCTATGGCGCGTTCTTTTCGGGCAACGTGGTCATTCCGCAGTGGCTGCAATCGGTGGTCGGCTATTCGGCGCAGAATTCCGGCATCGTCACTGCTTCGAGCTCGCTGGCCGCGATTTTCGTGGCGCCACTGGCCGGCAAGCTATCGGCTTCGCGCACCGTCGATCCGCGCATTCTGATTACCGTGGGGCTGAGCTTGATCGGGCTGGCCACGCTGATGCGTGCCGGCTGGACCACGGACCAGACGATGTGGGACTATGCCCTGCCGATCTTCCTGATGGGCTTTGGCATGCCGTTCTTCTTCATCCCGCTGACCACGCTGGTGCTGAACGCGGTCGATCCGGAGGAAACTGCTTCTGGCGCGGGCCTGCAGGCGTTCCTGCGCACGCTGGCGGTGGCGTTCTCGACCTCGCTCGTGCTGACCTACTGGAACAACGAGCAGCGCGTGGTGCACAACGAGATCGCCAATACGCTGAATCCGGCCGCCACTGTTGACGCGTTGGAAAAGGCCGGTTTGGGAACGGAGGCGATCCGCAGTTACGTCAACGGCATCGTCGATGTGCAGGCGATTACCGTGGCGCTGAACAGCACAACAGTGATCGCGGCGCTGGCGATTTTTGTCTCGGTTGTTGTGGTGTGGCTGGCGCCCAAGCCGGTGCCGCGCCAGGGCATCGGCGTGGAGCCGAACTGATCCGGGCCGCCGGATGGTGCTTCAGGCGAGGCCGAGTTTGGCCAGTTCGTGGGCCAGATGGCCGGGCAGCAGGTCGCCTTCCTCGCCGCTGCCAAGATCGGGCGGGCAATCGGCTTCTTCCAGATAGCGCCAGCCCTGGTGGGCGCGCCGGGCGCGCGGCTGAACATCGATCAGCCGCGCCGAGATGAGGATTGCCACCCGTCCGCCTTCCGCCTCGCCAAAGCCGAGGATTTCCGAGCGGGCAACCAGCTGATGCTTGAGGATCCAGTAAACCGAACCGCCGATCATTTCGGCATGGCGCTTGGGCAGGTAGCGGGTGGTCAGGCTGACGACTTCGCCTTCCTTCCCACGGCGCCCGCCAGCGGAGAACCAGCCGTGGACTTCTTCCAGCGACTGCGCCCCATAAGCAACCTTGGTCATGCTGAGCGGCATGTGCGATCCTTCAGGAGGTCAGCCCGCTCAGCACGGCAAGACCGAGGAACGAGAAGAACCCCATGACATCGGTGGCCGTGGTCACGAATACGGCCGAAGATACAGCCGGGTCCACGCGCAGCCGGTCCATCGTGACCGGGACGAGAATGCCGGCAAGGCCCGCCACGAGGTTGTTGATCACCATCGCGGCGCCGATCACCAGACCAAGCAGCGGGTTGCCGAACAGAAGGGCCGTGCCCGAACCGATCAGCAGGCCCAGGGTGGCCCCGTTGGTCAGCGCGATGCGCAGTTCGCGCAGGATCATGCGAACCGTGTTGGAGCTGGTCAGCTGATTGGTGGCAATCGCGCGGACAACCACGGCCAGGGTTTGCGTTCCCGCATTGCCGCCCATCCCTGAAACGATCGGCATCAGCACCGCCAGCAAGGCAAACTTGGCAATGGCAGTCTGGAACAGCCCGACCACCGATGAGGCGATGAGCGCGGTGCCGAGGTTCACCACCAGCCACGACAAGCGGGTGCGGACGGTCAGCAGGATCGGCTCGTTGATATCGCCATCGCCCGCGCCCGACAGGCGCAGGATGTCCTCGCTTGCCTCTTCCTGGATGATGTGGACCACGTCGTCCACCGTGATCTGGCCGACCAGCCGGCCGGCATCATCCACCACCGCGGCGGAAATCAGAGCATATTTCTGGAAGCGCAGAGCAACCTCTTCCTGATCCATCGTGACCGGGATCAGGGTCTGGTCGCGCTTCATCACATCGGACAGGGCCACGCTGCGCGGCGCCCGCAGGATCCACGACAGCAGGCAGGTGCCCACCGGGTGGTGGAGCGCATCGACGATGAAAACTTCCCAGAATTCGGTGGCGAGCTGGCGGCTCTCGCGCAAGTAGTCGATCAGGTCGCCAACCGTCATGTGTTCGGGCACGGCGACAAAATCGCGGCTCATCAGACGGCCGGCGGATTCTTCGGGGAAGGACAGCGCGCTTTCGATCGCCGCGCGGTCTTCCGGCTCCATTTCGGCAAGGACGGCCTGCTGGTCCTCCTCGTCGAGATCCTCCAGCATCGCCACCGCATCGTCGGTGTCGAGCTGTTCGGCGATCTCGGCGATGTCCTCTGCCGGCAGGTCTTCCACCAACTGTTCGCGGACGTGATCATTCAACTCGGCGATCACGTCCGCGCTCATCAGGTCGGTGATGGCGCTGGCAAGGGCTGGACGCTCGTCGGCATCCAGCAGTTCGAACAGGTCAGCGATGTCGGCAGGGTGCAGCGGCTCGACCAGATCGTAGACCTGGTCCCGCTCGCCTTCGTCAAGCGCATCGCGGACGCGCCGGACATAATCGGACTTGAGGCGGTTTTCCTTGTCCAGGCTATCCGATTCGCCGCCCTCGCTGGCGCGCGCGGGCTCACCACCCGTGCGCGGGGCGGCGGCATTGTCCAGCAAGGTCTGATCCTGTTCCTCGGCAGCCATTAAACGCCGGTCTATTGCGCTTGCTCGCAATTGCAACCGCGCGGGGGCGGGAGAGGGTGACTTTATTGCTGCCGCCCCTATATGAGCGGCTCGAATGTGCAGGAGACCATGATGGCCGACGAATACCTGACCCTCACCCTCGACACCGGCAACGGCGAAGGTGGCGATGTGAAGATCAAGCTGCGCCCCGACCTGGCCCCCGGCCACGTGGAGCGGATCAAGGAACTGGCCAGCGAAGGTTTCTACGATGGTGTGAAGTTCCACCGCGTGATCCCCGGCTTCATGGCGCAGGGCGGCTGCCCCAACGGCACCGGCATGGGCGGCTCGTCGAAGCCCGACCTCAAGGCCGAATTCAACGCCGAACCGCACGTGCGCGGTGTCTGCTCGATGGCGCGCACTTCGGCGCCGCACTCGGCCAACAGCCAGTTCTTCATCTGCTTTGACGATGCGACCTTCCTCGATCGCCAGTACACCGTGTGGGGCCAGGTGGTTGAAGGCATGGAGCATGTCGACGCGCTGCCCAAGGGCGAGCCGCCGCGCGAGCCGGGCAAGATCGTGAAGGCCACCGTTTCGGAAGGCTGATCGCCTGTGCGATAGGCTATGCCAGGGGCGCGGAAAGCGATTTCCGCGCTCTTTGTGCATGTGGAGGACAGGACGTGGCCAAGGGAACGCCGGCTACCGTGGCGCTGGGCAAGGCGGGGGCGGCCTTTACCGTTCACGAATATGGTTATGATCCCGGTGCGGAGCGGGTGGGCCTTCAGGCGGCCGAGGCGCTGGGGGTGGCGCCCGATCAGGTGTTCAAGACGCTGATGGTGCTGGTGGATGGCCGGCCGGCCTGTGCGATCGTGGCTTCAGACCGCGAAGTGGCGATGAAGAAGCTGGCCGCAGCATTGGGCGGCAAGGCGGCGCAGATGATGCAGCCTGCCGAAGCCGAGCGGCTGACCGGCTACAAGGTGGGCGGTATCAGCCCGTTCGGCCAGCGCCGCGCAGTGCCGGTGGCGCTCGATGCGGCCGCGCTCGCCCACGATGCGATTTTCCTCAACGGTGGCCGGCGGGGCTTGCAGGTGCGGTTGGCCCCGGTAGTGGCGGCCGGGCTGCTGAATGCGCGGGTAGCCGAAATCAGCGCCTCGGCGGCTTAGACTCCGGCCTTGATCAGCCAGTCATGGAACAGCCGCACCGGGCGGGAATGCAGCGCCCGCGGGCGACAGACGAACCAGTAGGAATAGGGGCTTTCGACCTCGAAATCATAGACCCGGGCCAACCGCTCGTCGCCGGCGCGGTTGAAATGGTCGGAATGCATGATGGCGATGCCCAGTCCATTGGCGGCCGCTTCGAGCAGCAGCTGGCCCGAATCGAAATGGTCGATCGCCACAGGGTTGAAATCGCCAAGGCCGGCCGCCCGTTTCCATGCCGCGAAGCTTTCCGGGAGGTCGGTGTGGACCAGGAAGGTCTGCTTTTCGAGCTTGGTGAGATCGGGCTTGGGCCCCAGTTCGGCGGCCACGGCCGTGGAGGTGATCGCATAGACCCGGTTGTGATCGAGCCGGATCGAATAGAGCGCCGGATCGGG
>CAZVHM010000008.1:0-19933 GCA_964627175.1 uncultured Novosphingobium sp. | reverse complement strand
TGATCGCATAGACCCGGTTGTGATCGAGCCGGATCGAATAGAGCGCCGGATCGGGTAGGGGCGATAGGATGATGGCCGCATCCAGCGTATCACCCAGCCGTGCTTCGTGGTGCGAGCCGGTATCGATATCGATGTGCAGCCGCGGGTGCAGCTTGCGCAGCTCCGGCAGGTGGGGGAACAACCGCTGGCCGCCGAACAGCGAGGGCACGCCCAGATGCAGGCGCAGCACCTGGCCGGTATCGATCTGGCTTTCCACCGCTTCGGCCAGTTCTTCCAGCTTGGGGCTGACAGCATCGTAGAAGGCCTGACCGTCTTCGGTCAGCTTCATGGCCTGATGCTGGCGCTGAAACAGTTTTTTGCCGGTGAAATCCTCCAGCGCCTGAACCCGGCGCGAAAGGGCCGAGGGGCTGAGCGCAAGTTCGCTCGCCGCGGCCTTGGCGGAACCAAGGCGCACGACCCGCACGAAGGCCTCGAGCGCGCGGAGAGGCGGCAGGCGACGCATCACTTCGATATAGTCCTGTTGTCCCGGAGGGGGAGGGATGGAAAACGGATCGGCTTCAGCTCAGGCATCGGTGGTTGCCATATCGGCTGGCGGGTGCAGCCGCAGGCGGGTCACGTGGCGTTCGTTACCTGCTGTTATCTCAAGTTTCCATCCGCTGTCATGCGCCAGAATGGCGCCGGGGGAAGGAACCTGGCCGGCCAGCAGGAATGCCAGCCCGCCCAACGTGTCAACGTCCTCTTCCACTTCGGCAAGGCGGGCATCGACCTTTTCGCCCACTTCTTCCAGCTCGACCCGGGCATCGGCATCCCAGGTGCCATCGGGCATCGGCAGGATCAACTCGGTCGGCGCATCGTCGTGCTCGTCCTCGATCTCGCCGACGATTTCTTCCACCAGATCCTCGATCGTGATGATCCCGTCGGTGCCGGAATATTCATCGACCACCACGGCCAGGTGAACCCGGCTGGCCCGCATGTCGGCCAGAACGTCGAGCGCGCCGCGCGCCTGCGGCACGAACAGCGGCTGGCGCATCAGCGTGGTCCAGTCTTTTGGCGGGGCCTTGCCGGTGGCCAGGAACGGGAAGACATCCTTGATGTGCATCATGCCCAGGATCTCATCCAGCGTTTCGCCATAGACCGGCATGCGGCTGTGACCGTGTTCGGCGAACATGCAAATCAGTTCGTCCCAGCTGGCAGAGGCTGGCACGGCCACGATCTCGCCGCGCGGGATAGCTACGTCATCGGCGTCATGTTCGCTGAAATGCAGCAGGTTACGGACCATCTGCCGTTCCAGCGCGGAAAGATCGTTGGCCGGGCCGCCGGACGGATCGTCCTCGTGCTCGTCGATCACTTCTTCCAGCGCGGCGCGCAGCGATTGATCGTGGTCGGGATCGAAGAACCGCTTCAGGCTCTTCCAGACGCTCCGTCTGCTACTGTCTCCGTCTCCATTGGGAGAGTCGCTGCCATTGCGGCCATTTTCGGCCATCGTCAGATTTTCCGTTCCTCAAACCGGCGGTCAGCCGCCGTGGTCCGCATATGGGTCGGCAATACCCATTTTCGCAAGCGCCTTTGTTTCCAAAGCTTCCATCGCTTCCGCTTCGGTATCGCCCAGTTCGTGATCGTGGCCGGCAAGGTGCAGCAGGCCATGAATGATCAGGTGGGCGGCGTGGTGCTGCAACGGCACGCCTTTTTCTGCTGCCTCGCGGGCGCAGGTTTCGGCCGCCAGCGCCAGGTCACCCAGCATTTCCGGTGCCCCGTCAGGGGCAAGGGCGACAAGCTCCTCGCGCGCCATCATCGGAAATGACAGCACGTTGGTCGGCTTGTCCTTGGCCCGCCATTCGCGGTTCAGGGTGTGCACTTCCGCGTCCGAGGTGAACAGCAGGCTGGCCGAAAGCCGCGGATTGGCAAGCTCGGGTGCCACCTCGGCGGCGGCCTGAGCGGCCGCCTCGGCCACGTCTGCCCAGTCCACCTCGTTGCGCCAGGGCGCGTCGATTTCTATGTCGAGCGAAAGCATCAGGCGATCCTGCGGTAGCGCGCCGCGAAGCGCAAGGTGTTCAAATCAGGCATCCTTGCCCTCATAGGCTTCGACGATCCGGCCCACGATCGGGTGGCGAACCACGTCAGCCGCGCCGAAGCGCACCACCGAAATGCCTTCCACCCCTTCGAGCCGCCTGACCGCATCGGCCAGCCCGCTCATTGCATCGCCGCCGGGAATGTCGACCTGCCGCGGATCGCCGCAGATCACCATGCGGCTGTTCTGGCCAAAGCGGGTCAGGAACATCTTCATCTGGGCCGGCGTGGTGTTCTGCGCTTCATCGAGGATCACGAAGGCATCGGCCAGGGTGCGCCCGCGCATGAAGGCGATGGGCGCCACTTCAATCTCACCGCTGGCCATGCGCCGTTCCACCTGTTCGGGCGGCATGCAATCATACAGCGCATCGTAAAGCGGGCGGAGATAAGGATCGACCTTCTCCTTCATGTCGCCAGGCAGAAAGCCGAGCCGTTCGCCCGCTTCCACCGCCGGGCGCGACAGGATCAGCCGCTGCACCGAGCCGCTCATCAACTGGCTGACCGCCTGGGCCACGGCCACATAGGTCTTGCCGGTGCCGGCCGGGCCAAGCGCGAAGATCACATCGTCGCGCGCCAGGCTGCGCATATATTCGATCTGCGTAGCCGAGCGCGGCACGATGGTCTTGCGCCGGGTGCGGATCATGATCGGCGGGGTCTGATCGGTGCCGGTGATGATTCCTTCCAGGGTCGGCTCATTCGACATGGCGATCAGGGCTTCGACCGCCCCGACGTCCAGTTCCTGTCCGTTCATCAACCGCTGGTGCATGCCTTTCAGCACTTCGCGGGCGCGGGCCACCGCATCTTCGCCGCCTTCGATCTGGATGCGATTACCGCGCGCGGCGATATAGACGCCGAGCCGGTTTTCCAGCAGCACGAGGTTGGAATCGAACTGTCCGAACAGCGCGCCCAGAACGGTCGGCTCCTCGAATTCCAGCTCGGCCCGCGCGCGACGGGAAGCATCCCGTTTGGCATCGGACGACCACGGATGCGCCATATCCTCGTGGGCGCGAACGGTTTTGCGGGCCATGCGCTCCTTTCAGGCAGCCGGCGAGAAATGCGGGCCACGCATGGAAGATAGACACGCCTTTGTTACAGACAAGCGCTGCGACCGCTTGGCGGTGTGGAAAAACCGCCGGAAGGGCCGGCCGCTCCGGTTCAGCCGGCCACTGGCGCCAGCAGCCGGGCGTGCAGCGAATTGGGCCCGCCCAGGATCAGTTCCACTTCCACCAGATCGCCGATCGCGGCTTCGCCCTCGAAGTGGACCGATTGCAGCCACGGGCTCTTGCCCAACCACTGGCCGGGCAGCTTGCCCTTGCGTTCCACCAGCACGGTGCAGCGCTTGCCCACCGAGCCGAGGTTGAAGGCGTGCTGGTCGCGGTTCAGTGCGGCTTGCAGGCGCTGCAGGCGTTCGTCCATCACTTGCGGCGCGATTTGCCCCTCCATCGTGGCGGCCGGGGTGCCGGGGCGGGGCGAATACTTGAAGCTGAAGCACTGGGCATAGCCCACGCGGTCCACCAACTGCAGCGTCTCCTCGAACTCGGCATCGGTTTCGCCCGGAAAGCCAACGATGAAATCGCCGGAAAGGGCAATATCGGGCCGTGCGGCGCGCACCTTGTCGAGAATGCGCAGATAGGAATCGCTGGTGTGCGAACGGTTCATCGCCCGCAGTACCCGGTCGCTGCCCGCCTGCACCGGCAGGTGCAGGAACGGCATCAGCTTTTCCACTTCGGCATGGGCGGCGATCAGGCCGTCGGTCATGTCGTTGGGGTGGCTGGTGGTATAGCGAATCCGGGCGAGCGAGGGCAGGGCGGCCAGGTGGCGGATCAGTCCGTCCAGTCCCACGGCGCGGCCCTTGGCATCCTCTCCAGACCAGGCATTGACGTTCTGGCCGATCAGGGTCAGCTCGCGCGCCCCGGCTTCCACTAGTCGTTCCGCCTCGGCCACCACATCGGCAAACGGGCGGGAGATTTCCGCGCCGCGGGTATAGGGCACCACGCAATAAGTGCAGAACTTGTCGCACCCTTCCTGCACGGTCAGGAAGGCGCTGGGCCCGACCTTGCGGCGGGCGGGCAACGCGCCGAACTTGGTTTCGGCCGGCATGTCGGTATCCACCGCGCGGCGCCCGGAGGCGGCCTCGGCGATCATGTCGGGCAGGCGGTGATAGGCCTGCGGCCCAACCACCATCTTCACTGCCGGCGCGCGGGCCATGATTTCCTCGCCCTCGGCCTGGGCCACGCAGCCGGCCACGGCAATCAGCGGGCTGGAGCCATCGTCGCGGCCCCAGTCCTTCACGATCCGGCCGATATCGGAATAGACCTTTTCGGCCGCTTTTTCGCGGATATGGCAGGTGTTGAGCACCACGAGGTCGGCATTCTCGCCCTCGGCTGCCGGGGTGATGCCCTGCTGATTGAGCAGTTCGGCCATCCGCTCCCCGTCATAGACGTTCATCTGGCAGCCGAAGCTCTTGACCCGATAGGTCTTGGGGGCGGTGGAGGATTGCATGGCGCGCCCATAAGGCAATTGCGCCGCATTTTGAAGCGCCGAGAGGCGAGCCGCTGTGCGGTGCCCTAAAAGCTCGACCAATCCTGTTCCGGCGCAAGGGCCAGCGCGCCGTGAACCGTCGGGGCGATGGCGGGGCGCAGGGCCGGGCCAGGTGCTGGTCGGATGGCGCTGGAAAGGCTGGCCCGCCGCTGCTCGGCCGATCCGCCGGCCCGTGCGGCAAGATCACGGGTGCGGAATGATCCGACCAGTTCCGACAGGCAGCGCGCCTCCTCGGCCAATGCGCGGGTGGCGGCATAGGATTGTTGGACCATGGCCGCGTTCTGCTGGGTCATCAGGTCCATTTCGCATACGGCAGCGCTGACTTGGCGCAAGCTTTCGGCTTGTTCCTCGGTGGAGCGGGCAATGCCGGTGGCCAGTCCCGCCATGTCGCTCACCCGGCCGACGATTTCCTCCAGCTTGGCGCCGGTCTCACCCACCAGTTCAACCCCGGCGCTGACTTGCGCCGTGCTGTTGGTGATCAGGCCCTTGATGTCCTGCGCGGCCTCGGCCGAACGCTGGGCCAGCGCCCGGACCTCGTTGGCGACCACGGCGAAACCCTTGCCGGATTCTCCCGCCCTGGCGGCCTCCACTCCGGCGTTCAGGGCCAGCAGGTTGGTCTGGAAGGCAATGCCGTCGATCACTTCGATGATCTGGGTGATCTCGCGGGCGGAACGCTCGATTGCGGCCATCGCGGCGACCGCGCGCTGCACCACTGCCCCGCCTTGCGC
Source organism: uncultured Novosphingobium sp. (assembly GCA_964627175.1). Lineage (GTDB taxonomy): Bacteria > Pseudomonadota > Alphaproteobacteria > Sphingomonadales > Sphingomonadaceae > Novosphingobium. The sequence continues at coordinate 14,597 of CAZVHM010000008.1, read as the reverse complement.
GGCAGCGGCCTGTGCTTCGGTCACCGAGTGCTGGACGGAGGCTGCGTGATTGGCCGTCTCGGTCAACCCACCGGAAACGCGGGTCATCGCCGCGGCGGTTTCCTCAAGGCTCGCGGCCTGCTGCTCGTTGCGGCGGGCCAGGTCTTCGGATGCGGCGCGGATCTCGGTGATGCTGCCCATCACGCCTGCCGTGCCGATGCGGACCGCCCCCATCGCGTGCGCCAGCGAATCGGCCGCGCGATTGAAATCGTGGCGGAGTTCGACGTAATCGGCCGGAAATTCCTCGCGAATGCGGCATTCAAGGTCTTGCCGGGCAAGCCGGTCAAGGGCGCGCGACAGCGCCTCGATCACGCGCTGCTGATCGTTGCGCGCCTGTTCGCGCGTGCTGCCGGCCGCCCGGAATACTTCCATCGCGCGGGCAATGGCGCCCAGTTCGTCGACGCGTCCGGTGCCCTCGATCGGGGTTTCGAAGTCCCCGCCGGCCAGACGGGTGATGGCGCGAACGGTGTTTTCCAACGGTTCCGTGATCCGCCGGCGGACCATGCGGCTGGCCCAGATGGCCGCTGCCAACACCGTCAGCCAGAGCAATGCGCTGATTGCAAGGTAAAGGCGGGCCGGGGCATCGTGACCGATCTGCGAGCTGAAGGCGGTTGCGACAATCGCGAGAAGGGCCAGCGCGAGGAGCGTAAGCGCGATCAGTGCTCGCCCGCTACGGCGCGCCAGTTGAGCGATCATCAGGGGTCTCCCGTTACTTCGGGTCTACGCCCTAATCAGGCACCATTAAGTAGCCTGTTTCCGGGACATATCGTTAAACCCCTATTTCCCGGCAAGTATTCAAACAGGTTGGGCGATCCCGGTATTACTCGCCTCCCGCCCGTTCATGCGCTTCGCTGCCGGCAGGGGCAGGGGGCGGCATTTTCGCCGGTCCGCTCCGAACGGCGGCCCGTTCAAGTGCCTGGTCCAGCGCTTCGGCGATGCGCCGGCGCGCCTCGGCGGCTACTGCCTTGCGGCCGGGAAAATCTTCTGGCGAGAACGGTTCCAGAAAGCAGATCCGCAGGGGGAAGGTGCGGGGACGGGCCAGTATCCGCAGCGTATTGGCGAGGCCGTCTTCATCGCCCACCCAGCCAATAACCGGGGCCAGCGCACCATAGTCGAGCAGGACGGGCTGGACGAGCAGGCCGGGCGGCGGCGGTTCCAGCACTTTGAGCATCGCGCTCTTGAACGGGAGCAGCGAGAGGCCGTCGGTCGTGGTGCCTTCAGGAAACACCGCAACGCAGTGGTTGTCTTCCAGCGCCTGGGACAGGGCGTTGATCTGCGCTGCCACATCAAGCCGCGACTCGCGCTGGACAAAGACCGTGTGGTTGAGGCGGCAAAGCCAGCCCAGCACCGGCACAGAGGCCACTTCGGCCTTGGCGACGAAGGCGGTGCCGCTGGCGCCGGCCAGCGCCGGGATATCGAGCCATGATACATGGTTCGAGATCAGGAACGCATTGCGCCGCAAGGGCGTGCCAACGATTTCCACCCGCGCGCCTACGATGCGGGCCACGAGGCCCAGGAAAAAGCGCGGCACCGGGGAGTGGCGTACAATCGGCCGGATCAGAAAATGGAGCGGCACCGAGACGAGCAGTGCCATGCCCAGCAACACTGCGCGGCCAGCCGCACGCAGATGTCCGGAGAAAGGCGTGGCAGACGACGCTGTGGCGCCGGCTTCGCTCATCGCCGGGGCGGCTTGCCGCTTGCGTCGCCTTCGCGGTCAATCCGTACGCCGAACAGTTCCATGCGGTGGTCGACCAGGCGATAGCCCAGTCGCTCGGCAACCTGGCGCTGCAGGGCTTCCAGTTCGGGATCGACGAATTCGATTACCTTGCCGGTTTCGACGTCGATCATGTGATCGTGGTGCGCTTCCGGAGTCGCTTCATAGCGCGCCCGGCCATCCCCGAAATCATGACGGTCCAGGATGCCTGCTTCCTCGAACAGGCGGACCGTGCGGTAGACCGTGGCGATCGAAATGCGCGGGTCGATCGCCGAGGCGCGTTCGTGCAGCTTGTCCACGTCCGGGTGGTCGTCGCTTTCCGACAGGACGCGGGCGATGACCCGGCGCTGATCGGTGATCCTCAGGCCGCGCTCATTGCAGAGGGCCTCGATGTCGATGGGTTGGTGCACGGCGTTTCTGGAAACCTGATGAAAATGGCCTCGCCCGATATGACGCGGGCGAGGCCATTCTGCAATGGTTGTGCGGGGCGTTTCATCCCACACGAATGCTGCGTCGAAGCGCTAGCGGATCAGGCCTTGGCCTTCGCCGGGCGACCGCGCTTGGCGCCAGGCTTGCGGCCAAGGCCAATCTTCTTGGCCAGTTCGCGGCGCTTTTCGGCGTAATTGGGGGCAACCATCGGATAGTCGGCCGGCAGGTTCCAGCGGGCGCGATACTGTTCCGGGGTCAAGTTGTAGTGCGTCATCAGGTGGCGCTTAAGCATCTTCAGCTTCTTGCCATCTTCCAGGCAGACGATGTGATCGGGCTTTACCGACGAACGGATCGACACGGCGGGCTCTGGCGGCGCTTCGGCCACGGGCGCGGTCTGGCCAAGGCCCGAAAGCGCACCGTAAACGTTCGTGATCAGGGCGGGAAGATCACCCACGGAAACGCTGTTGTTGCTGACGTGAGCGGCAACTATGTCGGAAGTAAGGGTGATGAGCATCTCGCTCAAGTCGTTCTGCGGATTTTCCATGGCGTGTTCCTCGTAATTTAGTGCGACCGTTGGGCTTTTATACCGGCGGGACTACGAAACCTGCCGGATCAATGCAGCTTTGAACCGAATGGTTCCTGAAAACAAGACTCGATTCTTTTGGATTAGGTAGATCACTGCCAATATGGCTGCAAACCCCAAGGGCTGAAATGCGCCGTGGATATGCGAGTTTAATCGATGCGCCGGGAAAAGGTGATTGCATCAAGGAGATTGCCGCCGAGAGTGCGGTAATATTTGGGGCGCAAGCCAATCGCTTCAAATCCATCGGCGCGATATAGCGCTTCGGCGGGATTCCCACGGCGCATTTCGAGCAGGAGTCGGTTTGCTCCACGTTTACGCGCATCTTCTGCAAGGCGCGACAGCAACCGTGCTCCCACTCCGCGGCGGCGATATTGGGGGGCTACTGCAAGGAGCAGGAGTTCTTCTTCGTCGAATCCGGTTCGTGACAGGGCAAATCCCGCAGCCGTAGACTCCGGCGTGCGATCTTCATCCAGATCTTCGCCAGTGGGGCCGGCCAGCAAGTAATGGCAATTACCAATCAGAAGCGCGTCTTCAACTTGCCGCCGGTTCCACGCTTCGCCGAACTCGGGATCGAATGCCTGGTGCATGACCGCCATGATCAGGTCGATATCGTCGGCAGGGGCCGAGCCTATGGGCACGGTCAGGCTCCGGCCGCGGGCAGCACCCCGCCGGGTAGGCGCGCATCGGGCGGGCGGCCATAGAGCGGGGCGGTTTCCACGGTCAGCAGCGCCGCGGGCAACAGCGGGAAGGCGCGGGCATCGGGGCGCAGGTCCAGCGCGGTACCATGCCCGCGCCGCTCCACCAGCGCGGCTGCCTGATTGCCGGCCACAACATCCGCCGCGGGCAGCAGCGCTGCCGCATCGGGCTTCAGCGATGCCAGAGGGGCGGCCGATGCACCATCTGCATCGAAACTTTCCACGAACCATTCGCCGTGGCCGCCGGTGATGGCGACCGTGACCGGAACCGGACCTACTTCAGCCCGTGCCTGTGCGGCAATCAGGCCAAGCGTCGGATAGCCGACCAGTTCTGCCCCCCACGCCAACGCTAGCCCGCGTGCGGCGGCCAGGCCAACGCGCACGCCGGTGAAGCTGCCCGGCCCCAGCGCAACCGCGATGCGATCTGCGCGGCCCTTGCCGGGCAAGGCGGCGATCATCGGCACCAGCCGTTCGGCATGGCCGCGGCCGAGCAGTTGCCAATCCCCGGCGAGGACCTCGCCCGCGCGGACAAGCGCGACGGAGCAGGCCTCGGTCGCGCTGTCGATCACCAGGGTTGTTTGCTCTGCCAAGTGTGCGGCCTTCAGGCGGCGCGAACTTCGACGACTTCGGGCACGTAATGCTTCAGCAGGCTTTCGATCCCCTGCTTCAGTGTGGCCGTGGACGAGGGGCAGCCGGAGCAGGCGCCCTGCATCGCCAGATAGACGACCCCTTCGCGGAAACCCCGATAGACGATGTCGCCGCCATCGTTGGCCACGGCAGGGCGTACGCGGGTTTCGATCAGGTCACGGATCTGGGCCACGATGTCGGCATCGGCCGGGTCATCGCCGAAATCCTCGTTGCCTTCGGCGGGAACGGTGATCCCGTCGGCGCTGGCGCCGGAAAAGAGCGGCGCGCCGGATACGAAGTGATCCAGCAGCATCGCCACGACCTGCGGCTTGAGCACGCTCCAGGAAACGCCCGGCGCGGCAGTAACCGAAATGAACTCCCGTCCGAAGAACACGCCGGTCACCTCGCCCAGGTCGAACAGGGCCTGCGCGAGCGGTGAAGCGGCGGCATCTTCGGGCGACGTGAATTCGCGCGTGCCGGCGGCCATCACCTGCTGGCCGGGAAGGAACTTGAGCGTGGCCGGGTTCGGCGTTGTTTCAGTTTCAATAAACATGGTGCAGCGCATGTAGGGGGGCGGGCCTCATGGTCAAGGGCGCAAGTGCTTGTGGCGCCATCGCCGGCCCCGTAAGGTGGCGATCACGCTTCCTACCTGCCCGAAAGGCCGTTCATGCTTGCTGCCGCTCTTGCCGTCATCGCTGCTTCTGCCGCCGCGCCTTCCGTGCCGGCTCCTTCGGCGGTGATCCCGCTGCCACTGCAGCCGGTGGTGCCTGCCGCGCAGCGTACCTGCACGGCCAAAACCGCATCGGGCCTTGGCTATAGCGTGCTGCGGGCCGCCGAAGGCGTCAAGGCCGGCGCTACCGATTACGTGCTGATCAATTACATCGGCTATCTGGCGGCCAGCGGGCAGGTGTTCGATCAGGCGATGTCCACCCCGATGACCGTGGATGGGGTTATTTCGGGCTTCGGAGAAGGCCTGCAACTGGTTCCGCGCGGAGGCGTCTGGCGGTTCTGCATCCCGGCGGCGCTGGGCTATGGGGCGAGGGCTGCCGGCCCCGTTCCGGCGAATGCCGATCTGGTGTTCCAGGTCGAACTGCTCGATTCGCGGACCCTTGCCGAAGTCCAGGCTATGCGCGCCGCAGCCGAGCCGCCTGCAGCTGCCCAGGCCCCAGCGGCCAAGCGCTGATCGCGCGGGCTGGCGGGCCCCCTATTCACTGGTCCTTCATCAATCGAGGCCCTATACCAAGCAGTATGCCGATCCTGCCGCGCGCCGCCCGCTTCGCCACCCTCGCTCGCCTTGCGGTTGCCGCCCTGCCGCTGGCGGGACTGGCCCTGTCCGGCCCGCTGGTCAGTGCGGCCCAGGCGCAAACGGCTGCCAAGCGCAGTTCGCCTGCTGTCGCCCCCTGGCTTTACCGGGGCAGCGATGTGCCGCAGGACAAGAACTGGACCTTTGGCGAACTGCCGAACGGGGTGCGCTATGCAGTTCGCCATAATGGCGTTCCTCCGGGGCAGGTCTCGATCCGGGTGCGGGTGGAAGTCGGGTCGCTTTATGAACGCGAACACGAACGCGGCTATGCCCACCTGATCGAACACCTCGTATTTCGCCAGTCCCGCTATCTGGGCGACGGAGAGGCGATTCCCGCCTGGCAGCGGCTGGGCGCCACCTTCGGCAGCGATACCAACGCTGAAACCACGCCCACCGGCACAACTTTCAAGATCGACCTGCCAGAGGCAGCGGCTGCCAGTCTCGATCAATCGATGAAGTATCTCTCGGGCATGGTCGCCGCGCCCACCCTGTCGGATGCCAACATCAAGGCCGACCTGCCGATTGTCATGGCTGAAAAGCGTGAGCGCGGCGGCGCTACGGCAAGGGCGCAGGATGCCGTGCGCGAAGTGCTCTATGCCGGCCAACCGCTGGCCAGCCGCGCCCCGATCGGGACTGACGCGGCATTGGCGGCCGCCACCGAACAGTCGGTCCGGGCCTTTCATGCCCGCTGGTACCGGCCGGAAAATACCGTGGTCGTGCTGGCTGGCGATCGTCCCCCGGCCGAACTGGCTGCGCTGGTCGGCAAGTGGTTTGGCAGCTGGCGCGCTGCCGGCCCGCGTACCCCGGCGCCCTCGTTCGGTGATCCGGTGGCGCCTGCGCGGGCCATCCCGGTTTCGGGCGGTGCGCCTGTTGGCGAGGTGAGGGCGCTGGTCGAGCCGGATCTGCCGCGCTCGATCACCCTGGCCACCTTGCGGCCGTGGCGGCAGGTCAACGATACCATCGCCTATAATCAGGGCCTGATGATCGATCAGGTTGCCCAGTCCATCATCAATCGCCGGCTGGAAACTCGGGCCCGCGCCGGGGCCAGCTTCCTGATGGCGCAAGTCAGCCAGCAGGACGTCTCGCGCTCGGCCGATGCCACGTTCGTCTCGATCACGCCGTTGACCGAGGACTGGAAGGCGGCCCTGACCGATGTGCGGGCGGTGATCGCTGATGCGCTGGCCACTGCGCCTTCCCAGGCGGAGATAGACCGCGAAGTGGCCGAATTGAACGTTGCTTTCGCGAGTTCTGCCGAACAGGCCGCCTTGCGGCCCGGTAGCCGCGTGGCCGACGATATCGTCCAAGCGGTCGATATCCGCGAGACGGTTGCTGCGCCCGATGTGGTGCAGGGCATTTTCACCCGTTCCATTCCGCTGTTCACGCCGGCCGCCGTGTTGCGGCATTCCCGCCAGCTATTCGCCGGAACGGTGACCCGCGCGGTAATGACCACCGTCAAGGCGGGCGAGGGCGATGATGCCGCGCTGCGCCTGGCCCTGTCTCAACCGGTCAAACCCGATGGCCGCGCGCGGCTGGCGGGAAAGCCGGTGTCGTTCGACCAGCTGCCACCGATCGGCACGCCCGCTCCGCCGGTTGCGCAGGTTCAGACCGTGCTGCCGGGCATCGAGCAAATCGAATTCGCCAATGGCGTCAAGGCGCTGGTCTGGCCCAGTGCCGACGAGCCGGGCCGGGTCACGGTGAAGGTGCGTTTCGGCGCCGGCTACCGGGCCTTCGCCTCGGGCGATGCGCCCTATATCCTGCTGGGCGAAATGGCGCTGGCCGGATCAGGCATGGCAACGCTCGGCCAGGACGAGCTCGACCGGATCTCGACCGGCCGCAAGATGGGCTTCAACTTCACTGTCGACGATGCCGATTTCACCCTCAGCGCCGATACGCGGCAAGCCGATCTGGCCGACCAGCTTTACCTGTTCGCCGCCAAGTTCGCGATGCCGCGCTGGGATCCGGCACCGGTGCTGCGCGCGCGCGCAGCGGCCCGGCTGCAGTATGACGGGCTGGGCACTTCGCCCCAGGGCGTGCTGCAACGCGATCTGAAGTTCTATCAGCATGGCAGCGATCCGCGCTATCGCACGCCTACCCCACAGGAACTGGAAGCGGCAACGCCTGAAGGCTTCCGCCAGGTGTGGGAGCCGATCCTCGCCACCGGCCCGATCGAGGTGCAGATCTTTGGTGATATCGATCGAGCCAAGACCGTCGATGCGCTCTCCCGCACCTTTGGCGCGCTCCCGCGGCGCCCGCCGGTTGCCGCTGCCACGCTGGCAGCCAGCGCGCCGGTTCCGGCTGGGGGCGGCTCCATCGTCGTGGCGCATCAAGGGGATGCCAATCAGGCCGCTGCACTGGTTTCCTGGCCCACCGGCGGCGGCATCGCCGGCGTGCGCGAAGGGCGGCAGATCGAGATCCTGACCAGCCTGCTCACCAATCGCCTGCTTGATCGCATGCGCGAGAAACTGGGGGCCAGCTATGCCCCGCAGGTCGTTTCTTCGTGGCCGGTCGATCTCGACAAGGGCGGTTCGATCACCGCGCTTGCCCAGTTGCAGCCGGCCGATGTGCCGGTGTTTTTCGCCACGGTGCAGGAGATCGCTGCCGATCTCGGCGTCAATCCGCCCACGGCCGACGAACTGGCCCGCGTGACTGAGCCGCTGCGCCAGCAGATCACCCGCGCGGCCACGGGCACGGCGTTCTTCATGTACCAGCTCGAAGGGGCAACCGCCGACCCCAGCCGGTTCGGCGCGGTGCGCTCGATTCTGTCGGACTATACCGTGACTTCGCCCGCGCGGATGCAAGAGCTGGCCCGTCGTTATCTGATCCCGGCGGCGTCGTGGCGGCTTGCGGTGGTGCCACCGGGCGTGGCGGTTGCCGGGGTGCCGGTTGCCGAGGAAAAGAAGGGCTCCTGACAGTTCCCGCATGGCCCTCGCCAGCTAGGCGAGGGTGTTCTGGTATTCCGCGCTTTCCATTGCTCCACTGGCGGTTTATGGCGCCCGCTCCTATCTGAACGTGCGGGCGCTTGGCCCGTGCAGGAGCATGAACGTGGCGACGAACTGGAATCCCCAATCCTGGCAGTCCTCCGAGGCAAAGCACATGCCCGTCTATCCCGACGAGGCGAAGCTTGCCGCTGTCGAAGCGACGCTGGCCACGTTCCCGCCACTGGTCTTTGCCGGTGAAGCGCGGGCACTGAAGGCCGATCTGGCCGAAGTGGCGGCCGGGCGCGGGTTCCTGCTGCAGGGCGGCGATTGCGCGGAAAGCTTCGCCGAATTCCACCCCAACAACATCCGTGACACTTTCCGGGTGCTGCTGCAGATGGCCGTGGTGCTGACGTTCGCCAGCAAGCAGCCGGTGGTGAAGGTGGGCCGCATGGCTGGCCAGTTCGCCAAGCCGCGCTCGTCGCCGGTCGAAGTGGTGGGCGGAGTGGAGCTGCCCAGCTACCTGGGTGACAACATCAACGGCATCGACTTCACGCCCGAGGCCCGCATCCCCGATCCCGACCGGATGCTGCGCGCCTATAGCCAGTCGGCCGCCACGCTGAACCTGCTGCGCGCCTTTGCGCATGGCGGCTATGCCAATTTGCGCCAGGTTCACCAGTGGACGCTGGAGTTCATGGACCGTTCGCCCTGGGCGCAGAAGTTTGCCGAGGTTTCGGGCCGCATCGGCGAAGCGCTGGATTTCATGGAAGCCTGCGGAATCGATCCGTCCAGCGTGCCGCAGTTGCAGGGCACCAGCTTCTACACCAGCCACGAAGCCCTGCTGCTGCCTTATGAAGAGGCGCTGACCCGGCAGGATTCGTTGACCGGCCAATGGTATGATTGTTCGGCCCACATGCTGTGGATCGGCGATCGCACCCGCTTCGATGGTTCCGCCCACGTGGAATTCCTGCGCGGGGTTGGCAATCCGATCGGCATGAAGTGCGGCCCCAGCCTGACGCCGGATGCGCTGTTGCGCTTGCTCGATACGCTCAATCCCGGGCGCGAGCCGGGCCGGATGACCCTGATCAGCCGCTATGGCCATGACAAGGTGGAAAGCGGGCTGCCGGCGCTGGTGCGCGCGGTGAAGCGCGAAGGGCACCCGGTGGTGTGGTCGTGCGATCCGATGCACGGCAACGTCATCAAGGCCGAGAGCGGCTACAAGACCCGTCCGTTCGAGCGGATTCTGGCCGAAGTGCGCGGCTTTTTCGCGGTTCATCGGGCCGAAGGCACCCATGCCGGCGGTATCCACATCGAGATGACCGGCCGCGATGTGACCGAATGCACCGGCGGCGCCGTGGCGATCAGCGACGAGGCCCTGGCCGATCGCTATCACACCCATTGCGACCCGCGCCTCAATGCGGCTCAGTCGCTCGAGTTGGCGTTTCTGCTGGCAGAAGAACTGAACCTTGAGGCCGGCGAGCGGAGCCGTCAGGCCGCCTGATCAGCGCAGGTTCGGCGCGTTCATAGACCAGGGGTCCCCCGGCAGCGGGAGAACTGCGGCGCGCCCGCGCTAGGCGGCGGCGACGTGAAACGGCGTGCGGGTTCCTGCTGCGGTCTGCGCCAGGGTATGGCGGTCAAGCTCGGCCAGGAAGGCCCGCACCGCTCCCGACAGGACCGGGGTCAGCCCGCAGCCTGCCGCAAGGGCACAAGTGTCGCAATCGGCGGGGCGTAGGTCTGGTTCGGTCAGGCGCACTACCTCGCCGATGGTGATTTCCTCCGCTGGGCGGCCCAGCGCAAAACCGCCGCCGCGCCCGCGCACCGTGGCGAGTAAGCCCCCGGCTGCCAGTTGGTTGACCAGCTTCATCGCATGATTGCGGGCAATGCCCTGTTCCTGCGCGACTGTGGCAATCGACAGCCGCCGTTCCGGTTCCAGGGCGGCCTGGAGCAGGATGCGAAGGGCATAGTCGGTATGTCGCGTCAGGCGCATCGGGGTCTCACTGGCAGTTCGCCGCAAAAATGATGCGCCCTGTTTACATGTTTTAATCGGCTCCGTATAGATGCCCCTCCAATGCATCTTTAGGAGTCGCCATGTCCCGCACCCTTTCGCCCGAGACCATTGCCACCGTGAAGGCCACCGGGCCGGCGCTGCAGCAGCATGGCGTCGCCATCACCACCGCGATGTATGCCCGCCTGTTCCAGAACGAATCGATCCGCGACATGTTCGATTCGGCCGCCCAGGAAAGCGGCGAACAGCCGCGCCGCCTGGCAGCCGCGATCCTTGGCTATGCCCAGAACATCGACAAGCTGGAGAACCTGACGGGCGCGGTCGCGCGGATGGTCACCCGTCATGTCGAAACGGGCGTGAAGGCCGAACACTATCCCTATGTTGCCGAAGCCCTGCTGCCGGCGATCCGCGAAGTGCTGGGTGAAGACGTCGCCACCGATGCCGTGCTGGCGGCCTGGGGCGAGGCTTACTGGTTCCTGGCCGACCTGCTGATCGCCGCTGAAGCAGAGCGCTATGCCGAACTGGAAACGGAAGAAGCCGCCGCCTGAGGACGGCTTCCCGGCCATAGTATCCGCAAAATGCGGGCGGCGTGCGGCCTTTCCTGAAAGCCGAACGCCGCCCGTAGCGTATTCAGTCCGTCCGGCTGCGGTCCACGGAAAATCCGGCGAAGGCCTGCTGGACGGGCATGATTTCCATCTGGTTGACGTTGAGGTGTTCGGGCAGGCGCAGCACTGCCTCGGCCGCGTCGATCACGTCCTCGGCCGAAAGCGGCTTCATGTTGGCATAGACCGCCGTCGCCTTCGCCTCGTCTCCGCCAAAGCGGACTTCGGAAAACTCGGTTTCGCACATGCCCGGCTCCAGCGCGGTTACCCGCACCCTGGTGCCCAGCAGATCGCTGCGCAGTCCGCGCGAGAACTGGGTGACGAAGGCCTTGGTCGCGCCATAGACGTTGCCGCCGAAATAGGGCCAGTGCGCCGCTACTGAACTGACGTTGATCACGTGGCCGCGATTGCGCTCCACCATGCCGGGCAGCACCGCCCGCGTCACCCGGACCAGCCCGGCCACGTTGGTGGCGATCATCCGCTCCCAGTCGTCGATATCGGTCTGGTGCGCCGGTTCCAGGCCAAGCGACAGGCCGGCGTTGTTGAACAGGATGTCGATCGCGCGGAACTCTTCCGGCAGGGCCGCCATCATCGCATCCCCGCAGCCCGGCTCGGCCACGTCCGAAACCAGGGTGAACAGTCGGTCCGGGCCAGCCTCGGCGGTGAGCGCATCCAGCCGTTCGGCGCGCCGTCCGGTGGCGATGACCTTGCCGCCGGCCGCCAGAATGCGCCGCGCCATCGCCGCGCCGAACCCAGATGTCGCGCCGGTAACCAGCGCGGTGCGGCCCTTGGCCCAATCCTGTGAAAGGTCCATCGCGTGCTCCGATCATGAGAAAGAAGGCAGGTCGGGCCTGCCGGATCAGCAAATCTGCTGGCTGGGGCGGCAGGATTCGAACCTGCGAATGCCGGTACCAAAAACCGGTGCCTTACCACTTGGCGACGCCCCAGCAGTGAACGCGCGCCTAGACGGTTCGCCGCCTCAAGGGAAGAGGGTTTGCACCTTCAGCCATCCAGCTTTTCCTACGCGGTGAAATCGGCGGCTGAATGACGCTCGCGCACACCGTTCTCGCGCGCACTCACCCGGCGCCCACGCTGCACGGCGGGGCGCGCAGCGATTTCCTCGGCCCAGCGGCCAAGGTTGGTGTATTCGTGAACCGACAGGAACTCGTGCGCGTTGCCATAGGCCTTGCCCTCCCAGAAGGTGGCAAGCCAGGGAAAGGCGGCAAAATCGGCAATGGTCAGCTCGTCGCCGCCCAGATAGCGGCTTTCCCCAAGCCGGGTGTCGGCCACGTGCAGCAGGCGCTTGGTTTCCATCGCATAGCGGTTGATCGCGTATTCGATCTTCACCGGGGCATAATGATAGAAATGCCCAAAGCCGCCGCCGATGAACGGGGCGCTGCCCATTTGCCACATCAGCCAGCTGAACACTTCGGCGCGCGCGGGCCCAAGCGCGGGCAGGAAGGCGCCGAACTTTTCCGCCAGGTAAAGCAGGATCGCGCCGCTTTCGAACACGCGCACCGGCTCGGCACCGCTGCGGTCTACCAGTGCCGGGATCTTGCTGTTGGGGTTGATCTCCACGAACCCGCTGGAAAACTGGTCTCCCTGGCCGATGTCGATATACCACGCGTCGTATTCGGCTCCGGTGTGTCCTGCCTCGATCAGCTCTTCCAGCATGATCGTGACTTTCTGGCCATTGGGCGTGCCCAGCGAATAGAGCTGCAGCGGATGCACCCCCACCGGCAGCGCCTTCTCGTGCGTGGCGCCGGAAACCGGGCGGTTGATATTGGCAAAGGCGCCGCCGCTCGGCTCATAGGTCCAGACTGCGGGGGGAACGTAAGGCTCGGACATCGGGTCTGCTTCCTGCGCTTGGTTTGCCCAAACCGGCCAGCGCCTTGTTGCCGGCGACAGGGCTGTTATCGTGGCTGGAAACCGCTGTTGCGGCTCAATCCAGCCGCATCACCCAGCCGTGACGGTCCTCGGCCTCGCCGCGCTGAATCGAGACCAGCTTCTGGCGCAGCTTCTGGGTCAGTTGGCCGGGGCCGCCAGAACCGATGGTGAAGGCGCCGTCGACCGGATCGGTCACCTTGCCCACCGGGGTCACCACCGCAGCCGTGCCGCAGGCGAAGGTTTCGACCAACCTGCCGCTCGCCGCATCGGCGCGCCACTGGTCGATCGCGTATTTCTCCTCGCGCACGGTCAGGCCTTCCTCGCGCGCCAGCGTCAGCAGGCTGTCACGGGTGATGCCCGGCAGGATGGTGCCGGAAAGCGGGGGTGTCAGCAGGGTGCCATCATCGAACACGAAATAGAGATTCATGCCGCCCAGTTCCTCGATCCAGCGGTGCTCGGCCGCGTCGAGGAACACCACCTGGTCATGGCCCTGGGCCATGGCTTCAGCCTGCGGCACCAGGCTGGCGGCATAGTTGCCGCCGCACTTGGCCGCGCCGGTGCCGCCGGGCGCGGCGCGGGTATACTGGCTGACCCAGATCGAAACGGCAGGTGCCCCGCTCTTGAAATAGTTGCCGGCCGGGCTGGCGATGACGATGAACTTGTAGCTCTTCGCCGGGCGCACGCCGAGGAACGCCTCGGTGGCGATCATGAAGGGCCGCAGATAAAGCGAGCCGCCTTCAACGCTGGGGAACCACTGACCATCCACCGCCACCAGCTGGCGGCAGGCTTCGACAAACGCTTCTTCCGGCACTTCGGGCATGGCCAGCCGGCGGGCAGAAGCGTTGAACCGGGCGGCGTTGGCTTCGGGGCGGAACAGCGCCATCGCGCCATCGGCCAAGCGATAGGCCTTCAGCCCTTCAAAGATTTCCTGGGCATAGTGAAGCACAGCGGCGGCCGGGTGCAGCGGCAGCGGGGCCAACGGGCCAATCACGGCATCGTGCCAGCCTTTGTCTTCGCTCCACTCGATCGTGACCATGTGGTCGGAGAACAGCTTGCCAAAGCCCGGATCGGCCAGCGCTGCCGCCCGCGCATCTGCCGGAACCGGGTTCGGGTGGGCAATCCGGGTAAAGGAAAGCGAGGCAGGGGCGATGGTCGCCATTCGAACGAATCCTTGAGCAGGCCAGAATTGAAACAGGCCATTGAACGAAAATTTCGCCAAAGGCAATCATCTGGCAATAAATGCATACTGGGCGGGTTGCTGTTTCTCTAGGCGGAAATCGCGGCGCGGCCAAGAGGGAAGGCGGGCGGGCCCTTCAAGGCACGTCGGAAAAATGAGAAGGGCAGCAACGCCGCGTGGCGTGCTGCCCTTCGCATGGTCAGCGGCCGGAAGTGCCGCCCACGGATGCCTCTATTGCTCGATCAATCTCAGCAATAATGCTCCGCGATGCAGATATCCGACCTCTGTGCTGAACCATGAGACATCGGATCACCTCCTTTCGCGCTGTTGAGCCAAAGTCACCCCTCTCGAGGCTGGGGCAGGATGGCTTTCACGCCGCGCCGTGCCTTGGGGGACAACATATTTATGCCCGCCCCTTCCGCAAGACTTGAGTTCATTTTTTTCGCTGTCATGATCTTCGCTTCTCGCCGGATGGCGGGCATTTCCACCGTTTACCGACAATCCTCGATCACACGGGTCAGTTCGGGCCAGCTGGGCAGATAAACCGGCGCGTTTCCGGGGATTTCCATCATGAAACGGCCGCGGCTATAGGCGATGGCATCCAGCAGCGGATCGTTGGCA
>CAZVHM010000007.1:0-47960 GCA_964627175.1 uncultured Novosphingobium sp. | reverse complement strand
GCGAATTCCTGTCCGACACGCGCGGCACCGGCATCATGAACCGCCTGTTCGAGAAGTATGGCCCCCACAAGGGCAAGATCGAAGGCCGCAAGAACGGCGTGCTGATCTCCAACGGCAACGGCGAAGCGGTGGCTTATGCCCTGGGGCCGCTTGAAGAACGCGGCATCCTGTTCGTGGGCGTCGGCACCCCGCTGTATGAAGGCATGATCATCGGCGAAAACGCCAAGCCGGAAGACCTTGAAGTCAACCCGATGAAGTCCAAGCAGCTGACGAACTTCCGTTCGACCGGCAAGGACGACGCGATCCGCCTGACCCCGCCGAAGGTCATGACGCTGGAACAGGCCATCGCCTATATCGACGACGACGAAATGGTCGAGGTCACCCCCAAGTCCATCCGCCTGCGCAAGGCGATCCTTGATCCGAACGAGCGCAAGAAGGCCGGCCGGAAGAAGGAAGCGGCATAAGAATACGAAAGGCCCGGAGAGCAGACGCTTTCCGGGCCTTTTTGCATCCCGGCAGGCCAAGCCGCCGGACATTGAACGATGCAGGAAACCTGAACAGACGCTGCCAAGGCGCCTCCACACCCGTTCAGGTTTATAGCTCTAAACATGAACTCAGGCGACGAATCAGCGATGAGCGGCAATCCGGCCCTCCCCTCCCGATCCGGTCGCAGGAGTTTTGAGCCATGACCATTCTCAAGAAGGCCACTCTCGCCACCGTGCTCGCCGCCACGGCCCTGACCAGCGCGACCCCGGCGATGGCGAACGGCTATTACAACCACCGTCGCGGCGGCGACACCACCGGCGCCGCCATTGCCGGCGGGATCATCGGCCTGGCCATCGGCGCGATCGTGGCTTCCAGCATCAACAAGAATCAGGATCACCGCTATCGCTATGCCGAACGTGGCTGGACCTGGCGTGACGGCTATTACTGGGACCGTGAAGGCCGGCGCTACGATCGCAACGGCAACCGCCACGACGACCAGCGCTATTACGACCGGCGCGGCTATGACGAGCGCGGCTGGGGCCAGAATGACCGCGGCTATTACGGCCAGGACGAATATTACGGCCAGCGCGACTACCGCTACGGTTACTGATCGAACCTCAAGGGGCGCCGCAATCCTCCTGCTGCGCCGGTGAGGGAGGGCGCCCGGCCTGCCGCCGGGCGCCCTTTCGCACGTTTGGGGCCCGGCAAATCCCGGTGGCAGCGCCACCGCCGCAACTCGTCGCAGGCTGTATCAGAATTCACCGGCCGTTCAGCGCCGCGCACGCTTTATGGCCGCTGTCCGCGCGGCAGGAGCGGCAATCCGGAAGCTTGGAGACATGCCATGAACATCATTCGCAAAGCAGTGCTTGCTGCCGCGCTTGGCGCGGCGACGCTGACCGCGGCCACGCCGGCGCTGGCCGACCGCTATCATGACCATCGCCGCGGCGACACGACCGGAGCGGCGATTGCCGGCGGGATCGTGGGCCTTGCCGTGGGCGCGGCAATCGCCTCGAACGGGCGGGACCGCTATTACGACGGCTATTACCGCGAACCCTATCCGCGCTATCGCAACTATTACGTCTATCGCGATCACCCGCGTCATTACCGCCACTATCACCCACGTGACGAGTGGCGCCATCATCGCCACGACCGGCGCCATTACCGGCACGGCTGGTAAATCCTCGCCAAACCGGGCGTCCGGGTGTAGGGGCGGCGGTCATGACCGTCGCCCCTTCTTCGTGTGAAAACCTGCGCATCGCCCTGTTCAGCGGCAACTATAACTATGTCCGCGATGGCGCCAACCAGTCCCTAAACCGGCTGATGGGCTATCTGCTGCGCCAGGGCGCGCAAGTGCGCGTCTATTCGCCCACAGTGGAAAATCCGGCCTTTCCGCCCACCGGCGATCTGGTCTCGCTGCCTTCGCTGCCGATACCGGGCCGCGCGGAATATCACGTGGCCATGGGGCTTTCGCGCCGGGTGCGCCGCGACCTTGAAGCCTTTGCTCCAAACGTGGTGCATATCTCCTCGCCCGATCCATCCGGCCACCGCGCCGTGAGCTGGGCGCGCGAACGGGGGCTGCCGGTCCTCGCCTCGGTCCACACCCGGTTCGAGACTTATCCGCGCTATTACAACCTGGCCTTCATGGAGCCGCTGCTGGAGGCGCTGCTGCGGCGGTTTTACCGGCGCTGCGATGCGCTGGTGGCCCCTTCGGAATCGATGGCCCAGGTGCTGCGCGAGCAGCGCATGAACTATGACATTTCCATCTGGTCGCGCGGGGTGGACCGCGAGATCTTCCATCCCGGCCGGCGCGATATGGCCTGGCGCCGCGAACAGGGGCTGGGCGACGACGAGGTGGTGATCGGCTTCTTCAGCCGCCTGGTGATGGAAAAGGGCCTTGATGTCTTTTCCGATGCGATCGACGAATTGCGCGCCAAGAACGTGCCCTATCGCGTGCTGGTGGTGGGCGATGGCCCCGCGCGAGAGTGGTTCGAGAACCGCCTGCCGGAAGCGGTATTCACCGGCTTTCTGGGCGGCGCCGACCTGGCCCGCGCGGTGGCGAGCATGGACGTGCTGTTCTTCCCTTCGATTACCGAGACTTTCGGCAACGTGACACTGGAGGCGATGGCCTGCGGGTTGCCGGTGGTGGCCGCCGCCGCAACCGGAAGCGAAAGCCTGGTTGACGACCGGGTGACCGGCAGGCTGATCCGCCCCGGCGCGATCCACCAGTATGCCGATGCGCTGCACGCCTACGTGACCGACGCGGAGCTGCGCCAACGCCACGGCGCGGCCGGCGAAGCGCGCAGCCTGGAATTTTCATGGGACCGGATCAACCAGGTGGTGGCTGACACGTACCAGCGACTGGTGCGGCAAAAGGCGCGCAAGGGCTGAACGACAGGGTGCAATTCCCACCGGCCGCCCCTAGATAGAACAGCCATGTCCGACCTGTTCGCCGCCGATCCCCTGCCCGACCAGCCCGAAGCGCTGCGCGAGGATGCGCCCCTGGCCGACCGGCTGCGCCCGCAGGCGCTGGCCGAGGTGATCGGGCAGGAACACCTGACCGGGCCGGAAGGCGCGATCGGACGGATGGTGGCGGCAGGCCGCCTTTCCAGCATGATCCTGTGGGGACCGCCGGGCACGGGCAAGACATCCATCGCCCGCCTGCTGGCCGCGGCCGTGGGGATGCGCTTTGCGGCGGTGAGCGCGGTTTTCTCTGGCGTGGCCGATCTCAAGAAGGCCTTTGCCGAAGCCGAAGTGGCGGCCCGCGCCGGCCAGCGCACGCTGCTGTTCGTGGACGAGATCCACCGCTTCAACCGCGCCCAGCAGGATGGCTTCCTGCCCTTTGTCGAACGCGGAACCGTGACGCTGGTGGGGGCGACGACCGAAAACCCCAGCTTTGCCCTCAACGCCGCGTTGCTGAGCCGGGCGCAAGTGTTGATCCTGCACCGGCTGGACGCGAACGCGCTGGATACCCTGCTGGCGCGCGGCGAGGAGCTGGAAGGCCCCCTGCCCCTGACCGCCGAGGCGCGCGAAGCGCTGGTGGCCAGCGCCGATGGCGACGGGCGCTTTCTGCTCAACCAGGCCGAAACGCTTTATGCCGCGCGCATCGCCGAGCCGCTGGACCCGGCCGCGCTGGGCAAGTTTCTGCAGCGCCGCGTGGCGGTTTACGACAAGGACCGCGACGGCCATTACAACCTGATCAGCGCGCTGCACAAATCGCTGCGCGGATCGGACCCGCAGGCCGCGCTCTACTACCTTGCCCGGATGCTGACCGCCGGGGAAGAGCCGCTTTACGTGCTGCGCCGGCTGGTGCGTTTTGCCAGCGAGGATATTGGCTTGGCCGACCCGCAGGCTCTGACCCAGTGCCTTGCTGCCAAGGATGCCTATGAGTTTCTGGGCAGCCCGGAAGGCGAACTGGCGATCGTGCAGGCCTGCCTTTACCTCGCCACCGCCCCCAAGTCGAACGCCGCCTATGCCGCGCAGAAGGCAGCGTGGAAAAGCGCGCGGGAAACCGGATCGCTCAGCCCGCCGGCCAATATCCTGAACGCGCCGACCAAGCTGATGAAGGACATCGGCTATGGCAAGGACTATGCCTATGACCACGACGTGGAAGACGGCTTTTCCGGCGCCAACTATTGGCCGGAAGGGATGGCCCCACAGGCCTTCTATCAGCCGGTGGAGCGCGGATTCGAGCGCGAGGTAATCAAGCGGCTGGAGTGGTGGGAGCGGCGGCGGCGCGAGCGGCACGACGGATGAGGCACGGCCGGTTCCGGCATTTCGCGGCAATCGACTGGTCGGGCGCGGCGGGCGAACGGCACCGCGGCATTGCCGTGGCCGTGGCGCAGGCCGGCAGCGGCGCGCCGGAACTGCTGCGCCCGGCACACCGCTGGTCGCGCGGCGAAGTGCTGGACTGGCTAAGCCACCACTTGCCCGACGACACGCTGGTCGGGCTGGATCTGGGCATTGCCCTGCCCTTTGCCGATGCCGGGGCGTTCTTTCCCGGCTGGAGCGAGAGCCCGGCCGATGCGCGCGGACTGTGGGCGCTGGTGGAGCGGATCTGTGCCGACGAAGCGCATCTGGGGGTTTCGGCCTTTGTCGACCATCCCGATTTGTCGCCGCACTTTCGCCGCCATGGCGGGCGCGAGGGCACCCTGTTTGGCGGCGGGCGCGGGCGCTTTCGCGTGACCGAGCGGGCGCAGGAACGGATGGGGTGCCGCCCCTATTCCAATTTCAACCTGGTGGGCGCGGCGCAAGTGGGCAAATCGAGCCTTTCAGGCATGCGCGTACTGCACCGGCTGGCGGGGCGCCTGCCGGTCTGGCCGGTGGACCCGCTGCCGGAGCGGGGATCGGTGGCGGTGGAAATCTATACCACGATTGCCGCACTCGCCGCCGGCCGCCCAGCGGGGCGATCCAAGATGCGCGACCATGGTGCACTCAACACCGCGCTGGCCGCGCTGGGCAGCGATCCGGTGGCCGGTGACGGCCCGATCGACGACCATCGCAGCGATGCGCTGGTGAGCGCGGCGTGGCTACGGGTGGCGAGCGAGCAGCGTGATCTGTGGAACCCGCCCGGCCTTGATGCGGTAGCGCAAACGGAGGGCTGGACCTTCGGCGCCGTCTGAGGCAAAGGCGGCGCAAGGGCGATGCCCGTGCCGGCTTAGCACAGTGGTAGTGCAGCGGTTTTGTAAACCGAAGGTCGGGGGTTCAAATCCCTCAGCCGGCACCATTCAACACAGATAACCAGCAAGTGCTGGACAGATCAGGCGTTGATCCGGGCCACTTCGGCCAGGACCATCCCTGCGTGTTCCTGCCGGCAGATCAGCAGATCGGGCATGTAGGTATCGGCCTGATTATAGACCAGCGGGCTGCCATCGATGCGCGAGCAATGCAGGCCGTGGGCGAGAGCAACCGCCACGGGGGCGCAGCTATCCCACTCAAACTGGCCGCCCGAATGAAGATAGATATCCGCTTCGCCGCGGACGACTGCCATGGCCTTGGCCCCGGCAGAGCCCATCGGCACCAGCTCGGCCCCGATCCGTTCGGCCACCAGCGTGGCTTCACGCGCCGGGCGGGTGCGGCTGACCAGCATGCGCAGCCGCGCCGGCGGGGCGGGAACCTCTATCGGCCGGTCGGACCGCAGGACCGCCCCTGCCCCCGGCAGCGCGACCGCGCCCAGCACCGGGCAGCCATCCACGGCAAGGCCGACATGAACGGCCCAATCGGACCGTTCCTCACCATATTCGCGGGTCCCGTCGACCGGATCGACGATCCACACCCGCGACTTGCCCAGCCGTTCGGGCGTGTCCTTGCTTTCCTCCGACAGCAGGCCATCATCCGGCCGCTGATCGCGCAGGGCGTGGACGAGGAACTGGTTGGCCGTGGCATCGCCCGCCTTGCCCAGCGCCTGGCCCGACAGGACGCCCGCCCCGCGCACTTCGAGCAGGAGGCGGCCGGCAACCGCGGCGAGATGGGCGGCAAGCTCGCCGTCGGTCATCGCCATCAGATATCGCCCAGCAGGTTATCGACGATCAGCTGCGCCGCCTGTTCGGGCGTGATGCCCGTGGTGTCGATGCGGATTTCCGGGTTGACCGGCGCTTCATAAGGACTGTCGATCCCGGTGAAGTTCTTCAGGCTTCCTTCGCGGGCCTTCTTGTAAAGGCCCTTCACATCGCGTTCTTCCGCCACGGCGAGCGGGGTATCGATGAATACCTCGAAGAATTCGCCTTCGGGCAGCAGGCTGCGGACCATTTCGCGTTCGGCCCGGAAGGGGCTGATGAAGGCCGTGATCACGATCAGGCCGGCATCGGTCATCAGCCGTGCCACTTCGCCCACGCGGCGGATATTCTCGATCCGGTCAGCCTCGGTGAAGCCGAGATCCTTGTTGAGCCCGTGGCGCACGTTATCGCCATCGAGCAGGAAGGTGTGCCGGTTCATCCGGGCGAGCTTCTTTTCGACCAGGTTGGCGATCGTGCTCTTGCCGGAACCGGACAGGCCGGTGAACCACAGCACGGCCGGCTTCTGGTTCTTCATCGCGGCGCGGGCTTCGCGGCTGATATCCAGCGCCTGCCAGTGGACGTTCTGCGAACGGCGCAGGCTGAAGTGCAGCATCCCCGCGCCCACGGTGGCGTTGGTGATCTTGTCGATCAGGATGAAACCGCCCAGCGCCCGGTTTTCCGCATAGGGTTCGAACACGATCGGCTTGTCGGTGATCAGTTCGGCCACGCCGATTGCGTTGAGTTCGAGCGTCTTGGCAGCAATATGCTCCAACGTGTTGACGTTGACGGCATATTTCGGGTGCTGAACCGTGGCCGAGACGGTTTGCGTGCCGATCTTGAGCCAATAGGCCCGGCCGACATGCAGCGCTTCATCGTTGAGCCAGACCAGCGTGGCTTCGAACTGGTCTGCCACCTGGGGCGGATTGTCGGCCACCGAAATGACATTGCCGCGAGAGCAGTCGATCTCGTCGGCAAAGCAGAGGGTGACGGACTGGCCGGCCACCGCCTGTTCCAGATCGCCATCGAGCGTGACGATACGGGTGACCGTGGTGGTCTTGCCCGAAGGCAGCACGCGCACTTCATCGCCGGGCCGGATCGAACCGGTGGCGACAAGGCCGGCAAAGCCGCGGAAATCGAGATTGGGCCGGTTGACCCACTGGACGGGCAGGCGAAACGGCTTTTCCGCATCGCGGGCCGAATTGACCTCAACCGTTTCGAGGTGATCCATTAGCGTGGGGCCGGAATACCACGGGGTATTGGCCGAAGGACCGGTGATGTTATCGCCCTTGAACCCGGAAATCGGCAGCGCGGTAAAGCTTTCGATCCCGATCGAGCGGGCGAACTCGGCATAATCGGCCACGATGCGATCGAAGGTGGCCTGATCGTAATCGACCAGATCCATCTTGTTGACCGCCAACACGATGTTGCGGATGCCGATCAGGTGGCACAGGTAGGAATGGCGCCGGGTCTGCACGAGCACACCCTTGCGCGCATCGACTAGGATCACCGCGAGATCGGCAGTGGAAGCGCCGGTCACCATGTTGCGGGTATATTGTTCGTGGCCCGGCGTGTCGGCGACGATGAACTTGCGCTTTTCTGTCGAGAAGAAGCGATAGGCGACATCGATGGTGATGCCCTGTTCGCGTTCGGCCGCAAGGCCATCGACCAGCAGGGCGAAATCGATCTCGGCCCCTTGCGTGCCGACCTTCTTGCTATCGTTTTCCAGCGCGGCAAGCTGGTCTTCGAAGATCATCTTCGAATCATAGAGCAGCCGTCCGATCAGCGTGGACTTGCCATCATCGACCGAGCCGCAGGTGATGAACCGCAGCATGGTCTTGTGCTGGTGAGTATCGAGATAGGCGTCGATATCCTCGGCAATGAGGGCATCGGTGACGTAGACGGGGTCGTTCACGGTGCTGTCCGACATCAGAAATACCCCTGCTGCTTCTTCACTTCCATGCCGGCGCCGCCGGCATCCTTGTCGATCGCGCGGCCCTGCCGTTCGCTGGTGGTGGTGAGCAGGGTTTCCTGGATCACCTCCGGCAGCGTTTTCGCCGCGCTCTCCACCGCGCCGGTCAGCGGGTAGCAGCCCAGGGTGCGGAAGCGGATCGAGCGTTCGACCGGGACTTCGCCTTCGCGCAGGGGGAAGCGTTCATCATCGACCATCAGCAACATCCCGTCACGCTCAACCGTGAGGCGCTGGGCCGCGAAATAGAGCGGGACGATCGGGATGTCGTTGAGGTGGATGTATTGCCACACGTCCAGCTCGGTCCAGTTCGAGATCGGGAATACGCGGATCGATTCGCCCTTGTTCTTGCGGGCGTTGTAAAGGTTCCACAATTCGGGCCGCTGGTTCTTCGGATCCCAGCCGTGCGAAGCGGTGCGGAAGGAGAAGATCCGCTCCTTCGCGCGGCTCTTTTCCTCATCACGGCGGGCGCCGCCAAACGCGGCATCGAAGCCCCACTTGTCGAGCGCCTGCTTCAGGCCCTCGGTCTTCCACATATCGGTGTGAAGCGCGCCATGATCGAACGGATTGATCCCGCGCTCGGCCGCCTCGGGGTTGTGATAGACCAGCAGTTCCATGCCGGATTCAACCGCCATCCGATCGCGCAGCTTGTACATGTCCTGGAACTTCCAGGTCGTATCGACATGGAGCAGCGGAAACGGCGGCGGGGCGGGATAGAACGCCTTGCGCGCAAGGTGGAGCATGACCGCGCTGTCCTTGCCCACCGAATAGAGCATGACCGGGCGCTCCGCCTCGGCAACGACTTCGCGGATGATGTGGATCGCCTCAGCCTCGAGCCGTTCGAGGTGCGTGAGGGTCTGCGTGCTGGTCATCGACCACTCCATTTGCATTTGGCGCTGCGATGGCGTGATGGACAGGACGACACTACTCCCATATGGGAGTAAACGGCATGGTTCTATCCGCTTTCGACCATAACGACCTGGTGCTGACCCTGTTCGAGGGCATGTTTGCCCCCAACCCGTGGGACACCTTCCTGCACCGCCTGCTGGCTCGCACCGGGGCCGGGCGGATCGTGCTGGAAGTGCGCGGTAGCGCGGCAGCGCAAGTGCGCCGGGTGGCGGCGCGGGGCGCGGCAGGCGGCACGCTGGAGGCCGAGCGCGCGGCGCTGGATGCGGTGCGCCATTCCGGGCTGCGCGCCAGCCGCGTCTATGCACTGGAAGAACTGCTGGATTTTGACGATCCGGGGCGGCGGGCGGCGCAGGATGGAAAGCTGACCTCGGCGCGGATCGGGGATGCACGGCTGATCCGGGTGGCCGTGCCGGACGGCGTTTCGGTTTCGCTGGCGTTGCTGCACGAGCGGGCGGCGTTTGGCGCGGCGGAAAGCGCCCTGTTGACCGCACTGGTGCCGGCGATCGGGATTGCGGCCGGCAACCTTGGCACGGCGGCGCTGCTACGGGTGCGACTGGCGGCGGCCGACGATGCGCTGGCGCGGGCGGGTATCAGCCAGGCAGTGGTGGACCGGCAGGGCCATGTTCTGGCTGCCGATGCGCGCTGGCACAGCGCCACCGCAGGCGCCGCGCTTCTTACAGCGGCCAGCAGCGCGGCAGGCGCCGGCGGCACGCAAATGGTGCGAGCACCGGACGGCGGCGGCCAGACGGTACTGGTGCGGCCCTTGCCCGCGCCGGAAATAAACGACGGTTCGAAGCAGCAACAGACTGGCGATGAGCCCGGCCTGGCGATTGGTGCGGTGCGGCGGGGAATGCCGCTTGATGCGGCCACAGCCGCGCCGGTGATCGCGGCCGAACTGGGCCTGACCCCGCGCGAGGCCGCGCTGGCGGCGCAATTGGCGGCGGGCCGATCGCTGGTGGAAGCGGGCCGCGGCCTGCACCTGACGGAAGAGACCGCGCGCAATTATTCCAAGCGGATCTACGCCAAGACCGGAACCAGCGGACAGGCTGATCTGGTGCGGGTGATCCTTTCCGGCCTGGCCATATTGACCTGAGACGAAGACAGGAAAAGGGGCACTGCCGATGGCCGGCAATGCCCCCTTCCCCGCTGATGGCAGCGCTAGCTCAGATCTGGTCGAGCGCCTGGGCGAGATCGGCCACGATATCGTCGATATGTTCGATCCCCACCGACACCCGCACCACATCGGCGCCGGCACCAGCCTCGATCTGCGCAGCCTCTTCCAGCTGGCGATGGGTGGTCGAGCTGGGATGGATGATCAGCGAACGGGTATCGCCGATATTGGCCAGATGGCTGAACAGCTTGACCGAGGAGACAAGCTTGATCCCGGCTTCATAACCGCCCTTTACGCCGAAGGTGAACACGGCCCCGCCCTTGCCGCCGAGATACTTGCCGGCGAGCTGGTGATAGGGATTTTCCGGAAGGCCGGCATAGTTGACCCACGCCACCTTGGGATGATTTTGCAGCCACTGCGCCAGATGCAGCGCGTTGGCGCAGTGGCGTTCCATCCGCAGGGCCAGCGTTTCCATGCCGGTGAGCGCGAGGAAGGCGTTCTGCGGCGAAAGCGCGGGGCCAAGATCGCGCATGCCCAGCGCGCGGCAGGCGAGGATGAAGGCCACCTGCCCGAAAGCTTCGGTGAAGACCTTGCCGTGATAGGACGGGTTGGGTTCGGACAGGTAGGGATACTTGCCCGACTTGGCCCAATCGAAGCTGCCCGCATCCACGATCACGCCGGCAACGGAATTGCCATGACCGTTGAGGAACTTGGTGGCCGAGTGGACAACCACATCGGCGCCATGTTCGATCGGGCGACAGAGGATCGGAGTGGCCATCGTGTTATCGACGATGAGCGGCACGCCGGCATCATGGGCAACCTTGGCGATCGCTTCGATATCCTGCACCACGCCGCCCGGGTTGGCGAGGCTTTCGATGAATACGGCGCGGGTCTTGTCGGTGATGGCAGCGGCCACATTGCCGGCATCGTCGGCATCGACGAAGCGGGCGTGCCAATCCATCTTGCGGAAGGAATGGGCCAGCTGGTTGAGCGAGCCGCCATAGAGCTTCTTGGCGGCAACGATTTCGCAGCCCGGCTCCATCAGGGTGTGGAAGGCGAGGAACTGCGCGGCATGGCCCGAGGCCGTGGCCAGCGCGGCCACCCCGCCTTCAAGCGCGGCGATCTTGCCTTCGAAGGCACCGTTGGTGGGGTTCATCAGGCGGGTATAGATGTTGCCCACCGCTTCCAGATTGAACAACGCGGCGGCGTGATCCACATCATCGAACACATAGCTGGCAGTCTGGTAGATCGGCGTGATCCGCGCTCCAGTGGCGGGATCAGGCGCAGTGCCGGCGTGAACGGTGAGCGTTTCAAGTTTCTGAGTCATCATCCCTGTCCTGTCTGTTCGGCAATACCCGGCAGATCGAGCCCGGCGGCATTTGTGCCCGAACAGAGACAGGATGTCAGCCCGGCATTCGCAGCGCAAATGGCGATGCGAGCGGCCGCCCCCGATCAGGCGGGGCGGTCGGCCAATTCGGCGCAGGCCTTGGCAAGATCGGGCAACTGGAAGGTCTGTTCGAACACCAGCCCATAGCGCGGCGGACGCCGCCAGCGGACCTTGGCGTGCAAGGTTGGCAAGGCCGCACATTCCAGCCGCACCAGTTCATCGATCATCAGCCAGCCGTTGCATTCGATCGAGGCGCCGCGCTGCGAAATGTCGCGCAGGACGACGGGCGTGCGCAGTCCAGCCGTGCACACCACCGCTTCGAGCGCGATGTTGAGGCGCGGCTGCCGACGGGGATAATCACCCTGGTGAGACGCAATCAGGCGATCGACATCGACATCATCGACAAACCGGCAACCGGCCTGTTCGCCTTCCTGCCAGACGAGCTGCAGGGCTTGGCGTTCGCCGGTGTCGAATTCCACCACGAGCTGGCCATGCGCCGGCAGGGGTGCGAACAGGCGAACCTTGAGCCCGGTTGCCGAAACATCGCGCACCACGCACAGGAATTCGCGATCATCGGCAATCAGCTTGGCCGGGCGGATCAACAACAGGGTTGAGCGCGGGGCGGCGCGCGCTTCGCCCGCGCCCGGAACACCCGCATCAGACGCGACGCTACGCCGCCCCTGCGCGACGAGCTCGCGCGCCAGCTTATCCATTCTTGCCCCCGTCTTCATGCGCCTCCGCGACCCTGGAGACGCCGCTTTACTGCGGATCGAGGAATTAAGAGTTAGTAAACGGCAGTAGATTTCGCATTCAATTTCATACGCTTGAATTTCACACATTCAGCCATCTGAGCGGCCAAACAGGGGGCTTGGATGGGCGCTTGGGCAGGCTATGGTGGCGCGATGAGCCAGCCGCCGTTAGATCCTCGCCCGCGTGCCATCCAGCTATGCGCCCTGTCCGATCATCTGGAGCGCGAACTGGCGCAGCGCTTCGACGTGCTGGCCTTGCACCATATCCCCCCCGCCGAACGGCCCGCGTGGCTGGCCGCCAACGCACCGGGGGCCACGGTTGCCGTAACCTCGGGCAAGGACGGTTGCGACCGGACCACGCTGGACGCGCTGGCCGATCTGCGGCTGCTGGCAATCTATGGCGTGGGTTATGACCGGATCGATCTGGCCGCGACCGAGCAACGGGGCATCGCGGTGACCAATACCCCCGGCGTGCTGACCGACGATGTGGCCGATCTGGCCGTGGGCCTGGCCATCGCCCTGCTCCGCCGCCTGCCCGCGGCCGATCACCATGTCCGCTCGGGCGCCTGGGAAAAGGCCGAGGCACCGTTGGCCCGCCGGGTGAGCGGCAAACGTTTTGGCATCATCGGGCTGGGCCGCATCGGCGAGGCTATCGCGCGGCGTCTGGCGTCGTTCGGGCCGGTGGCCTATACCAGCCGGGAGCGGAAGCCGGTGCCGTGGGACCATCTGCCCGATGCTGCCAGCCTTGCCGCCGTATCCGATGTGCTGATCGTGGCCTGTGCGGCCAATGCAGCCACCCGCGGCATGGTGGATCGCACGGTGCTGGATGCCCTTGGGCCGGAAGGCTACCTGATCAACATTGCCCGTGGTTCGGTGGTGGATGAAGCCGCGCTGGTCGCCGCTCTGGAAAGCGGGCGGCTGGCCGGGGCCGCGCTGGATGTGTTTGCCGAGGAACCGCACGTTCCGGCAGCCTTGCGCGCAGCCGACAATACCGTGCTGACCCCGCATATCGGCAGCGCCACGCACGAAACCCGGGCCGCAATGGCCCGGGCCGTGTTGGCAAATATCGATGCATTTCTGGCCGGCGCGGAACTGCCTGGCCTGGTGACCCCAAGCTAGGCCCGGGGCAGCCAGAGATCAGTGCTTCCCCAGAACGGCGGAGCACACATCTTCAGTCGTCACCATGCGAGGCTCGACGCGCATGGCAAACATGCTCAGATAGCTGGGCAGATAAGCGTACAGCAGAACGCCCTGCGGCACGGCCAGCAGTAGGCCATAGATCCAGGTCTGGATCGAGCCGATCAGCACCATATCGACATAGACGATCACGGCAGTGAGCGGGAGCATCAGCACCAGCGCAAGCGGCACGAACCGATTGAACAGAAGCATCAACCCGGTGCCCAGCTCGACGAACTTGACCAGTTCGAACAGGCCGGAAAACACCAGCCCGTCCATCAGGCGGTTGGCCGCCTCCGACGCGGGCGGATCGATCGGCAGCCAATGGAACCAGAAGTTCAGCCCATTGGCCGCCAGGAACAGCCCCAGAAAGCCGCGCATCAGCGCAAGCGTTGCCCTCATTTTTCGCCTCCCCCAAACGCGACCGACCTGTTGGCGATCAGAGCGCCTTCCAGTCTTCGGATTCCAACACCACACGATCGAAGGCGTGGACATGACGCATATCGGCGCAATCACGGCCGGGGGCCGGCTCACCGGCTTCCATCTTGCGCAGCGCGTTGAGCAGCATCTGGCGCAGGCGCATTACCGCGATGTCGGCTGCCACGAGGTTTTCCTCGCCGCGGTCCCACTCCGGATCGTTGAGCGACATGGCCATGGCCACATCCTCGAACTCGATCGCGGCAAACCCGCTCCAGCTCTTGTCCATCGCGGCGCGATCCTGGCCCATGTCGTGCGGCCACGACATCGTGACCTCGCAGGTCTTTTCATCATAGCGCGGACCATCGAAACCGAGGAAACGGAACATCCAGTCCCGATCCACGGGTTCATTCCGGCTATAGGCGATCTGGTAGGTCGCCGTTTCGTCGTCCTTCATCGGCACTTCGATCAGCACGATCGAGAAATCGAGATGGCCCGGAATGATGCGAATATTGGGCAGGATCACCGGCGTGGCGCGCCCGTGGCGGGCATCCTCGCGCCCCGGAATGCTGCGGAACGCAACATAGCGGTAGCCATACTCGGTATCGCCGATCTCGTAAGTCGGGGCAAGGCTGTCCCAGGCCGACTTCTCGACCTCTTCGCCGCGCTGCTTGGCGCCCCAGGTCGGCCGGGCCACATCGGTGTGAAGCATGCCGACGTGCGAGCTATCGACCCCGCCTTCCCACAGCGCCAGATAGTTGGCCTTGCTGTTGGCGCGGAAGGTGACGAAATGCGTTTCGGGCAGATCGCTGAACTCGAAGTGCCGGAACGGGGGCGCATCCTCGGCCGCGCCGAGGAAGGTCCAGATCATGCCGGCGCTTTCGCGCACCGGATAGGCCTTGGCCCGCTTGCGTTCACGATAGACGGCATTGTCGTGGTTGGGGGTGTCCATCACCCGGCCATCAACCGCGAACTTCCAGCCGTGATAAATGCAGCGCAGGCCGCATTCCTCATTACGGCCGAAGCTCAACGAAACGCCGCGGTGAAGGCAGTGATCGTCCAGCACGCCAACCTTGCCTTCGGTGTCGCGGAACACGACCAGGCGTTCGCCCAGCAGCCAGGTCAGCAGCGGCGCGCCATCCGCTTCCACCTGGGAAGACAGAGCCACCGGCTGCCAATAGGCGCGCATGAAATTGCCCATGGCGGAGCCCTTGCCCACCTGAGTCAGAAGCGTGTGCTGTTCGCGGTTCATAGCCATCCTCGCAATCGCGCATTCAACTTTGTCGGACGATGCGCCTTTGAATGACACTTATCGTCGGACAGTCTGCACTGTCAACGCCTTTTCAAGCCTCCGAACACAGCGGAATGCAGGCGCCGGGCGCACTGGCAGTTTTATCGGACAGTGTTGCTGCAGGGCGGCACAGCCGCAAGCGATTCCCCTTCGGGCAGTGCGCAAGTGCAGCAAAATCGCAGAGCGCCGCGCCGCGCGGGCCAGGGCCACCCCAGTGCTGACAAAATGCCGACTTCACCCCGCCCGGTTTGTTATACAAATTCGCGGTTGACAGGGCTCATTGTCGGACGATAGTCGTTCGCAAGATCAAAACACACGTCAGTCCGAACCCCAATGAGGCGGACCAACAGGGAGAATTTCCGACCATGGCCCAGCTACCCAGCCAATTTGTCGAAACCCTGGGTTATCGCACCCATTATATCGAAGCCGGCGAAGGTGAGCCGCTGATCCTGCTGCATGGCGGCGGCGCGGGCGCCGACGCGCGCGGCAACTGGGAAAAGCTGTGCCTGCCGCTGCTGGCGCGCAACCGCCGGGTGATCGCCTATGACATGGTCGGCTTCGGCCACAGCGATGCCCCCGATCCGGAAGGCTTCGACTATGGCCCGGAAAGCCGGGTGGACCAGATGATCGCCTTCCTCGAGGCGATGAACCTGCAGGGCGCCGATGTTGTCGGCAACTCGATGGGCGGCCGCACCTCGCTGGCAACCGCCATCCGCCGCCCCGACCTGCTGGGTCGGATCGTGCTGATGGGCTCGGCAGGGCTGGATCGTTCGATGGGCGGCGTGCTGAAGGCATTGACCGAATACGACTTCACTTATGCCGGGATGGAGCGGATCGTTCGCGCACTGACCAACGACAACTATGATCCCGATCCGGCGATGGTCCAGTATCGCCTCGACCTCTCGCTCCAGCCGGCGCAAGCCAAGGCCTTTGGCGCCACGATGAAAGCCCTGAAGGCGCGCCACGGCCTGTGGATCGAGGACGAGGAAATCGCTTCGTGCAAGCACCGCGTGCTGGTGGTCAACGGCAAGAACGACAAGGTCGTGCCGCTGGCGCATGGCTATCGCTATCTGGAGCTGCTGGAAAACTCGACCGGGGTGATCCTGCCGCATTGCGGACACTGGGCGATGATCGAACATCCCGAAACCTTCGCCAACGTGGTCGAAGCCTTCCTTGACAACCGTATCTGAAGGCCGCGCCATGATCTTCGACAGCCACGCCCACCTCGTCTGCCCCGACCAGCAGGCCTATCCGCCCAAGCCGCTGAGCGGGCAACTTGCTCCCGGCGAATTTGACCAGCCCAACAGCAAGGAACGCTTCCTTGCCCTGATGGACGCGAACGGCGTGGCCACGGCCTGCGCGGTGCAGCGCGCGCACATCTATGGCTATGACAACAGCTATATCCTGGATTGCGCCGCCGAGTTTCCCGACCGCCTGCGCGCGGTGGTGGTGCTCAATTCGGCCGCGCCGGAAACCCCGGGTCTGCTGACCGACCTGGTGAAGAACCGCGGCGCGGCCGGCGTGCGCTATGTCTCGCCCGGGTTCCCGCGCACCTCGCTGGACTGGCTGGAATCGGCCGAAGCGGACGCTTCGTTCCGCGCGGCGGCAGAGCTGGGCATTCCGATCTGCATCCACGTGCTGCACGTGCAGCGCGATGCGGTGTTGCCGCATGTGAAGCGGCTGGCCGAAACGTTCTCGGATGCCTCGTTCGTGATCGACCACGTGGGCGGCGCCCATCCGGCCGTGATCGAGCAGAAGTGGCTGGCTGCGGAAGGCCTGCCGATCGGCGGCGAATTCACCGATGGCGCACTGGCCCTGGCCGATTGCCCCAACGTGACGATGAAGCTGTCCAGCATCAACCTGGAATCCTCGGCCGACCCCAAGGCATTCACCGCCGCGGTGGTGGAACGGTTCGGCGCCGGCCGGGTGATCTGGGGATCGGACATCGGCCAGTCTCGCGGGGATTACGGGCACATGGTGGCCCTGCTCCATGACGCCGTGGCCGACCTGCCGGAAGATGCGCGCACAGCGCTGCTCCACGGCAACGCGGCTGCGCTTTACGGGCGCCGCTGAACGGCACTGCAACGCGGCTGCACACGGCCATCAACTGAGGAGTAAACGCCATGCGGCTCTGCCGGTTCGAATATCGCAACGAAGTGCGCACCGGATGCGTGGACGGCGAGACGGTTCGCCCGCTGGGTGAGCTGGTGCCCGCGCTGGCCACGGCGCCGGCCAATCACGACATGCGCGCCGTTCTGGAAGGCGGCGAGGCTCTGCTGGGCGAAATCCGCGCCGGGCTGGCGGAGGGCCGCGGCGCGGCGATCCCGCTGGCCGACGTGCGCCTGCTGGCGCCGATTGCCAATCCTTCGAAGATCCTGTGTTCCTGGGTGAACTATCTGAACCCGGCGATGGCCCAGCTGCCGGAAACGCCGATCTTCTTCGCCAAGTTCGACAGCGCGATCATCGGCCCGGGCGATGCAATTCGCCTGCCCAAGTTCGCCAGCGACATCGTGGTCGAACCGGAAATGACCGTGGTGATCGGCAAGGCTGGCCGCGAGATCAGCGAAGCCGATGCGATGGACTATGTGGGCGCCTATACCATCGTCAACGACGTGACCGCCTTCAGCCACCGCCTGCAGATCCTGATCGGTTCGACCGGGCCCTACATGATGGCCAAGACATTCGACACCTTTGCCCCGATGGGCCCGTGGCTGACCACGGCCGACGAGATCCCGGCGCCGCATACGCTGGAAGTGAGCCAGTATCTCAACGCCGAACTCAAGACCAACGCCAACACTTCGGAAGCGGTGTTCAAGATTCCGGCGCTGATCAGCTATGTTTCGAACTTCTTCGAACTGCGCCCGGGCGACCTGATCCTGACTGGATCGCCGCCGCCCGATGGCAAGCCGACCTTCCTTTCGGCGGGTGACCTGGTGCGGATCGAGATCGAAGGTCTTGGCGTACTGGAAAACCCGGTGGTCGACGCCTGATCCGGCCAAGGAAAGCCCGGTGACTCGCGCCCAGCACGGCCAGATCCGCATCGAGACAGTGGTGGGCGCCGGCGTCAATGCGGTGCTGAGCGTGATCGCCACCTGGCTGACGCTGGGTGGCACGCCGGCGATCCGGTTTTGCTGCACGGCGCCTTCGCTGGTGATGGACGCGCTGCCGCACAGCTTTGCGGTGGCGTTCATGGCCACGCTGGTCCCTTCGCTGCTGGTGCTGGCCCGGGCGCGCAAGGGAAAGATCGACGGTTGCCCGCCCCCAACCCTGTGGCCATCAGGCATTCGCCGCCGGATCGGGGTGCGGGCGATCGCTTTCGGGTTCATTTCCGCGCTGACCGGCATTGCCCTGCATTTCGCGGCCACCCCGCTGGTGGCGGCAGAGTGGGCTATCGGCCCTGCCCTTGGCTTCAAGGCGCTTTATGGCGCCGGCATCAGCGTAATCGTCACCCCTGTTGCCTTGCGGCGCCTTTTCGTCGATCTGGGCGCCGAAGCCGGCCGCACCGGCAACTAGGCCCAGGATAACCAAGCGATCGTGAGCACCACGGACAACTCTGCTGAGGCTCCGCCCCAGCAGCATGAACGCCTTTCCCCGGCAGGGCTGCGCATGGCCATGGTCGTGGCAATGGCAATGTTCATCGCGCAGATGGACGAGGCGGTGCTGGTGACCGCCCTGCCCGAGATCGCGCGCGACTTTGCCGTTACGCCCCTGTCGCTGGGCCTGGCGGTATCGGCTTATATGACCGCGGCCGTTGCGGTGCTGCCGCTGAGCGGGTGGATTGCCGAGCGCGTGGGCATCCGGCGCTGTTTCATCAGCGCCAACCTGGCCTTTGGCGGCGCTTCGCTGCTTTGCGCTCTGGCGCCGTCCTATTGGCCGTTCATCGCCGCGCGGGCCCTGCAGGGAGCGGCCGGGGGCATCATGATCATGGTGGGCCGGCTGATCCTGCTGCGCGGCAACCCGCGCGGGCAACTGATGGCGGCGGTGAACTTTGCCACCGTGCCGATGCTGATCGCGCCGACCATCGGGCCGACGCTGGGCGGCATAGTGGTGACTTATGCGCAGTGGCCCTTTGCCTTCCTGATCAACCTGCCGGTGGCGGCACTGGCCTGTGTGGGCGCGATGCTGTTTATCCCGCGGATCGAATCCGCGCCGCGCACGCCGCTGGACTGGGTGGGCGCTGTGCTCGCCGGAACCGCGCTGGCCCTGATCCTGGCCGGGCTGACCAGCATTGGCGAGCAGGGACAGGCCACGCGCGGCGGCATTATGCTCGCCGCCGGGGTGGCAACCGGGATCGGGGCAGTGCAGCATCTGCGCCGCCACCCCTTCCCGCTGGTTTCGCTTACGCCGCTGTCTTTCCCCAACTTTCGCACCGCCACGATTTCCGGCGGCATCCTGCTGCGCCTGCCGCTGCGGGCGCAGGCCTTCATCCTGCCGCTGGTGATGCAGGTGGCGCTGGGCATGGATGCGCTGCGTGCCGGGATGCTGATGATGGGGCTGGCCGGCGGTGACCTGCTGTTCAAGCCCTTTGTCGTGCAGGTGTTCCGGCGGATTGGCCATCACGGCGGGCTGGTGGCATCGGGCGCGATCGGGCTGGCGGCGTGCATGGCCACGATGCTGTTTGCACCGGATTGGCCGGCCTGGGCGCTGGTGCTGGTGATGCTGGCCATCGGCATGGCCCGCTCGGTGCTGTTTACCGGGCTTTCCACCCTGGGGGTGTTTTCGCTACCCAAGGAAACCATGGCCAGTGCCAACGTCTTGCTCAATATCAGCCAGCAGCTGATCGGCGCGCTTTCGGTGGCGGTGACCATGCTGGCGATCCAGTTGAGCGCCGGCGAGAGCCACCCGACCATGGGCGACTTCCGCGTGGCGATGGCCACTCTGGTGGCTTGCGGACTAGTTGGGTTGTGGGCCGTGGCCCGCGCCCGGCCGCAGCGTAGATGAGGCAAGTGCCGGGGGGCAATTGTCGGACAGAAGCATTGCCGCTATGCGCATGGCCATACCGGTCACGCTGCAATGGCGGTCCGATCTGAGGTTGACGTAGCGATGACCAAATCCCGCCCTGAGGGTGAAGCCGCCAAGCGTTCGGTTGCCAGCATCGCCTATGAACGGATTTCCGAGCGGATCACTTCCGGTGAATTTGCCGCCAACGAGCGGCTGACCGAGGCCGAGCTGGTCAAGGAACTGGGCGTCAGCCGCGGCGCCATCCGCGAGGCGATGAGCAAGCTGGCCGCCGACGGCCTGATCGAGATCGAGCTGAACAAGGGCGCCGTGGTGCGGGCGATCACCCGCAAGGACATGGCCGATTTCCTGGAAGTGCGGGCGCTGCACGAATCCTTTGCGGCACGGCGCGCAGCGGAACGGATTAACGAACCGGGCCTGCGCGAGATGGTTCACGACGTGATCGAGGAGTGCAACGCCCTGGCCGAAAACCCGACGCCGGAAGGGCTGGTGGAACTGGACACCAACTTCAAGACCACGCTGATGGAGCTTTCCGGCAACAACCTGATGGCATCGGACTGGCGGCGGATCAGTCGTTCGCGCTATCGCATCAGCTATCTCCTGACCCGGACGCTGGAAGAAATCGTTGAATCCGCGCAACAGGACCGCGAGACGCTGTTCGCGATACTGGACGGCGATGCCGAACTGGCGAGCGCGGCGGCAGCCAAGCATGTGCGGCTGACCAACAGTCGCATCCAGCGCCTGACCAACGAGCAGTTCGACCTGTTGTTCAATTCCGCCCGCAAGCCGGCGGAAGGCACCCCGGAGCGGTCGACCCGCGCCCGCAAGGTGCCCGTGAAGGCAGGCTGATCGAGATCAGCGCCAAGCCGCGGAAAACCGCGCAAAATAGCACGCTGATCCGTGCGCTGCGCTTGCCTTGCCTAACACGATGGACTAGCGATTTGCCCTGTTTTTCAGAGCGGAGCGCTTTCTGATGTTCATGGCCGTGGGCACATTCACCGACTGTTTCATGGGCGGTGCGCCGGCGGAAGGCATCTATGTCTTCGCAGTGGACCCGGCCGCCGGCACGGCAGAGCCGGTGCAGGTGGTGAGCGGGCTGTTCAGCCCTTCCTTCCTCTGCCGCCATCCCTCACGCCCGCTGCTCTATTCGGCTGAGCGGCAATGGTCAGCCGAGGACAAGACGACCGGCGCGGTGGCGACCTGGCGGATCGATCCGGCCAGCGGCCGGCTGGAGCAGGCCGGGCGCTGCCCTTCGGGCGGAGCGTTTACCGCGCATATCAGCATTTCGCCCGATGGCCGGATCGTGACCACCGCCAACCCGCTGGGACCGACGGTGGCCTCGTTCCTGCTCGACTACGACGGCACGGCCCGGCGCCCGGCCTTTGTGGCCACGCATTACGGATCGGGCGCGCGCGAGCGCCAGGCCGCGCCGTGGCCGCACAGCACTTTCACCACCCGCGACGGCAAGCGGCTGCTGGCCTGCGACCTCGCGCTGGACCGGGTGATGATTTACGACATCGACGAGAACGACGGCCGGCTGACCCCGGCGCGGCAGCCGTTTGCGCAGGTCGGTTCTGGCGCGGGTAGCCGCCATCTGGCGATTTCGGCCAACGGGCGGTTCGTCTATGTCGTCAACGAACTGGATTGCACCCTGTCGGTCTTTGCGTGGGACGCCGAAAGCGGACGGATGACCACGGTGCAAACCGTGCCGACGGTGGCCTGGGCGCTGGTGGATAGCTGCCAGCCGGCCGAAATCGTGATCGCGCCCGATGGAGCCACGCTTTACGTGACCAACCGAGGCAGTGAGACCGTGGGAATCTTTGCGGTGGATGCCGCGACCGGACGGGTCGCTCCGGCCGGTCAGGTGCCGACCTTGGGCAAAGTGCCGCGGCACATCACGCTATCGCCCGACGGGGCCTATGCCTTCGTGTGCAACCAGCTGAGCGGCGAAGTGGTGGTGTTTGCCGTGGACCGGGCCAGCGGCGGGCTGGAGCCAACCGGACAGGTGATACCCGTGCCCAGCGCATCCTGCGCGGTGGTCTGGTAATTTCCATAAAAAAAGGGCGGATGGCAGAGTTTCCCCTTCCCTGCCATCCGCCCCGGCGATTATCGCTAGAAGCTGAGTTCGCCTTTTTTAAAGCTTACCGGGCCGCTCAGGGCTCCACGCCATAGGCGACGCCCGCGATCAGCGTATCGTGGGTCGGCTTGCTGACCGGCGAGAGGCCCTGAACGATCAGCTGCCAGGTCTCACCCTCGTCGCGGCTGAGGTACACTTCGCCATCGCTGGTGCCGGCAAGGATTTCGTAGCCGCCGGGGAACGCGCACATGGTCATCGCTTCGACGTTGGCGCGACCTTCGGGGAAGCCGCCGCGCGGCGCACGCCAGGTGCGGCCGGCATCTTCGCTGAGCATGATCGTGCCCTTGGCCGACTTTTCCTCGATCCAGAAGTTCGGCGTGGCGAAGCCGCCCGACACGAACATGCGGCTATCGTTGCCCGGGGCGAACAGCAGCTGATCGGGATAGCCGATGCGGAACGAGCTGTCGGTCAGCTGCTCCCAGTTCACGCCGCGATTGGTGCTGTGGAAGATGCCAAGGCCCGTGGTGATGAACACCTCGTCCGGGTTGGACGGGCGCAGCATGACCTGGTGGATGTCCTTGTAGACGAAGTGTTCGTAGTCGACGAACTCATCCAGATCAGACCAGGTTTCGCCACCGTCGACCGACTTGAGCAGGGCGCCCTGCTCGACCCCGGCATAGAGGGTGTTGGGATCGCGCGGATCGACTGCCAGCGTCTTGAGGTGGGGTTCGTGGCCGGGCGCGGGGAAGCGCCAGGTTTCGTGCAGCGGGGCAATGCGCACGCCGGCGAGATCCTGCCAGGACTGGCCGCCATCGTCGCTGCGATAGAGGCCGACCGGCTGGGTGCCGACATAGATCCGGGCGCCATCGCCGTGCGGCAGGCAGCGCAGCGAATACATGCCGCCTTCCTTGATGCCGTTGGCCCGCGCTTCCCAGCTGGCGCCGCCATCGGCGCTGTACATCAGCGTACCGGGCATGACCGCGGCAAAGACGCCGCCGACCGGATCGATGGTGAGCGAGGAAACATGGCTGCCATCGAGCGAGCGACGGGCAACCGACCAGTTGCCGGCGGCATCGCGGCGCAGTTCGGCAACGCCCTCGATCGTGGCGACGAACACGGTGCTGGCCGGTTCAGCCAGAGTGAAGTGGTTGGTGCCATTGGTGGACAGACAAACTGTGGACACGGCGCAAATTCCTTCCCGAAAATGTGGTTTGTAGCGGCCTTGCGGCGGTTCAGACGAAGTTGGCAGAGCGCGCCGGCGGCAGCCCGAGCAGCGCGCGGCCATAGTTGGGCGCGGCGTTATCGTCGGTGAAGGCATAGTGCGCGGCGCCTGCGTTCACATCGCGCATCATCCGTTCCATGCCGAGCTGGCGATAGATCGCGCTGCCGCCCGAGCCTTCGAACAAGCGGTTGGCGGCAGCCCGGGCCAGCTGCGGCGCAGCGGCGAGATTGCGCCGGAAGCGGGCGTGATCGAGCGGTCCGGCTTCGGCAAAACGGCCCTGATCGATGCGCCGAACATCGGCCAGGATCAGATCAGTGGCCATTTCAATATCCTGCGCAGCGTGAGACAGACGCGAGAACGTGGCGGCTTGGGCAGCGGTGATCTCGTCGTCGCAGCCTTCGAGACGGCCCTTGACACCCTTTACGGCCATATCGAGCATCCCCTGGGCAACACCCAGCGGCGAACCGACGATCGCATAGGGTGCCAGCGCGAAGTAGGGCCATTCATAGAACGCCGCTTCTTCTGCCGCCGGACCGACCACCGGGCCAGCCAGATCGACCGCGAGGACCAGACGCTTTTCCTCGACGAACAGGTCTTCCACCATGATCGAGCGGCTTTGCGTGCCGCGCAGACCCATGACTTCCCAGTCGTTCAGCGTGGGCAGGCGTTCCTGTTCGATCAGGCAGAAGGCGAGCTGGCCCGCATTCGGCCCGGAATCGACGACAGCATTGATGCCGACCCAGCGGGAGTGATCGAAGCCGCTGCAAAACCGCCCGCGGCCGCCGTTGATACGATAGCCACCTTCGACCGGCGTTGCCGTCCACACATCGCGCAAACGGAAGACGACAGCAACGTGATTGGCCGGATCGCTCAGCACTTCTTCCTGGAACTCTACCGGGAAGCGGGTGAGCATGTGGTTGTGGCCCGAAAGCACGCCGAAGACCCACGCGGTGGAGCCACAGGCGGTGCCCAGTTCGCGGACGACCGAGAGGGTTGCTTCCCACCCCAGCGAGGACCCGCCATAGGCGCGCGGGGTGAGCAGGCCGAACAGGCCGGCTTCTTCGAGTTCACGAATGGTCTCGGCTGGCACGGCTTCGTTCGCATCGGTCGACGCGGCGCGGGCAGCGATGCCTGGCAGCAAAGCGCGCACGGCAGCCACGGCTTCCTCCACACTGCCCAGAACGGGCGGACAAGCCGATTTGCCGGCACTGGCCGACGGAGCAATCTGATCGATGGTAGCCAAGGCCTTCTCCTCATCACCAAACAAGTGCCGGACAATCTTTGTTTCCGTTGTCAGACAATCTATCGGCGGCAGCGCGAGTCTGTCAAGCCGCGCCGGAGCCGGCATCGATATACGGGAGAAAGCTGCCTCTTACGGTACCTCGGCGATAAACTCGCGCTGAGCCACCGAGATCGTTGACTCCGAATAATGTCCGACGATATGTCGGGAGGGACAAATTCCATCGTCCTACAAACGGACCTCGGGCCTGAAACACCACGGCCGCAGCATAACGGAGAAGATCGCATGTCCGCCAGCGCCTGGATCAACGTTCGCATCATCCAGAAGCGTCTGGAAGCTGAAGGCGTGGTCAGCCTGATCCTGCAAGGGATCGACGGCGCAGCCCTGCCCGCGTTCGAGGCCGGTGCCCATGTGGACATCGAAACCGCGCCCGGCACAGTGCGCCAGTATTCGCTGCTGCCCAACCCGGAAGGGCCTTCGACCTACGAGATCGCCGTGCTGCGCGAGCCTGCTTCGCGGGGCGGATCTTCGGCCATTCACGATAGCCTGCAGGTGGGCCAGGTGATACGAATCAGCGAGCCGCGCAACCATTTCCCGCTGGAGCCGGCAGCCACCCGTTCGCTGCTGTTTGCCGGCGGCATCGGCATTACCCCGATCCTGTGCATGGCCGAAGCG
The DNA here is from genome assembly GCA_964627175.1 of uncultured Novosphingobium sp. Lineage (GTDB taxonomy): Bacteria > Pseudomonadota > Alphaproteobacteria > Sphingomonadales > Sphingomonadaceae > Novosphingobium. The sequence goes on along the minus strand of CAZVHM010000007.1, from coordinate 22,803 downwards.
CTGGCCGCAAAGGGGGCGGATTTCGCCATGCATTACTGCGCCCGTTCGGCCGACCGGATGGCCCTGCGCGAGCGTATTCTGAATGGAGCAGCGGCGGCCCATTCGCATCTGCACTGCGATGACGGCCCGGCCAGCCAGCAGCTCGATCTTGCTGCCGTTCTGGCCGGCCCGACCGAGGGCACGCACCTTTACGTCTGCGGGCCGGGCGGGTTCATCAACGCTGTGCTGGACGCCGCGCGCACCGCCGGCTGGAACGAAGCACAACTGCACCGCGAGTTCTTTGCCGCGCCGACCGATGCCGCCGCGGAAGGCGATAACCAGCCCTTCACCGTGGTTCTGGCCCGTAGTGGCCAGACTCTGGCCGTGCCGGCCGACAAGACTATCGTGGAAGTGCTGGACGCCGAAGGCGTGTTCGTGCCGACGTCGTGTTCCGAAGGGATCTGCGGCACTTGCGTTGTCGCAGTGCTGGAAGGCATCCCCGATCACCGCGACTTCGTGTTGACCGAGGACGAACGCGCCCGCAACGACCGCCTGACCACCTGCTGTTCGCGGGCGAAGACCGACACGCTGGTGCTGGACCTCTAAGCCCAGCCGGCAATCGCAATATTGCAACGCGAGGCAGCGCACCGGGGTAGACCGGTGCGCTGCCTTGTTATTATCTGGGCTGCGAAATCGCCCCGGCGGGAGCGCCTGATGCAATTGCCAAAACGGAATTGCGTGCTATCAGGCAGAACATAGTAGCAGCAAGGATCTTTATGACCGCCTACCCCGACCTGCACATGATGATCGACGGCGAGCGGATTTCCGCCGAAGGACGCGCGACGTTCCCCGTGGTCAACCCCGCCACCGGACAGACCATCGGCGCCCTGCCGCTGGCGACCACCGCCGATCTCGATCGCGCCCTTGCCGCTGCCGAACGCGGCTTTGCCGAATGGCGCCATTCCACGCCGCAGCAGCGCGCTGCCGTGCTGGACGGCGCAGCCCGCCTGATGGAAGAACGGCTGGAAGACCTGGCCCGGACCGCGACGATGGAACAGGGCAAGACCCTGGCCGAGGCGCGGATCGAAGTGATGATGAACGTGGGTCTGTTCCGCTTCTATGCCGGCGAAGTGTTCCGCCTTTATGGCCGCGCCCTGGTGCGCCCGGCAGGCATGCGTTCTACCGTGACTCACGAGCCAGTTGGCCCGGTGGCGGCGTTTGCCCCGTGGAACTTCCCGCTGAGCAATCCTGCCCGCAAGCTGGGCGCACCTGTGGCTGCCGGCTGTTCGGTCATCCTCAAGGCGGCCGAGGAAACCCCGGCATCGGCATTGGGCGTGTTGCAGTGCCTTTATGATGCCGGGCTACCCGGCAATGTGGCCCAGGCCGTGTTCGGCAATCCGGCCGAGGTGTCCTCTCACCTCATCGCCTCGCCGATCATTCGCAAGATCAGCTTCACCGGATCGACCGAGGTGGGCAAGCACCTGATGAAGCTGGCCGCCGAAGACCTCAAGCGGACGACGATGGAACTGGGCGGCCACGGCCCGGTGCTGGTGTTCGACGACGTGGACGTCGACCGGGTGCTCGACGCGGTGGTGCCGCACAAGTTCCGCAACGCCGGGCAGGTCTGCGTATCGCCGACGCGCTTCATCGTGCAGGACGGCGTTTATGACCGTTTCGTGGAAGGCTTTGCCCGCCGCGCCAGCGCACTGCGGGTGGGCAATGGGCTTGAGCCGGACAGCCAGATGGGCCCGCTGGCCAATGCCCGCCGCCCCGAAGCGATGGAACGGCTGATTGCCGATGCGGTGAAGGCCGGCGCCAAGCTGCACACCGGCGGCAACCGGGTGGGCAACCAGGGCTATTTCTTCGCCCCCACGGTGCTTTCCGATACCCCGCTTGACGCCGAGATCATGAACGAGGAGCCGTTTGGCCCGGTGGCTCTGATCAACCGTTATGCCACGGAAGACGATATGGTCGCCGAGGCGAACCGTCTGCCCTATGGTTTGGCGGCCTATTGCTGGACCGACAACGCCAAGCGCCAGAAGACCATCCAGAGCCGTCTCGAAACCGGGATGCTGGCCATCAACACCACCGTGATCGGCGGCGCCGACGCGCCGTTTGGCGGGGTGAAGTGGTCGGGCCACGGGCACGAGGATGGCCCGGAAGGGCTGGCTGCCTGCCTGGTGGTCAAGACCGTCCACGAAGGCTGAAAAACAGAGGGGCGCTGCCGTAAGGCAGCGCCCCTGACGCTTTGACGCTCAGGCCGCGCCGAAGCGGGAGCGGAACGCGGAAAACAGGCCGCCGCTGCGCAGCAGGGCCAACTGATGGGCCGACCAGACATCGGCCCGAGCAGAAATCTTCACCGTATCGCCGCCGGGTTGGCGCAGTTCGAGCTGCAATTCACGCCGGTTTTCAGACAGATCGCCCAGTCCACGCAAGCTGATCGCGGTTTCCGCGCCGATATCCAGATCCTGATCGACGACGACCGGCAGGACGCCGAGTGCGATCAGGTTGGCCCGGTGAATCCGTTCGAAGCTGCGGGCGATCACGGCGCGAATGCCCAGCAGAGCCGTGCCCTTCGCGGCCCAATCGCGCGCCGATCCGGTGCCATAATTGGCCCCGGCTACCACCACGACCGGAATGTTGCGCGCGGCAAAGGCAGCGGCGGCATCGAACACCGAACATTCCTGCCCATCCGGGCCAAGCGCGCGGTTGCCGGGGCCAGAGGCGAGGCGATTTTCGAGCCGGAGATTATCGAACGTGCCGCGCACCATGACATGGTGATTGGCGCGCCGATCGCCATAACTGCCATAACGGCCATCGCCCACCCCGACCGAGCGCAGGTAGGCCGCAGCCGGGGAAGTAGCCTGGATGCGGCTGATCGGAGAAACGTGATCGGTGGTCACGTTATCGCCCAGCACCAGCAGGGCCCGCGCATCGATCAAGTCATCACCCATAACCGGCGAGGACTGGGCGAAGAACGGCGGCGGCTGGATGAACGAGGAGCCGGCATCCCACGGGAAGCGGGCACCCTTGGGGGCTGCAAGACTAGCCCATGCGCCATCGGGGACATCGACCGGATCGCTTTCCCCAGCATTCAGCCCGGCCAGCACGGCCGCGATTTCATCCCGAGTTGGCCAGAGATCGCGCAAGTATACCGGCGCGCCCCGGGCGTCGGTGCCGAGCGGATCGCTGGCCAGGTTTACCTGCAGGTTGCCGGCCAGGGCGCCTGCAACTACCAGCGGCGGCGAGGCGAGGTAATTGGCGGCAATGGCGGGGTGAATCCGCGCCTCGAAATTACGGTTGCCTGAAAGCAGCGAGACCAGCGGCGCAGGCACGGCATCGCCGGCCAGTTCCGGTTTGAGTTCGCCGGAATTGCCGACGCAGGTGGTGCAGCCGAAGCCAACCACATGGAAGCCCAGCGCATCGAGCGAGGCCTGCAACCCGCTGCGTTCGAGCAGATCGGCAATGCGGCGCGATCCGGGGGCCAGCGAGGTCTTGACCCATGACGGCACCTTGAGCCCGCGCGCCACGGCATTGCGCGCGACAAGGCCCGCGGCGATCATCAGTTCGGGGTTGGCGGTGTTGGTGCAACTGGTGATTGCGGCCACGGCGAGCGCGCCATCCAGCGGCGTATCGCCGGAAGCAGGCGCGGCCATCTGCGGGAAATGCTCGCGCAGGCTGGCGGGCACGTCTTCCAGCCGGCGCAATTGCTGCGGGCGATGCGGGCCGGACATGTAGGGTTGAACATCATCCAGCGAGATCGCGATACTGCGCGAATAGCGCCGATCCGGCCCTGCCCCGCGCCACAGCCCGGTGGCCCGCGCATAGTCACCGTAGACCGCAACGGTTTCCGGGTCGCGACCCATCGCGCCAAGATAATCCAGCGTTTCCTGATCCACGGCGAACAGCGCGGCGGTGGCCCCATATTCCGGGCACATGTTGGAAATGGCAGCGCGATCCGGGAGCGAAAGGCACTCCACCCCTTCCCCATCGAATTCGACGATGCTGTCCACCACGCCAGCGGCCCGCAGGCGCGCGGTGATGAACAGGGCGATGTCAGTGGCGGTGACTTCCGGGCGGCGGCTGCCGCTCAGCACGACCTGGCAGACCTGGGGCAGCGGAATCGGGATCGGCTGGCCGAGTGCGGCCAATTCCGCCTCGATCCCGCCCACGCCCCAGCCCAGCACGCCCAGCGCGTTGACCATCGTGGTGTGGCTATCGGTGCCGACCAGCGTTTCGGCCATCAGCCCGCCAACCTCGCCCGGCACGCGGACGATGCCGCAGGTCAGCCTTTCGAGGTTTACCTGATGGCAGATCCCCTGCCCCGGCGGCACCACGCGCAGCTTAGGGAAGGCCTGTTCGGCCCACTTGAAGAAGCCATAACGCTCGCCATTGCGGCTGTATTCCAGCTCGAGATTGAGCCGGGCGGCGTCGGATTGGCCGCTGTAATCGACCTTGACCGAATGATCGATCACCAGATCGATCGGAATGGCGGCATCGACCGCACCGGCATCGTGCCCGTGGGCCACGGCATGATCGCGCAGGGCGGCCAGATCGGCCAGAGCAGCCACGCCGGCCGTATCCTGCATCAGGATGCGCGAGGGACGGAACAGGATTTCTGCCGCGGCAGCGCCGTTTTCCAGCCATTCTTCGAAACGGGCCAACAAAGGCTCGGCATCGTCTTCATGGGCAAGGATGTTTTCCAGCAGGATGAGCAACGAACGCGGCAGGCGCGAAAGAGCGGCGCGGCGATCGGCGGTCAGCCGCGAAAGCGGCGTCTGGCAAGCAAGCATGGTGTTCCGTCCCTGGCGCGCGATCAGTGCTTCAGGCGGCTGCGCAGGGCCGCGAGGCTGCCCGCTGTCTTGATCTTGCCCGGCAGCGGATGGCCGACGATTTCTTCGGCCAGGCGCGCACATTCCGCCAGCTTTTCCAGATCAACGCCGGTTTCGATGCCCATCTCTTCGCAGAGGAACACGAAATCCTCGGTGCAGATGTTGCCGGCAGCGCCCGCGTGGGCCGCAAACGGGCAGCCGCCCAGCCCGCCAACGGCCGCATCGAAGTGGGCCACGCCCATCTGCAACCCGGCATAGGCATTGGCGAGGCCGAGGCCGCGGGTATCGTGCAGGTGCAGTGACAGTTCGACATCCGGGTTGGCATCCTGGACCATGCCGACGACGCGGCGGATCCGTTCCGGCGTGGCCCAGGCCATCGTGTCGCCCAGCCCGATCAGCGAGAGATCCTCGCCCATGTCGCGCGCGATGGAGCGCATGTCGGCCACCAGTTGCACGACCTTTTCCGGGGCCACATCGCCTTCGAAGTTGCAGCCGAACGCGGCGGTGACGAACCCGGTGCGGACCGGGATGTTGTGATCCTGGTACATATTCACCAGTTCCGGCTGCGCGGCCAGCTGCTGCTGCGGATCGCGGTTCTGGTTGCGCTTGAGGAAGGCATCGGAGGCGTAGAGCGTCAGCTTGCCTTCGAGGTAGAGGCGACCGGTGGCTATCGCCCGTTCCAGTCCGCGCTGGTTCAGCCAGAGGCCGGCATAGCGCACACCTTCACGCGGCGTCATGCCCGCGACCACGGCTTCGGCATCGGCCATGCCCGGAACCTTGCCGGGGTGGACGAACGAAGTGACCTGCATGTAATCCAGCCCAGTGTCGGACAATGCATCGACCAGGCGGATCTTTTCCGACGTGGGAATCGGCTTCGTTTCGATCTGGAAGCCTTCCCGCGGGCCCTCTTCCTTGATAAACACGCGCTTCGGAATGTCGGTCATTTGATTTCCCTTCACGGGGCTGCTGCTTGGCCCCGATTTGTATTGACAAAGTGGATTGCCGTTCTGCTAAATAGAACGATTAATGCAAGCAAGGCATGGGCGTACCAAAAACATGAATTCCAAGGCTGGCGTAGCGGCGGTAGACCGCGCCTTCGATATCCTTCACGCATTTCAACACGAAAAGCCCGTCCTTACCCTTGCGGAAATTTCGCGGGTTACGGGCCTGTACAAGAGTACGATCCTGCGCCTGATGGGTTCTCTCGAAAAGTACGGGTTCGTCTGGCAGCGTGCCGATGGCAGCTATCAGCTTGGCGCCGGGATTGCTGCGCTTTCCTCGGTCTTTCAGGATGCGTTCGACCTGCGCCATTTCGTCGAACCGATCCTTGAGGAGCTGGTCGCGGCCACCGCCGAGAGCGCCTCGTTCTTCGTGCGCGACGGGGATTACCAGGTCTGCCTGTTCCGCGTCGAAGGGCGCCACAACATTCGCGACTACGCGCTGCGCCAGGGCAATCGCCGCCCGCTCAACCGCGGGGCGGCATCGACCGTTCTGCTCAACCATGGCGACCTGCCCTACGGGCCGCTGACGCCCGAAAACGCCTGTGTCGTCTCGATCGGCAATGTCGATGCCGACATGGCCGCAGTAGGCGTTCCGGTGTTCGGCAGCGGCCACAAGCTGGTCGGCGCGCTCACCCTGTCGGGCCCAAGCGCGCGGTTCACGGAAGAATACGCCAGAAAGCTGTGCCCGGTGATCATCGACGCAGCGGCCCGCCTTTCGGCCAACCTGGGGGAAGCGCCGGCGCGTTTCGCGCAGGTGCGGGCCGGCTGAACACAACCGGCCGCGATGCCTTGCGGCCGGTCCGGACAAGTCCGGACCGCCGTTCAAATCGCCCCTCCGGCCTTCAACCGGGCCAGCGCCTCATCATCCTGACCAAGCGCGCCGAAGATTTCGGCGTTGTCGGCCCCCAGCAATGGCGGCGCCGAACGCGGCTGCGGCTGGCTATCGCCAAGATTATACCCCGCGCGGCAGACCTTCACCGTCTCCAGCCCCGGAACCCCCATCGGCAGTTCCTGGATCAAGTTGCGCGCGGCAATTTGCGGATGGGCAAGGATCTCCGGCACTGAAAGGATGCGGCCGGCAGGAATGCCATTGGCATTGAGCAATTCTTCCCATTCCAGCGCGGTGCGGCTCGCCAGCGCCTGATCGAGCAGCTCGTTCAGGGCATCGCGGTTGGCCTTGCGGGCCTCGCGCTCGGCAAAACGGGGATCCGCGATGAGTTCGGACAGGCCGACCAATTCGCATAGCCGTTCGAACTGCTCCTGCTTGTTTGCGGCAATGTTGATCTTGCCATCGGCGCAGCGGAACGCCCCCGAAGGCGCGGCGGTCATGTTCTGGTTGCCAATCGGCTTGGCTTCCACCCCGGCGATCAGATAATTCGACACTGCCCAGCCCATGGCCGAGATCGTGGCATCGAGCATCGAGAGATCAACATAGGCGCCTACGCCCGACTGTTCGCGGCCATAGAGCGCGCTGACCACGGCAAAGGCCGCGGCCATGCCGCCTAGCGTATCGCACAGCGGATAGCCCACGCGCAGCGGAGCGGTTTCGGCATCGCCGGTCACGCTCATCACGCCGGAAAGGCCCTGGATGATCTGGTCGTAGGCCGGGTTGCCGCTCAGCGGGCCTTCCTGGCCGAAACCGGAAATCGAGCAGAACACCAGGCGCGGATTGATCTCACGCACGGTTTCGTAGCCAAAGCCGAGCCGCTCCATCACCCGCGGGCGGAAGTTCTCCACCAGTACATCGGCGGTCTTGAGCAGTTCGCGGAACAGCGCCTTGCCATCAGGGTGCTTGAGGTCGATGGTCACCGACTTCTTGCCCGCGTTCTGGGCGAGGAACGAGGTGCCCAGCATTTGCGCGTTCAGCGCCGGCGAAGCGCCGAGCTTGCGGGCCAGATCCCCGTCGCGCGGGTTTTCCACCTTGATCACTTCGGCGCCCAGCATCGCCATCTGGTAGGTGGCATAGGGGCCGGACAGCACATTGGTCAGGTCCAATACCCGCACCCCCGCGAGCAAGCTCGCGGGGGTGTTGGCACGGCCGGTTTCCTCGGCAGCATTCATTGAACGGACGTCCTTAGATTTCGACCGTTTGCACGTCGTAGCGATAGAGCCAGTCATAGCGATCGGTAATCGGATCGCGGCTCCATTCGGTTTCCATATACTTGATCGCGCCTTCCTCGGTGGCAAGAGCGCTTTCGTGGAAGCGAGCGGTGTTGTCCTTGGCGCCGCGAACCATGCGGGTGGTCCGCTCGACGCGGGCCTGCTCATAGGCCTTCAGCGCTTCCACCGGATCGCTGTACTTGTCGAGGCAGCGGCCAAGGATGACGCCATCCTCGATCGACATCACCGCGCCCTGCGCCAGGAACGGCAGCGTGGCGTGGCAGGCATCGCCCAGCAGGGTTGCACGGCCGACCGACCAGGTCTGACGCGGCTGGCGTTCCATGAACGCCCACTTCATCACCTTGGGCGCGGTACGGATAAGCGTCTGCACATCTTCGTGCCAACCGGCGAAGTCCTTGGCGCACTCCTCGGTCGAGCCTTCCATGTACCAGGATTCAACCTGCCAGTCGTCGCGCTCGATCGTGCCGATCATGTTCATCAGCTTGCCGCCGCGCAGCGGGTAGTTGACGAGGTGACCGCCGGGGCCAATCCAGGTCCAACCCACCATGTCGCGCAGGCGTTCGGGCAGCAGTTCCATGGGGATCACGGCGCGCCAGGCGATCATGCCGGTGAACACGGCTTCATCGTCGCCGAACAGGCGGCGCCGCACGTTGGACTTCACGCCATCGGCGCCAACCAGCACGTCGCCTTCGACGGTGCGCCCATCGGCCAGCTTGATGGCAACGCCATCGTCGCGCACGGTCACGTCTTCGACAGCAGCACCGAGATGGATCGCATCGGGCTTGATCGCGCGCACGGCATCGACCAGCGTGCCGAGCAGGTCGGGGCGATAGACCGTCAGGTACGGATAGCCGTACTTTTCGATCGCCATCGGCCCGAGGTCAAACATCGGCCAGGCGCGGCCGGTGTTCCACAGGCGGAATTCCTTCCGGCGCGGCGCGCACGAGGCAGCCTTCAGCGTTTCGAACACGCCCAGGGCGTCGAGCGCACGGGCGCCGTTCGGGCTGATCTGCACGCCCGCGCCGACTTCGCCGAGTTCGGCGGCCTGTTCGTAGACTTCGACGTCATAGCCGCGCTGCAGCAGCGACAGAGCCGCTGCCACGCCGCCGATGCCCCCACCGGCAATGATAATCTTCGACGATTTCGTCATGACCTGCTCCGCAGTTGAATAGGTTCTATATCTGTCGCGCTCAGCGCGTTTGGGTACGCAGCCAGTCCAGCGCGGCCATGACCGGCGCATCGCTGACCCGCAGCAGGACAGCGTCCTCGCTGGCGCGGTGAATGAAAGGCCGCCAAGCGGGCACGGCGATGGTATCGCCAAAGCCCCACTCGATGGTCTGACCGTCGATTTCCGAAGCCCCGCTGCCACGCACCACCGCAAAGATGTTGTTGGCCGTGGTGCGTTCCTGCGTGGTGGCCGAGCCCGCCGGCACGCGCAGCATGCTGAGCGCGATGGTCTTGAGCTGGGCCGGCCCGAGATCGACGCTGACCGGAACCCCTGCCCCGACCTTTGCCTGTTCGGCATCGAGCTTGGCGACGGTATCTTCCCAGCGGAACGCGATCGGGGCTTCATCCAGCACCGTCACGTCGCTCTCGATCCCGTCGGGATGCGGTTCGTAGAACATCGGTTCCAGCAGGTGGACCAGCGGAACGTCGAGGAAATCCATCCAGTAGCAGTCCTCGTCCCCGCCATTGGCATGGGAATGCCACGCCCAGCTGGGGGTAAGGAGAACGTCGCCCGGACGCATTTCCACCTGGTTGCCATCGACCACCGTGTAGGTGCCGCGCCCTTCGAGGATCAAACGCAGCGCGTTCGGCGTGTGCCGGTGCGAGCGCGCGACCTCGCCGGGGCGGATCATCTGGTAGGCGGCCACGATGGTGCGCACCGTGGAATAGATGTTGCCTTCCACCGGGTTGAACATCGTCAGGTTGCGGCGCTCGGCCTGGGTCGTATCGACCAGCCGGCCGGCACGGTCGAGGATCGGCTTGACCTCGGCATAGTGCCAGACATGCGGCAGGAAGTTCTGCCGCGGTTCCGCCCAAAGCGCAGGAAAGCGGCGATGCCAGCCGCCTTCCATGTTCATGTTGGCGAAGTCGCTATAGAGCGCTTCAAGGGTATCCGGTTCGGACATGGCCCCGCTCACGACTGCTTGATGATCGGCGGCACGTAGGGCGCCGCGAACACCTCGGTCATCCCCAGATCGCCCTGCACCACATCGACGTTCATCTCGCCGATCTGGTCGATGGTGATGCGGATGCGATCGCCGTCAACCACAGGGCCGACGCCTTCCGGCGTGCCGGTGGCGATGATGTCGCCGGGGTAAAGGGTCATCACGGCCGAAGCGGTTTCGATCATGCCCGGAATATCGAGCACCAGATCGCGGGTATTGGCCGACTGGCGCAGTTCGTCACCGACCCACAGCTTCATGTCGAGCGCGGTGGGATCGGTCAGCTCGTCAGCGGTGACGATCCACGGACCGACCGGGCAGAAACTGTCATAGGCCTTGCGGAACACGCGTTCTTCGCGGCCGCGCACCACCATGTCGAGCAGGCAGGCATAGCCGAACACGGCTTCGCGCCAGTTTTCACGCGAAAGACCACGCACTTCCTTGCCGATGATGATCGCCAGTTCGCTTTCGTGATGCACTTCGCGGCCGGGAACCTTGGGCAGGACCACCGGGTCGTTCGGACCGGAAAGCGACGAGGAAGGCTTGAGGAAGAAGCCCTGGTTGGTGGCGCGATACTGCGCCTGCATCTCACGCCCGTGGGCGTGGTAGTTCACCGGATAGGCGATGACCTTGTTCGGCCACGGCACAGGTGTTTCCAGCCGCACATCGGCCAGCGCAAGGCGCGGCGCGGTAGCCAGAGCTTCCTCGATCCGGGGACGCAGCGTTTCGAAGTCGCGGATCACCCGCAGCGGGCCAGTCGCCGGCCATTCCGCCGGATTTACGCCGCAGACTTCCGTGACGTCGACGATCTCGTCGCCAAGGACAACGCCGACCTTGCCACCATCGAAACGCGCAATTTTCACCGGGCTTCTCCAAGAACTGTTTTATTGCTAAAATTCTGATTGGCAGAACAGTGTTCTACTTTAATGGCGGAATTTTTCCAGGTCAATGCAGGAACGGACCTAATTTTCCGCCGCCCGGGCCAAAAACCCGGAAAAAAAGGGGGTGGGTTACCCCACCCCCTTGGATACTCAGAAGCCGAGGCGCACGCGGCCACCGAACACGCGCGGTGCGGCGATGGCTGCTGCGAACAGACCGCCCTTCAGCGGGTTCTGGTCGCCGCCCGTGTAAACGGCCTTGTTCGTCAGGTTCTGGCCGAACAGGTCAACCGAGAGCTTGCCGTCCGGCGAGACGTAGGTCAGGCCGACGTTGAGCAGGGCATACTTCCCGATCCGCGAGTTCGGGATGAAGGAAGTATGGACCCAGCGGCTGCTGGCGAAGGTCGTGTTGACATTCGCATCGACGCGGCCGCCGTTGGCCATGTCGAAGGTGTGGGCGTAGCTTGCGCTACCCGACCAGTCGGGCGAACGCATCATCTGATAGCCCGAGCAGTTCACGCTGTAGTTGGTCGTGCTGGGAATAGCGGCAAAAGCACACCCGGTCGACGGCGGACGGGAATAGGCCGTCCAGATGAAGTCACCATAACGGGCATGGTTGTATTCACCGTTGAACGACAGGGTATCGTTCGGCGTCACCTTGGCGCGCAGATCGATGCTCACGCCCTTCGACGTAGCCTTGCCGGCGTTGATCGTGGTGGACTGGCTGGTGCCATAGGCATCAAGCCGCTGCAGCGCTTCCTGCTTGTTGCTGAAATCCCACCAGAACAGTTCCAGGTTGGCCTGGAGCTTGCCGCCGAAGAAGCGGTTCTTCGAACCCACGGTGTAAGCGGTCAGGGTTTCCGGCAGATAGGCCGGAACCGCCGCCACCGGCTGACCACCGGCCTTGAAACCGGTCGACACGGTCGCATAGATCATGTTCTGTGGCGCCAGTTCGTATTCGAATCCAGCCTTGTAGTTCACCTGCGTATCATGCAGGCGGGAGGACAGAACATAAACAGGGTTGTTGCTCGCATCCGGCAAACCGGTCGGCGAAGCGGTGCACGGGGTGGATGCCGGATAGTCTGACAGCCTGCACTGGGCGCCATTGGCAACCAGATGGGTTTCATCGGTATAACGCAGACCACCGATCAGCTTGAAACCGTCGAACAGTTCGTAGCTGGCCTGACCGAAACCGGCGTAGCTCTTGGTGTTCAGGTTGGCGGCATAGGTGATTGCCGTCGGCGCACCCGTGGTGGAACTCCTGCCGAGGTAGACGGTCGAGTTGTTGTTCAGATCTTCGTTGTAGTAGAAGAAGCCAACAGTGTACGTCAGGCGGCTGCCACCGTTATCGGAAATGCGCGCCTCAAGCGAGGTCGCCTGCGAGCCCTGCGGCGCGCCGGTCAGATAGTTGGTGGTGCTGTACTTGATGCCCGGGAAGCTTGCGGCGCGAATCTTCACGTCCTGGTAAGCCGGGATCAAGGTCAGGGTACCGAAGCCGAGGTTGACATCGGCCTGAGCGTGGACGTTCCAGCTGTTGATGCTCTGATAAGCCTCGGCAGCGTTGAAGCCAGGGCTATAAGGAGCAAAAGCCGCGTTTACCGTGGGGATCACGCTCGTCCACGGATCGCTGGGCACATTGGCACCGCCCGGGGTCAACGGGCTGGGGTTGTAGGAAACATAACCCGGACCATTGCCGCCAATATGCTGGTAGTTACCCCAGAGACGCAGCGAGAAATCGCTGGACGGCTTGTACAGAACCTGGACGCGAGCCGACTGGTGCTTGTCGTCGTCGAGGCCATCGTTGATGTAGCCATCACGATGAACGATCTGGCCGGCGGCGCGGATTGCCACCGTGTCACCCACCGGGATGTTGACCGCGGCTTCGGCGTTCACACCGTTGTAGCTCTGGGCGCCAAGCTGGACGTAGCCCGTGGTTTCGCCAAGCTTCGGCGTGGCGGCCACGACGTTGAGCGCACCGCCCGACGAGTTGCGGCCGTACAGCGTGCCCTGCGGACCCTTCAGCACTTCAACGCGCTCGAGATCGAACAGAGTGCCGGAGAAGGACTGCGAACGGGCAATGTAAACACCATCGACGTTCAGCGAAACCGACGGATCGCTGAGCGGGGTGGTGGTCGGCGTACCGGCGCCGCGCACGAACACCTGGGTGGCCGAACCGCCCATTGCGATCTGCACGCCGGGGGTGATGCGGCTAAGGTCGGTGGCCTGGCTCACGCCGGCCTGACGGAGCGTTTCCTGCGAGAGGACCGAGATCGAAATCGGAGCCTTCTGCGAGCTTTCCGAACGACGCTGCGCGGTCACGACGATATCGGCAACGCCGCCATCATCGGGCGTTGCGGTTTCTTCTGCAGCAGCTGCTGCTTCCTGAGCCAGCGCGGCGGCCGGCAGCATGGCACAACCAGCCACGCCCATCATCAAACTCGTAAAATAAGTGCGACGTCCCATTTGAAGACCTCCCCTGAGCGAAGATTTTGCAAAATGCACGCCCAGAGCCGGGACCGTTCCCGTTCTTTTGGGCAGAACGGTGTTCTTCTAAAGTGGAACGCCCTGAGTGTCAACTAAGTGTCACCTTGGATTGGACCAAGGTCGAATGCCGCCCGTCAACATCGAATGAATCGGCAAGTTTTCAGGCACTTTGCCAATACGCAAAGCCCGCTGGACAAGGCGCGGTGCGTTTGGTAGAACGGCGTTCTATTCTGGCGAAACACCCTTGGGACTGTCATGATGAGGTCCGAATCGGTGCAAGCCCAATCGGAGGTGCTGAATGACAACGTTTCCTGATGTCCCCGCATTCACCGGCTTCAACACGCCTTCGCGGGTTGAAGCGAATGTGCATGACTTGAACGTAACCGGCACCATTCCCGCCGAGATGGACGGCGTTTTCTATCGCGTGCAGCCCGAACACCAGTTCCCGCCGAAGCTGGGCGACGACATCGCCTTCAACGGCGACGGCATGATTTCCATGTTCCGCTTCAAGGACGGCAAGGTCGACTACCAGCAGCGCTGGGCCAAAACCGACAAGTGGAAGCTGGAAAACGAAGCTGGGCGCGCACTGTTTGGCGCCTATCGCAACCCGCTGACCGACGATGAATCCGTCAAGGGCAAGATCCGTGGCACGGCCAACACCAACGCCTACATCCACGGCGGCCGCCTTTATGCGCTCAAGGAAGATTCCCCGGCGCTGGTCATGGACCCGGTGACGCTGGAAACTCACGGCTACACCGATTTCAACGGCAAGGTGACCGGCGAGACCTTCAGCGCACACCCCAAGACCGATCCGGTCACCGGCAACCTGTGCAGCTTCGGCTATGCCTCGAAGGGCATCCTCACCAAGGACATGACCTACTACGAGATCAGCCCCGAAGGTGAGCTGCTGTTCGATATCTGGTGGGAAAACCCCTACTACGCGATGATGCACGACTTCGCGATCACCAAGGACTATGCACTGTTCCCGGTGATGCCGATGACCAGCAACTGGGACCGGCTCAAGGCAGTGAAGCCCCACTTCGGCTTCGACACCTCGCTTCCCAGCTATCTCGCCGTCGTCCCGCGCAAGCCCGGCACCACCGCTGCCGACATCCGCTGGTTCAAGGGCCCGAGCTGCTTTGCCGGGCACGTGATGAACGCCTGGAACGAAGGCACCAAGATCATCCTCGATCTGCCGGTGGCTTCCAACAACATGATGCCGTTCTTCCCGGACATCAACGATAAGCCGTTCGATCCGGTGGCCGGCGCCACCTACCTGTCGCGCTGGACGGTCGACCTCGCCCAGAACGAGGAAGAGTACCACTCGGAAAAGCTGACCGACATGATCGGCGAGTTCCCCAAGTATGACGACCGCGTGACCGGCCAGAAGTATCGCTATGGCTGGCTGGTCGTGATCGATCCGTCGCAGCCGGTTGAACTGAAGGGTGGCAGCGCCGGCGGCTGGGTGATGAACACCCTCGGCTTTGTCGATCTCGAAACCGGCGAAGAGCAGAAGTACTGGGTCGGACCGGTCTCCAGCATCCAGGAGCCCTGCTTCGTCCCCCGGTCGCCCGATGCCGCGGAAGGCGACGGCTGGATTGTCATGGTCTGCAACCGGCTTGAAACCCACAGCAGCGACCTGCTGATCTTCGAGGCAACGAAGATCGCGCAAGGACCGATCGCCACGATCAACATCCCCGTGCGCCTGCGCTTCGGCCTTCACGGCAACTGGGCCGATGCGTCGGCGATCCCCGGCCTCGACCAAGCCGCGTAAGCAAATGCTCCGGATGCCGCGCCCAGGCGCGGCATCCGGCCCACCTTCCGAAAACAACAATAAAATGCCCGGATCAGCGGGCCGCGGACAACCCGCTGCTGATCATGACCGCCAGAGTTTCGGCAGCATCCTGCCAATCGAGCGTGGATACGTCGAAATCCATGACCGACGCCAGCCGCTCACCATAGATCTGCGGATAGATGTAGGTGCCAAGCACCACGTTCACCGCAAGGAAGAACCGCCCCTCGTCCAGTTCCGGCAAGGCCCGGCGCAACAGGCGGATCAGACGCAAACGCACCGGGGCCACCAAAGGCCGGGTGATGCTGCGTGCTTCATCCGAAGGGTCGAGCAGCGCCATGCAGTAAACCCGATGGCTGATGCGAGAGGGCCCGTGCTCGCGCGATAGCGCCGCGCCGAAGAACGCACCGACGATCGCCCGCACCGTAAGGATGCCCTCGCGCTCGATCCGGTCAAACGCCGCATTCTGGGCTTCGTGAATAGGCGCGAAATGGCGAGCAAACACCTCTTCGAACAGGTGGCGCTTGCTGGTCCAGTTGCGGCTTAGCGAAGCGAGGCTGGTGCCCGCCTGCGCGGCAATTGCCCGGATAGTGCAGCGATCATACCCGTAAGCAACGAACTGGCTGTCCGCCGCCTCCAGGAAACGCTGCTTGCTGGTGTTGTCGCGCGGCCCTTCTTCCAGGGCAACGGGCGTAATGGCGTCAGTCATTGAACGTCACGGCTCCGTAGCGTCCGTTCACATAGACCAGCGGCGAGCGATCTTCGCCGAGCGCAACGGTCCGCACCAGCCCCTTGATAATCATATGGCTACCAAAGCTCTCCGCTTGCCCAACTTCGCATATGATACGGGCAACGGCGTTGGACACAACCGGCATGCCGGATTCATCCAAAGCCCATTCGGCGCTGGCGAACCGCTCTGCCGGAGGCCGCGCCACGAACGCCTCGCATTCGGCCTGCTGTTCGGCCGCCATGATGTTGACCGCGAACAGGCCTCGCTCGATCAGCGGGGTGCAAAGCGAGGCGGTGCGGTTGACCGCGAGCAGCAGCGAAGGCGGGTCCATGCTCAGCGACATGAACGCGGTCATGGCAATGCCATAGCGATTGCCGGCCTCGTCGGCCGTGCTGACCAGCGCAACGCCGCTGGCGAGGCGGCGCATCGCCCCACGGAACAGGGTTTCCACGGCCGAGGCCGGATCGGCCGCGGGAGCCGGAGCGGAAGTAGTCATGTCGGTGCTCCTCAATGACACAAAGCGGCCACCGGGTTTCCGGCAGCCGCTTCGCGCGTGTTCACAAGAGTGCGGGGATTATTCCGGAAGGATGCCCGACTTCTTCATGAATTCGTTCACCTGGTTCCATTCATAGGAACGCTGGGCAAACATGTGATCGCCGATGCGAGCACGGGCCTGGCTGGTAAGATAGAACATCTCGTAGAGCTCAACGCGGCTGCCGAGAGCCGAACCCGAGAAGTCCCAAGCCATGCGCATGATCCGCGCGCGGTCTTCGGCGGCCATGCCGTTGGCACCCGGCAGATACTTGCGCAGCAGATCCCCGATTTCCGGGTTCTCGAAAAGCTCGAGCGAGGGCGTGCACAGCAGGTTGTGCGAACCGAGCGAACGGATGATCTCGTTCACGCGGGTCATCCAGCCCGGCATCACGCAGCGCAGAACCGAAAGGTCGCGGTGCGGGAAGAACGCGCCGGCGCCCCAATCGTGGGCCTGTTCTTCGGCGGCGATGATCGCCGAGCGGGTGAGCGACAGGTACGAATGGATTTCACCGAGTTGCAGGGCAACTTCGGGGGCGTTGATGCTGTTGCTGACCTTGGCGATGCTGGAGCACAGATCGTAGGCGAACTCGAGCTTCACCATCGCACGGATCGCGGTCTGCTGAAGGGTGTTGCCCGGCGAGACGCCCTGGTTGAGGTTGTTGTAGACGTTCAGATCGCCTTCGCAGAACAGGCGCTCATACGGCACTTCCACGTCGTCGAAGATAACGAATGCGTCCTGCTCATCAAAGCGCGAGGAGAACGGAGCGTCAGCCACGCTGGCGTCCAGGCCATAGTGGTCGCGGCAGATCTGGATCACGCCCTTGGTGTTGACCGGGATCGAGAAGATCAGCGCGTACTGCTCGGCGCCCGAGGGGATCGGCATCGACGAGTAGACGTAGAGTTCGTCAGAGAGCGGCCCGAGGGTCGCCAGAACCTTGCCGCCACGGACGATCACGCCGTTTTCGTTGCGGCCAACCACGCGCAGGGTGAGGTCGGAGTTCATCCCGGCGAGCGGCGCCACGCTCTTGTCGATGTTGGCGTGCACGATGGTGTGCGTCATCGACAAGTCGCCGTCGATCACTTCGCGGTGGAACTTGCGCAGGCGCTCATAGCCTTCCGGCTTGCCGGCGGCCCAGATGTCGGCGCGGGCGGTGTGGCCCGAAAGCACGACGTTCACATAGTCAGGCGTGCGGCCCAGCATGCCGTTGGAATAACGGGCCAGACGCTCAAGCCCGCGGTGGCGGATCTTGAGGTCTTCCTTGTTTTTGGGGAGCATCAGGCTGACGCTCATCTTTTCGCCCGGACGCTCCGGGTCGTCGACCAGACATTCGTCGGCATATTCGTTCTGCCAATCGAAATAGCCGGCCATGCCGTTGACCGAACCGGCCAGCTTGGGATCGGTGGCCACATTGACCTTGCCTTCGCCCAACCAGACCACCCGGTCGTCGTTCAAACCTGCCTTGTACTGTTCACCCGTGCGCACGGCCATCTGAGTCATCTCCCGCTTGGAAAACGCATGTATTCACGAATCGCTTTCAAATGCAAATGAAACTGCATTCTGTCAAGCGGAACATTTTTTGCACCCCCCTCTGGCCCAGCCGCGGCCAGCCCTGATACGCTTGCGCGAGGACCGGGTGTTCAGCCCGGCGCGAACCGGAGAGAGAGTACGATGATTGCGACTGCCCCCTCGCCTGCCCTGCTCGATCGCGTGGCCGAACGCCTGATGGCGATCGTCGGTGCCGAAGCGGTCCACCGTTCGGGCGGGACGTTCAACGAATTCCGCGACCCGTTCGAAGGTCCCGGCGCCACCGCGCACCAGCCGTCGCTGGTGGTCCAGCCGGGGAGCGTGGAGGAAATCCAGGCGATCATTCGCCTGGCCGGTGAAATGGGGGTCCATCTGTGGACCTCGTCGATGGGGCGCAATTTCGGCTACGGCGGTTCTGCGCCGGCGGCCAACGGCGGCATCGTGCTCAACCTGCGGCGAATGAATCGCATCCTCGATATCGATCCGGTTCAGGGGGTGGCCCTGCTGGAGCCGGGCGTGACCTTTGCCCAGCTCTATGCCGCGCTGCGGGCTGAAAACCTGCCGCTGATGATGTCGGTGCCCGATCTGGGCTGGGGCAGCATGACCGGCAATGCCCTGGAACACGGCTACGGCTATTCGATCCACGGCGACCACGCCTCGGCAATGTGCGGGCTGGAAGTGGTGCTGGCAGATGGGACCTTGCTTCGCACCGGACAGGGCGCGATCAGCGGCAGCCCGCTGTGGAACCATCACCGCCGCGGGTTCGGCCCAGCGCTGGATGACCTGTTCAAGCAATCGAACTTCGGCGTGGTGACGAAGGCCGGCGTATGGCTGGTCCCCCGCCCCGAAACGATCGTGACCGGGACCATCCGCTGCGAAGGGGAAGGCGATGTCGTGCCGATGATCGAAACCCTGCGCCCGCTGCTCCATTCCGGGGTGCTGCAGGGCGTGCCGATGATCGTGGGAACGCCGAACGAATCGCAGGCAGACGAGACCGGCCACGGCCAGTTCACCCGTGCCAACCTGCGCAAGGTCTTGCGCCCTGGCCGCTGGAACGCCCGAATCGGCCTCTACGGACAGGAAACCATGGTCGCAGCCCGCCGCGCTGTGCTGGAACAGGCCGTGGCCGCGCTGCCCGGCGCCGAACTGGAACTGCGCGCCTATCCGGGTACGGCCGGACCGGAAGAGGTGGAGCCGCGCGACTACATCGCTGCCGGCATCCCGAACCAGGTGTTGCTGGAACGGCTTCACGCCGCATTCGGCCCCACGATGGGCCACATGGACTTTTCTCCGGTCCTGCCGTTCACTGGCGAAGCGGCCCTGCGGGCCGAAGCTCTGGTCCGCACCAGCCTTGAACGCGCCGGTCTGGTCGGGCCGTTCGGCCTGCTCCTCACTGGGCGCAGCATGGTCAGCGCCAGCATGATCATGTTCGACACGGCCGATGCCGAGCAGGTCGCCACGGCCCGTGAGACCGTGAAAGCCATGTACGACCGGGCCGCCGAATGGGGCTGCACGGCCTATCGCGCCCATGTTTCGCTGGTCGATCACGTGGCGGCCAAGCAGGACTTCAACGATCACGCACTGGCGGGCGTCTATTCGCGCCTCAAGCACGCGCTCGATCCGGAGGGCATCCTTTCGCCCGGCAATCATGGGATCTGGCCCGGACAGCCGGCGGGGTAATACACCGCCGGCGACAAGATATTAGACTCTTGGCCAAGTTGCGCCAGCCGCCACCGGACGGCTTAAGGCGGGCGAGATTGACTCGCCTCCGGTTCGTACATAGAACAATGTTCTATCCGGAAGAACGGACCAGACTTAGTTTTAGATGCGATGCGCCGGCAAGGCGGTCGGCAAGGAGATAACCAATGGGTGTTGGGGAGCGGCTCCCGATTGAGCGGGTACGGCGCTATGCGCGCATGAATATCATCGCCGGATTCCTGATCTGGGGCGTAGCCTTGGCCGGCGTGTCCATGATGATGCCCATCATGTACAATTCCATCGCCACGGACATGGACTGGAGCGTGGCACAGACCACCAGCTTCATGGCCATCAAGTCTGCCGTTTCGGCCATTGGCGGCCTTTTCGCCGGCGGGCTGATCGTCCGCTTCGGGCTGAAGCAGGTGTTCATGCCGTCGGTCGTGGCCATCGGCCTTTCCACGGCAGCACTCTATTTCGTCGCCTCGCTGCCGGTCTATTACCTGCTGGCATCCATTTCCGGCTTTGCCTCCATCGTCGCTCTGATCGGGATTCAGGTCACGCTGGCGCGGTGGTATTCGGCCAGTCTTGGCCGGGTCACCGGCTTCGCCATGCTGGGCGGCGCCGCGGCTGGCCTGATCGTGCCGATGGCAACCTCGTTCGGGCTCGCCCACCTCGGTTGGCACGCCACCTCGGGCATCGCCGGGCTGATCGTACTGTTCGGCCTGGGCATTGGTGTGAACTTCCTGGTCCACGAATCTCCGGAAGCCTATGGCTATACCTCCGACGAGCTTGACCCCGGCAAGTCCCCGGCAGCAGCCGGTGCTCCGCCGGCCGGCGAGGACTTCGCTTCGTTCAAGACCAGCCGCCAGTTCATCATGCTTATCATCGCGGCCGGCCTTTCGGGCGTGATCAGCAACGGGATCAACGAATATATCCCGCTGTTCATCGAACGACACACCGATCTAGGCTCGTATATCGCAGCCATGGGCTTCACCATCGTGCTGGTGATCTCGGGCGTGGGCAAGATCGTGTTCGGCTGGGTGTTCGACCGCATGTCGACCCGCGGCGTAGCCCTGTGCTGGGCGCTGTGCGGAATTGCCGCCCTGCTCACCTTCCCGCTTTCGGGCATGGCCACCTTCCTGATGTTCACCTTGGTCCGCGGCGTTTCGCACGGCGGCGTGGTGGTTCAGGCGCCGATCCTGGCGCGGCATATCTATGGCGTGAAGCCGCTGCCGCAGGTCATCTCGCTGCTCAACGCCACGTTCCACCTGGGCGCGGCAGCGGGCATCGCGGCCATCGGCTTCGGCGTGGACATGACTGGCGGCTTCACCATCCCGTTCATCGTTGTGACCGTGATCGCCTTTGCCACCGCGCTGATGGGCCTGCAGTTCAAGCCACGCTACTGGTCGGGCTACGCCGCTTCGGCACGCTGACATGACCGAGGTTCAGGGGCTGCTGATTCTCGCCGCGGCGAGTTTCGCAGCCTCTTTCCTTAGCGCCTGCTTCTCGGTGGGCGGCGGCTATATCCTGTTTGGCGCAACGACCTGGATCCTGCCGCTGCCCAGCGCCATCGCCCTGCAATCCGTGCTCTCGTTCGGTTCACTGTTCTCTCGCACCCACGCCTTCTGGGACACGGTGGACTGGGGAATTGTACGCAGCTTCACGTTCGGCTCGGTCGCCGGCGTGGGAATCGGCATGTGGCTGTTCAACCGCGCGCCGGAAAGCCTGCTGGCCGCCCTGCTTGGGCTGCTGCTGCTGGCGCTGGCATGGGCGCCGCCGATCAAGCTGGGGATCGCCCGGGGCAAATCGTTCTTCACCGTCGGCATCCTCCATGCCGTATCCGGCTCGCTGTTCGGGCTTGGCGCGATTCTCCAGCCCGCGCTGCTGCGCGCCGGCCTGGCCCGCACCGCCATCGTCGGAACTTTCGCCAGTTGCATCATCGTGCTCGAAGTGCTGCGGACCGGCGGTTATGCAGCATCGGGGTTCGACTACACCCGCTATCTGCCGCACATCGCGGTTGCGACGGTGACCGGTCTGGCCGGCACTTATCTGGGCAAGCGTTCGATGCCGATCGTGCCGGACAGCGTGTTCCAGCATGTCATGCGCCTGTTTGTCACGGTGTTGGGCCTACGTTTCGTGTACAAGGGGCTGGCAGCGATGTTGCCAGCCTGAAGGGCGCTCGCGTGAAAGCCTGCCCGTTGGTGTTGCTCCATTGACAGGGCAACCCCAGATTGGGTATTTTGGAATATCGTTCGGCACAGCAGAACTCTGCGCTTCAGAAAATTGCATACCCGGTGCCGCAGCTTGGCATCCTGCACGATCATCAGGAGTGGACATGGCCTCTTTGCTTCCCAACGGCGTTGCCGCAGCGGCATTCCAGAAAGCGCTGACGGCCTTCCGCGCCGCAGTTGGCAACCAGTGGGTGCTCGACGGTGACGAGGACCGGGCCACCTATATCGACCCCTATGCCATGGGCGATGGCACCGATCACGATTGTTCGGCCATCGTGGCGCCTTCCACGGTTGAGGAAGTTCAGGCGATCGTGCGCATCGCCAACGAATTCAAGGTGCCGCTCTGGCCGGTGGGACGCGGCAAGAACCTGGGCTATGGCGCCGCCTCTCCGGCCCAGAAGGGCGATGTGATCCTCGATCTCAGCCGGATGAACCGCATCCTCGATGTGAACGAGAAGCAGGCCTATTGCGTGCTGGAACCGGGCGTCGGCTATTTCGACCTGTTCCGCCATCTGAAGGAAAAGAAGCACCCGCTGTGGATGTCGGTGCCCGGGAACAGCTGGGGCAGCGTGATCGGCAACGCGCTGGATCGCGGCATCGGCTATACGCCCTATGGCGACCATGCCGAACAGCTTTGCGGCATGGAAGTGGTGATGCCCGATGGCTCAGTTGTTCGCACCGGCATGGGCGCCATGCAGGGTTCGGCCGCATGGCACAGCTACAAGTATGGCTATGGCCCCAGCTGGGATCAGATGTTCATGCAATCGAACTTCGGCATCGTGACCAAGGCCGGCGTCTGGCTTCAGCCGGAACCGGAAATGACCGCGAAG
>CAZVHM010000006.1:42149-51039 GCA_964627175.1 uncultured Novosphingobium sp. | reverse complement strand
CTATCGCCGCGACCTTCTGCTTCTGGCTCTGATCAATGAGTCCTGACCCTAGGTGTGTTGATCCGAAGATTTCAGGCACTGCGCCAGATAATCGATGAACACCCGCGTCTTGCGAGGAATCTGGCGGCTGTGCAGGAACGTGGCCGATACCACGAAGCTTGGCACGTCCAGATCCGGCAACAGCCGCACCAGCCGGCCCGACCGCACATCCCCTTCGCACATCACGTTGGTGAGAATACCCACGCCGGCGCCCCGCAGGACAAGATCGCGGACCAGGCCGATATTGTTCATCTGGATGCGGCGGGTCTGCCGGGCGGGATCGTCCACCACGTCCGGAAACCGCCAAGTTCCTTCGCGCACCTGCTGCTGGTGCATCACCCAGTCATGCGCTGACAGATCGCGCGGCACATTGGGCACACCCTTAACGGCCACGTATTCCTGGCTGGCATAAAGCCCACGCGACAGGCGGGCCAGCTGCTTCATCGGCAGATCCTGCGCCCCGGCGAACGGACCGAGATGCACGGCCACATCATAGTTTTCCTGGCTCACGTCCACCGCGTGGGCATTGACGTCCACGCGCAAATCGATTTCCGGATAGGCAATCGCGAAGTTGCCCAGAACGTGCCCGATCCAGCTTGGCCCGAAGTCGGTCGGCAGACTGACGCCCAACTCTCCGCGCAACTTGGTCTGCATCTCGATTGCCTGGACATGGGCCAGATCGACCTCTGCTGCGATGCGCTGGCTGCGCTCAAACAGCACCTGACCGATCTCGGTCAGGGTGATTTGCCGTGTCCCGCGCTTCAGCAGGATTGCCCCCACTTCATGCTCAAGCTGCTTGAGCCGGCGGCTGATGGTGGATTTCGGCAACCCCAGCTTCAGCGAAGCGCGGTTTATACTGCCGGCCCCGGCAACTTCGCTCAAAAGAATAAGCAGGTCTGCACTTACGCGATTCATGCAACCTCTTAGTGAGCAGCCCCTGGCCCGACCAGTCCATTAATGGAACACGATATTGAGATATTCGAACCTTGTCAAAAGGGCGTGCCGAAGTGACTCGTCGCTGGGATAACGGAGCATATGAACCGATGAATGCACTGGAAGGTGCGGGGCCGGCGTCCACATGGCGCACCCTGCTTGAAGGCGGGCAACTGCATGTACAGCGTTGCGGATCCTGCGGCCACACGATGTTCGAGCCGCGGATGTTCTGTCTGCGCTGCGACGAAGAACAGCTCGAATGGGTGCCGTGTTCCGGCATGGGCGCGCTCTATGCGCTGACCGTCGTGCGGCGCAAACCCGAACATGGCGGCGATTATGGTGTCGCCCTGATCGATCTGGCCGAAGGCGTGAGGATCATGGCACGTCCCCGCTCGATCGAAGACCTCGCCATCGGCCAACCGGTGCGCGTCGAGGTCGAGGAAAACCCGAACGGCGGCCACTGGCTCCGCTGCGTCAAGGCAGGAGAAGCGGCATGAGCGGAACCACCTGGGGCCTTCGCGGCCAAACCGCCGTTGCCGGTGTCGGCCTTGCCGGAATGGGCGAAGCGCCCGGATACACGGAAATGGAGCTGCTCGCCAAGGCTGCGCGCGCCGCTGTCCATGATGCGGGCCTGCGCATGTCCGACATCGACGGCATCTGCACGGCCAACCTCAACGCCGCAATGTGGCCGCTGAACGTCTGCGAGTATCTGGGCGTGCGTCCGTCGTTCGTGGAAGGCACAAATGTCGGCGGCGCGGCCTTCGTCGCACACCTCCTGCCTGCCGCGCTGGCGCTCATGGATGGGCGCTGCAATGCCGTGCTCGTCTGCTACGGCAGCGCGCAACGCACGGCGACAATGTCACGCAAGGCCGTGGGCCAGGCTCGGAACCTGCTGGACGGCTTCCCTTATGAAGCACCCTATGAGCCGTTCAACCCACCCTCATCCTATGCGCTGATCGCGTCGCGGCACATGCACCAGTATGGCACCACCCGGCGTCATCTGGCTGAAGTGGCGCTGGCCGCTCGCCGCTGGGCACAACTCAATCCGGAAGCGTTTGCCCGCGGCGAACTAACCATGGAACAGATCCTCTCGGCCCGGATGATCTCCGATCCGTTTACGGCGCACGATTGTTGCCTGGTCACCGATGGCGCTGCTGCCTTCGTGCTGACCCGTGCCGATCGCGCCCGCGATCTGCCACACAAACCCGCCTATCTGCTGGGCAATGCCACGGCGGTCTGGCACCGCCAGGTATCGGGCATGCACGACCTGACCGTGACCCCGGCCGCAGAATCAGGCCCCCGCGCCTTCGCGATGGCCGGCCTGGCTCCGTCGGATATCGATGCTGCCATGCTGTACGATGCCTTCACGATCAACGTTCTGCTGTTTCTTGAAGACCTCGGCTTCTGCGCCAAGGGCGAAGGTGGTGCGTTCGTCGAAGATGGCGCAATCGCGCCGGGCGGCAGGCTTCCGGTCAACACGAACGGCGGCGGCCTGTCGTGCGTCCATCCCAACATGTATGGCGCGTTCGAGGTGGTCGAAGCGGTTCGCCAGTTGCGCGGAACTTGCGGCGAACGCCAGGTCCAGGGGGCCGATACCGTACTCGTCCACGGCAACGGCGGCATCGCCGCCTCTGCCCAATCCACCGCCATCTTCGGCTCCGAAGCCACTCTTTGACAGGCTTTTTCATGTATACAACAAACGACATTTCGACGGCTGCCGTCGTCGGCACCGGCACGATGGGTCGCGGCATTGCCCAGATTCTCGCCCAATGCGGCGTGCTTGTGCGCCTTCATGATACCAACCCGGCCGCCGCTGCCCAGGCAGTGGGCGCCATCCGCGCCAGTCTCGACAAGCTGGTCGAACGCGGCAAGCTCGCCGCAGAAGCACGCGATGCCACCGCGGCCAACCTGGTGGTTGCCGAGAAGCTGGAAGACCTTGCCGATTGCCAGGTCGTGGTCGAAGCGATCTTCGAAAGCCTTGATGCCAAGGTCGCGCTGTTCAGCGCGCTGGAAGATATCCTGCCGGTCGATGCCGTACTGGCGACGAACACCTCGTCCCTGTCCGTCGCATCCATCGCGCGCGGCTGCCGCCACCCGCAGCGCGTGGTCGGCTGGCACTTCTTCAATCCCGTGCCACTGATGAAGCTGGCGGAGGTGATCGAGGCGGTGCAGACCGATCCGGCCATCGCAGAACTGATGATCGCGCTGACCCGCCGCGCCGGCCACACCCCGATCCGCACGCTCGACAGCCCCGGTTTCCTCGTCAACCAGGCAGGGCGCGGTCCCGGCCCCGAGGGCATGCGGATCGTGCAGGAAGGCGTGGCCGATTTCGCCACGATCGACCGGATCATGCGCGAGGCGGCCGGCCTGCGGATGGGCCCGTTCGAACTGATGGACCTGCTCGGCATCGACACCGCCGCGGCCGTGATGGAATCGATTTACGAGAAGTTCTATCACGAACAGCGCTTCCGCATCACCCCGCTGCTGCGCCAATATGCCGATGCGGGCCGCCTCGGTCGCAAGTCCGGTCGCGGCTTTTATGCCTATGAAAACGGTGCCGCCGTGCCGGTGGCCGAACAGCCCGTGCCCGCCACCGTCCCGCCCCCCCTGTGGATCAGCAACGCAGAGCCGGAACTGGCGTCAGTACTGCGCGCCGCGCTGGTCGCAGAAGGCCGCGAGGTGGAAAGCTCGATCGAACCTTCGGCAGAAGCCGTCATCGTCGTCACGCCGCTGGGGCAGGACGTCACGACCGCCGCACTGTCGCAGGGCCTCCCGCCCGCGCGCACCGTCGGCGTGGACATGCTGTTCCCGATCGATCGCCGCCGCACCCTGATGAGCTCGCCCGCCACCGCGCCCGAAGCACGTGACGGGGCCCATGCTGCACTCGCCGCCGGCGGCGTGCCGGTCAGCCTGGTGCGAGATAGCACCGGCTTCGTCGCCCAGCGCATCGTGGCCATGATCATCAACATCGGCGCCGACATCGCCCAGCAACGGCTGGCCACCCCTGCCGATATCGATACGGCCGCACGGCTCGGTCTCAACTATCCGGTTGGCCCGCTGGCATGGGGCGACAAGCTTGGCGCAAAGCGCATTCTGCGGATTCTCGACGGCCTGTTCGAGGCAACCCGCGATCCGCGCTATCGCGCCAGCCCCTGGCTGCGCCGGCGCGCCGTGCTGGGTCTGTCACTCCTCACCGAAGACTGACGCTAAACTCAGGGCTGGTCACTCCGGCGGAGTGCCCAGCCCCCAGTTCCAGCGATAGATCTCCACCGATTCGAACAGGTCATGGCCGGCATAGGGATCGCCGGCGAGGAAAGTCTCCACCGCAGCCCGCTCCTCGGCCTCGAAAATCAGCATCGTGCCGAGCATGGTTTGCCCGGCATCATCAAACAGCGGCCCACCCGCAACGCAGCGGCAACCGGGCTGATCGCGCCGGATATAGGCGCGGTGCTCCTCCCGAATTGCTTGCCGAACACTGGCCTTGCCTGGCCGATCGAGTCCCCTGAAGATAAAATGTGTGCGTGTCATGGCCGCTATCCGCACGTTTGCGGGGGCTTGTGTCAATGTGCCAGCTTTGCGCCACCTCGTTCCGGATACGGGACGGTTTTCCCCTTCGCTCCGCAGCAGGACCCCGTAAGATGCAAGCGCTTTAATACTGCGAATAAGATAAAAAGCCCCGGCTTAACAGAGCCTTGGTTAGAGCCAGCCACGGGAGATGGAGATGACGACAAGCGACCGCACCGGATCCGCCGGACAGTTCCTGTTCGAGCGCCGCGGCTTTCTCGGCGCCGTACCGCTGCTGGCCGTTCCCGGCCTCGCCGCAGCAGCGGAACCACGCAGTTCCGGCCGCTCACCGCGCTCATCCGAGCGCGTCACCACGCCGGCCAACGCAATCGTCGAAACCGGATCGGGCAAGGTGCGCGGTTATGTCGAAGGGGAAATCTACACCTTCAAGGGCATTCCATATGCCGCGTCCACCGAAGGCACCGCCCGCTTCGCCCCGCCGCGTCCGCCTGAACCCTGGACCGGGGTGCGCAACACGATGGTGTTCGGGCCGATCTGCCCGCAGGTGGATTACAAGGGCACCGCGAGCAAAGGGCCGGACTTCCTGGCGATGAAGCAGTTCGAGTATCCGCACGAGGACTGCCTGAAGCTCAACGTCTGGACGCCCGCGATCAACGACGGCCACAAACGCCCGGTCATGGTCTGGTTTCACGGCGGCGCCTTCCTCAATGGATCGGCCAACCGTCCGCAGACCTGGGGCAAAAACCTTGCCCGGCGCGGTGATGTCGTCGTGGTCACGGTCAACCACCGGCTCAATGTACTCGGCTTTCTCGATCTGGGTGCATTTGGTGAACGCTATCAGGATTCCGCCAACGCCGGCACGCTCGACATGGTCGCAGCCCTGCGCTGGGTGCGCGATAATATCGCCGGGTTCGGCGGGGATCCCAACTGCGTCACGATCTTTGGCCAATCCGGCGGCGGGGCCAAGGTGGCAACCCTGCTCGCCTCCCCGCCGGCTCGCGGGCTGTTCCACCGCGCCGTGGTGCAAAGCTCCAGTTCGCGGATCAGCAACGCCGACCAGGCCGAGCGGCTCTCCGCCCGCTTCCTCGAACGGCTGGGCATCACGAAGGCCAATGTCAGCCAGCTTTATGACATCCCGGTCGATTTGCTGGTCCGGATCGGCGCGGAAGTTTCCGCCGCCCCGCTCAACCCCGGCGATGATTGGCGCCCGAAGGTGGACGGTCGCACCGTTCTGCAACAACCGTTCGAGCCCGGCGCGCCCGCACTCTCGGCTGATGTGCCGGTAATGATCGGCGGCACCCGCCACGAATTTGCGCCGGGCGTGGATGTCGGGTTTATCTCCGAAGCACAGCTTATGGCCTCCCTCGGCAAGCGGCTCGGCCCTGCCAAGGCGGCCGAGCTGCGCGCCTGGTTCGCGCGGGCCTATCCGGGCATTTCCACCAACGAAATCCTCGCGCTGATCAACGTCCAGCCATATCGCGCCAATCATCTCAAAAACGCCGGGCGCCTTGCCCAACGGCGCGTCGCCCCCGCCTATTACTATATCTTCGCGTGGAAATCGCCGATGCTGGATGGCCTGCCGCTGGCCTATCACGGTGCCGAATTACCGTTCATCTTCGGCAATATCGCGGAATGCGCGCCGCTCACCGGCAATTCACCGCAAGCCTACGCCCTGTCCGCCCAGTTGTGCGATGCATGGGTGGCCTTCGCCCGCACCGGAAATCCCAACCATCGCGGCCTCGCAAAATGGAGCCCGTTCGATCCGGTCCAGGGCAACACCATGATCTTCGACAGCACCAGCCGGATGATCAATCGGCCGTGGCAGGAAGAAACCCAGGCCGTCGCCAACGCGGGCGGCGGCGATGAAAAGCCCAGTTCGGAAACGCTGATGCGCTCCTGACCGGGGCATGCAGAACGGCCCGGCAGGGATGTCCTGCCGGGCCGCAAAATGCTGCTCAATCCAGGCTTAATTCACTGCGCTGGCGGGGGCGGCGGGTAGAGGGCGCTCAGCGGCAGCGGGTTCTGGGCATACTGCACCATCAACGTGCTCACAAAGCCCAGCATGGCAATGGCGAACGCCACCGACAGCAGGCCGTAGGCCGTGGCCACCGGGCGCAACAGGCGGGCCAGCGTGGGCGCCACGCTGCTCGTCTCGTCAACCGGCGCACCGTCTGCAGCTTGATCCACAAAGGCCCGCGCGGTCAGCATGCCGCGATAATGGCCGAGATAGGCCAGCAGCAGGAAGGTGTTAAGGAAGAAGGAACCCGCCCCCATCACGATCCCGCGCAGATGGGCGATGAAGAACACATCGACGATCGCGATATTGATCGTCACCGGCAGCACCGCCACCAGCATCAGTGGCACGAACCGGTTGGACAGCAGGGCCAGACCCGCGATCAGCTCAGTCGCCTTGACGATGTGGAACAGCACGCCGGTCTTGATCATCTCGCCCACCATGTCCGGCGGGGGCGGCGCGCTGACGAAATCCGAAATGCTCGGATAAGGCGTGATCATCTTGAACCACCAGTTCACGCCGCTGACCAGATAGATCACGCCCATCATCAGGCGCGCGGTGGTTACCAGTTTTACGTTCATTCGCGATTCTCCCCCTTACCCGGCCAATGTTATCCCATAATGCATACGCATTAACCTAGGGCCGTAAATAGCCTATCGACCGTCCCTGCCGCCCTTGATCGTCGGACATTTCGACGCAACCGCTCCATTTCCGCCGTCAAAAGGTTGACAAACCGGTGCCTTCGATGCTGTAGACAATATTGCAGGCAATTCAACGGCACATGAATGAGGGTTCAGCGCCGCAAAACATAAAGAGCGCTTGCGCCATCAATCTTTGGGTGGACGGGAGTGAGGATGTTCAATCGTAGGCATTTCCTCGGTGCAGTCACCGTGGCGGGCGGCGCATTAGCGTCAACGGGCGCTTTCGCGCAACAAGGTGCGGCAGCCCCCACCGGGCCAACGCCGGCTCCGGCAGACCAGGCTCGTCCCGACGCCATCAACGATCTCGTCGATCACATGCTCGGCCGCCGCTACGAGGATATCCCGCCGGCCATTCTCGCCATCACGCGCGCCCAGTTGCTGGATACCGTGGGCATTGCCCTGGCCGGCCGGCGCGAGGAAGGCGTGCGCCAGCTGCGCGAACTCGCCGCCGAATTGGGCGGCAAGGGCGAAGCCGTGCTCTGGGGTTCGCCGCTGCGCGTTCCTGCCCATGACGCCGCGCGGGCCAACGCCACGATGGTCCACGCGCTGGAGTTCGACGATACGTTCGGGCGCGGATTCATGCACCCCTCGGCCATCACCTTCCCTGCCGCCTTCGCCGTGGCCGACATGGTGGGTGGGATCGATGGCCGCGAATTCCTTGCCGCCACCACGCTGGCGATCGACATTGCCAACCGCATCGCCGTCTCCTCGCAACCGGGGGTCGATGGCTTCGCTGCCGGCTGGCACAACACCACGGCGGTGGGCTATCTTTCATCTGCCCTGCTCGCGGCACGGTTGATGAAGCTGTCGCACGAACAGGCGGTCAATGCCGCTGGCATCGCCTATCATCAGGTTGCCGGAAATGCACAGTCTCACATCGATGGCGTGCTGACGAAGCGGCTCGGCCCCGGCTTTGCCTCTTATGGCGGTGTCATGGCCGCGCGCCTTGCCGCCAAGGGCGCCACCGGCCCCCGCCACGTGCTCGAGGGCAAGAAGGGCTGGTACCAGCAGTATCATCGCGGAAATTATTCCCGCGCCCTGCTGCTGGATGGCCTGGGCACGTATTTCCCGGTTGAGGAAATCTCCTACAAGCCCTGGCCTTCCTGCCGCGGTTCGCACACGTCGGCAGATGCAGCTTTGCAACTGGTGCACCAAGAAGGGCTCCGCCCGGAACAGGTGCAGCGGATTCTCATCCGCAACAGCCCTACCGAATGGCCGTTCCTCAGCAATCCGATCGAAACCAAGCGCCGTCCCGCCACTGTGGTCGATGCCCAGTTCAGCATTCCCTGGGTCGTCGCCGCCGCGATTGTCGATCGCAAGGTTGCGATTGCCCAGTTCACCCCCGAGGCGCTCAAGCGGGCTGATATTCTCGCGCTCGCCGCTCGGATCGACACCGTGCAGGACGATAGCCTGGGCAACCCGCAGGGCGGCCCCGGGCAGGTGCGGATCGAAGTGAAAACCCGCGATGGACGCACATTGAGCCGCCATGTCGCCCTGGCCAAGGGCGATCCGGTCGCGCCGATGTCAGCCGCCGAAACGCAGGCCAAGTTTGCCGACTGCATCGCCTATGCCGGCCTGCCCGCGCAACGTGGCGAAGCGCTCAGCCAGATAGTTAGCAAGGTCGACAGTCTTGCAAATGTTTCAGCGATCACTGCGGCCATGGCCGTGGCGAACTGAG
>CAZVHM010000006.1:36590-42049 GCA_964627175.1 uncultured Novosphingobium sp. | reverse complement strand
GGCGCCCTCACGGAAATCATCGTTTCGGCCCAGCGCTATGAACAGCGCCTGCAGGATACCCCGCTGTCGGTCGTCGCGGTCGATGCCGAACAGCTGGAATCGCAGGGCGTCAGCAGCCTGCAGGGCTTCGACTCGTTCATCCCGAACCTGACCATCGGCGGCACGCCCAACAACGGCAACGCTGTCGCCAACTTCGCCATCCGCGGCATCGGCGGCTCGCCGTCGGGCTTCGTCACCTCTGAAGGCGCCGTCGGCGTCTATGTTGACGATGTCCTGTTCGCCCGTCCCAACGGTGCGCTGCTCGAACTGCTCGACGTCGAGCGCGTCGAAGTGCTGCGCGGCCCGCAGGGCACGCTGTTCGGCCGCAACACCCCGGCCGGCGCGATCCGCTACGTCACCCGCAAGCCGGAATTCGACGAAATCGAAGGCAACGTGAAGGGCGTCGTTGGAAGCAAGGAATGGCGCGACGTCACGGCCGTGCTCAACGTGCCGCTGAGCGACACGATCGCTGCCCGCCTGTCCTATGCCAACAATCGCC
The DNA here is from genome assembly GCA_964627175.1 of uncultured Novosphingobium sp. GTDB lineage: Bacteria > Pseudomonadota > Alphaproteobacteria > Sphingomonadales > Sphingomonadaceae > Novosphingobium. The sequence continues at coordinate 41,511 of CAZVHM010000006.1, read as the reverse complement.
GCGGCGGCTACGTCTCGCGCGTGATCGACGACATCAAGACCGGCGACCAGAACTCCAGCACCTTCCGCGCCCAGCTGCGCTGGAAGCCCTCGTCGCGTCTGGACGTCAACGCTTCGTTCGACTCGATCCGCACGCACGACAACGGTGCGCCGACGATCATCGGCTCGTACACGATGACCGACATTCACCCGGCCGCGCTGTATAACCCCACCCCCACGACTCAACAGAGGCTGGACGACCGCAACGAAATGCGCGCCATGGCGCCGTCGTGGGTGTCTCCGTCGAACTACACCGACGCGCAAGGCGACATCAATTACTACACCAGCCAGGTCCGTGGTGACAGCCAGGTCTATGGCGGCCTTGTGCCCGACCGGAATACCTTCAAGAGCACCGGCGGCTCGCTCGGTATCGAATACGAGCTGACCGACGACATCACCTTCAAGTCGCTCACCGGCTACCGCAAGCTTGAGCAGTACATGCAGCTGGACTATGACCGCACTCCGCTGCCGTTCCAGTACCTGAAAGAACGGAACAACATCGAATACTGGACTCAGGAGTTCCAGCTTCAGGGTTCGTCGTTCGACAACAAGCTGAAGTGGATCGGCGGCGTCTTCTACTACTACGATCATGCTATCAATGATCGTCGTCGTTTCGACCCGTCGACCGGCACCACCAGCGCTTCGGCAGGTGAACCGGAAGGCATCATGGGTAGCGGCTACCGCGAATCGCGCGATATCCGTACCAAGAGCATCGCCGTGTTCGGTCAGGCCACCCTGGAAGTTACCGATCGCCTGAGCGCGACGGCCGGCCTGCGCTGGAACCAGGACAAGAAGAACTACACCGGCTTCCGCGACGGTCGCGGCCGCCAGGTAGTGAACGGGCCGTTCCTGCCCGGTAATGTGCAGGGGGAATGGACCAGCGTTTCGCCGCGCTTCGCCCTTGACTACAAGTGGACCGACGCGATCATGACCTACGCCTCGGTGGCGAAGGGCTTCAAGGCGGGTGGCTTCAACGACACCATGCAGACCAACTGCTACGCGACCTTGCTGCAAAACTGCGGCCTGCAGGAATACAAGCCGGAGAACCTCTGGACCTATGAAGCGGGTGTTCGCACCGAACTGTTCGATCGCCGCGTCCGTTTCAACCTGACCGGGTTCTACACCGACTACAAGGCCCAGCAGATCAACCTGACCGACGTTGGGCCGCCGCCGGTCCAGTACTTCGTCAACGGCGATTCGGTCGTGAAGGGCATCGAAGCCGACCTCATGATCGCAGCCGGCCGCAACCTCGTCCTGCGCGGCGGGTTCGGCTATGTCGAAGGCAGCTACAGCGAAGTGATCAGGGGCATCAGCGGCGCGGTCGCGATTAACCCGGACATGCCGTTCTATCGCAACCCGACGTACTCGTACAACATCGGCGCCACCTACACGCGCGAAGTGGCGGAAGGCGAAGCCTCGCTCGACCTGAACTGGGGCTACAAGGATCGTCAGTTCAGCTTCCCGTCTCCCACGGCGGGCGTCTGGCTGCCGTCCTACGGCCTGCTCAACGCCCGTCTCGGCTATGAGCACAAGTCCGGCTGGAGCGTGGCGCTGATCGCCAACAACCTGACCGACAAGCGCTACTTCACCAACGGCTTCGACTCGTCCGGCCCGGCCACCAAGGCAACGCCTGGCCTGCCGGTAGGTTCGCATGACACCCTGATGGGTTACTCGACCTTCGACCTTGGCCGTCCGCGTGAATTCGCGTTCGAGGCAAAGTACAAGTTCTGAGCACACTGAGATGGGTGGCCGCTAGCGGCCACCCATCTTTTTATTTTCACACCACATCATCGTGTTGAAGGTGGTCGATGCGCGCTTTCGTTCCCAGGGTCCGCCAAGCCGGACTGCGCGTGCTTGCCAGCACCGCGACGGGCTGCGCCCTGCTGATGGCCTCGCCGGCCGCAGCTGAAGCCGACTTCAACGGATTGTGGAATATCGCCCGGCCAAGCGCGATCCAAAGGCCCGGCGAAGTCATCGTGCGCGCCCGTCCGGAAACCTACGAACAGCTGACCGACGAAGCGAAGCGGCGCACCGAGACCTATCGCAAATATTTCTTCGAACACGGCGACGAACCAGGCAACCAGTGCGTCCATTCCGGCATGCCCTGGCTGATGACCACCAGCGCACGCGATTTCCCGTTCGAATTCTACCAGACCCGCGACCGCATCATGATCACCTACGAGCCGCTTGAGCTGGCCCGGACGATCCACCTCAACCAGACCGAATTCCCGAAGCACTTTCCGGTGCATCGCATGGGCTATTCGATCGGCCGCTGGGAAGGCGATGTCCTCAAGGTCGAAACGCGCGGACTGACAGCTTCAGACCCTCACGCCGACTGGCACCATCGCAGCGAAAACGCGGTGATCCACGAAGAATGGCGCTTTATCGACGATTCCGAGCTTGGCCGGCTGATCGAGATCAGGCTGGAACTGGTCGATCCGGAACTCTACAAGGTGCCGCAGCGCGGTTACCAGCTGCTCAAGCGGGCCGCACCTGGCACGGTGATCGGCGGATACAACTGCACCGAGCAAATGTGGAGCGAGTTCGTCGAACGGAGGCTGAAAGCCGAAGGGGTTCTGCCATAACGGCACTGCAACGCAGCTGCATCCGCAGCGCATTCACGCAATCTGAAAGGACGGGGTAGCACATGACGATTTTGGGAGAAAAGGTCGATGGAGCTTGGGCCACAAGGCTCGTGCTTACCATCATGCGGCTCTATCTGGGCGCCTGGATGGTGATCAATGGCCTCAACCACTGGCTGCCGATCTTTCCGCAGCCCTATGGCGGCACCGAGATGTCACAGCTGTTCATCACCTCGCTGGCCGATACCGGCCTGTTCGGCATCGCCAAGGCGATTGAGGTGATCGGCGGGTTCCTGCTGATCTTCAACCTGTTCACCCCGCTGGCTCTGGCCATTCTGCTGCCGGTCAGCGCGATGGTCTATTTCAACGCCACCTATCTGACGGGCCGCTGGTTCACCGTGTGGACCGACAATGGCATCTACATGGGCACGGTCTGCCTGTACTTTAACCTGATCCTGATGATCCCCTACTTCCGCTATTACGTGCCCATGCTCAGCATGCGCTCCAGCGTGGGATCGTTCAGCGATCTGGGCCTGCTGAGCCGCATCGGCGACGATCTTGGCGAACGCCAGGGCGAACCGGGCCGCGCCGACTGAGCGCAGCGCTCATCCAGGCCAGAAACCAAACGAACAACCGGAACACACACCATGGCAATGACCAACGAAACGCGGCGTTCGCTCCTGTCCATCTCCACCGGCCTCGCCTTGTGCGCCGTGGTGGCATGGCAGCAATCCATGATTGCCGATTTCTCGCCCTCCAGCGGCAAGACCGCTCGCGGCTTCATCGGCGAATATCTTGAAATGGCCTATGATCAGGGCCGCGGCGAGGATGCGATCAAGACCTACTTCGCCGAAGACGCCATCGATCACGCCCCCGATGCGATCGAGCGCAAGAACGGCGAACCGATCCGCCACGAAATCCACCAGATCGCGGCCGACGGGATGACCGCGGTTGTCTATCACCGCGTTGAAGCCGCGCGCGGCGCCCCGGCGATGGAAGTGGTGGACATCTATAAGGCCGACCGCTTCAGCCGCATCCAGGAACGCTGGCGGATTGCCCAGCCGGTTAAGGACGCCGCCCCGGCCGAAGCTGCGGCAGAGGCCCCGGTTGCAGCGCCGGCAAAGTAAGCCTTAATCATCGCAAGTGCCCGGTCCGGCCTTTTCAGGCGGGGCCGGGCACTTGTGCAAGATGATCCAGCAGAACGCGGTTGAACGCTTCGGGCTGCTCCCAGAAACAGCTGTGGCCAGCTTCGGCGATAACCGCTCCGGCGCCATGCGGGAAATGGCCCACCAGACGGCGCAGCCGCTCCGCCGGCATGAACGGATCGGCATCACCCGTGATCAACAGCACCGGCATGGCCATCCGGCCAAGCGCAGCAAAATCGATGGCGCCCCCACTAGTCGGGCGGCTGACGGCCACCATGCGAGCCTGCCGCTCAAGCTCCAGCCAGCGTTCCCGCCCTGCCGGATAGCCGAGGCGGTAGGATGCGCCGAGTTCGCGGAAATCGGCCGGCAGGGTATCGAACCCATCGGGGATCAGCAGCCGCGTTTCTTCGTGGTATTGCGGGTCGTTGATGCCCACCAGGCTATTGGCCACCACCAGGCTCAGCACCCGTTCGGCATAGCCTGCGGCATAAGCGGCCGCCACCACGGCGCCTGCCGCCGTGCCAACCAGATGGAACCACTCCAGCCCCAGCGCCAAGCGCAGCGCTTCCAGATCAGCAACCGGGCTGGCCGCAGCATCCTGCGCCAGAATGTCGGAGCGATAATGCCCGCGGCGGGAATAGGCGATCACCCGGTATCCCGCTGCTGCCAGCACCGGCTGCTGATAGCCCCAGTTGGCCGCGCTGCCATTGGCTGCGTGGAGCAGAACCACCGGCACACCGGGGCCGCCGGTATCCCAGAACCACAAACGCGCGCCCGGCACATCGACAAACCCTTCGTCCGCCGGCGCCTGGACCGGTTCCGGCTGCCACCGGGTCTGGGCAGGCAGATGGCGCATATGGGGGGTCATCGTTCTTGTCCCTTCCATCAACTCGCCATCTGCCTTTCGGGCCTAGGCGTTATCCGCTTCGAGCAGCTTGTCGTAGATGTTGTTATAGCGAACCACCGGCTCGTCCATGTTCAGCATCATCATCTTGTGGCCGGGCGAACGGTCGATCATGCTCTGCTGCGCTTCGACAATCGCCTTGTCCTCATAGAGCGCGGCTTCCAGCGTCTTGAAGAACTGCTGGTTGTTCACGGGGTTCTTCGCCCAGGGCCCGAAGTTGTAGAAGAACTTCGACTTCTTCGGATCGACCGA
>CAZVHM010000006.1:34911-36490 GCA_964627175.1 uncultured Novosphingobium sp. | reverse complement strand
GGATCGCCGGGGCCGCTGATCGGCGGGACCAGCGCCGGATCAGCCCGTTCGGGCTTGCCCATCCACACCCAGGCCGCGCCATGCTGTTCCACGATGGGATAGGACCGCACGCAGACCTTGGGAGAGATGAAATCCTGCCCCGGAATCTCGGTGCAGCGCCCATCGGCGGCAAACTTCAGCCCGTGATACATGCAACGGACTTCGTCGCCCTCCTTGCGGCCCACGGAAAGGGCGATGATCCGGTGGCAGCACCGGTCCTCCAGCGCTGCCAGCGTGCCATCCGACTTGCGGTACACCACGATCGGTTCTTCGAGGATCGTGACCGGCGCCAGCTCGTCGCCGAAGTCGGCCGACCAGCCGGCCATGTACCAGCAATTGCGCAGAAATTTCTCTCTCATCGTCAAGCTTACCTTGCCTTAGATAATTCCGCGGTCCGTCCGCCGCTCAGGTCGGCATTGCGGCGAACGACTGATAAACCCGCTTGCCCGCCTCAGCACCAATGCCGCCGCGCACCGCACCAGCCTCGATGCTGCCCCAGGTCCGCGCCATCGCCGGATCGAGCGGGCGCGAATTGGCCATCGACAGCCACAGCCGCAGCAGGTGACGCTTGCGGTCCGGCTCTTCATAATCCTCGAACGCGGTGCGGCCGTGAACCAGCACGTGATTGTTGACGAACTGCATGTCACCCGGCTCGAACATCATGTCGAGGATGAATTCCGGGCTATTGGCCATGGCGTCCACCATATCCAGCGCTTCCTTCTGCAGCGCGGTCATCGGCTCGACCCCTGGCAAATCCTGCGCGCGGCGCACCAGAACCGGCAGCCACAGCGAGGAGAACTTGTCGCCCACGCGGGAGAACATCGGCTGCTGGAACGTGCGGCTGCGCCCGTTAAGGTATTCGTCCGGCGTGGTCGAAAGCCAGGTGTAGGGCTGATACAGCGCTTCGAGCAGATCGGGCCGGGTGCGGGCCAGTTCGTTGTGGATCGCCACCGTGCTGGCGATCAGCGAACGCCCGCCGGCCTTGGCGGTGCGCACCACGCACAGGGCCACCACATCCACCGTATCGCCATGGAAGCCGCCGGCGATGTTGGTGTTGTAAAGGCGGCCGGCCTGTTCGCCAAACTGGCGCACATCGCCCAGGTATTCGCCGGAATAGGTCTGGCAAACCGGGGTGCCGATATGTTGGCCCAGCCCCCAGAAGATCAGGCGCACATCGTCGCGCGGGCGATCGTCGGTCGGCAGGCCGCGCAGCACGTAAAGGCCGCAGCCGTTTTCCAGTTCATCCTGCAGGATCTTAAGCCGCGTGCCCAGGGTGGGCAGAGGAAAATCAGCCGCGGTCAGGGTGTCGAAATTGCGCCCCAGCGACTTGGCATGGGCCAGCGCTGCGTGAATCTCGTCCACCTCGGCCTGGGTCAGGCGATAGATCCAGTTATCCTTGGTCAGGAGTTCATGGCCGCGCCATTCGGCAGGATCGTTCACCACAAGCCCAGTCATCGCTCACTCCTCGCTATCATCGCTGACGGCCGGATTCGTCCGATCCGCGATAAAGTTCGTATACGAAGTATCGTGAACGGTCAAT
>CAZVHM010000006.1:28482-34811 GCA_964627175.1 uncultured Novosphingobium sp. | reverse complement strand
AGCGGAAAACTGCTCACCGTCAGCCCGCCAAGGCCAAATCCGGCAATCGCTACCAGCGGCATCAGGAACGATGCGCCTTGCGGCACCGACAGCACGAGCAGGGCAAGCAATGCCGCCAGGCCCACAGCCCCAACCGTCCGCCGGGAACCGAACCAGCGCACACCAATGCTGGTCAACACACCCCCGGCAAGGCCCGAGACGGTGTAGACCAGGACCATGCTCACCGCATCTCCGGCATTCAAACCCATGCGGGTGAAAACTAGCGTCCCGGTATTGGTAAAGGCAACGCTGGTCAGCATGACCCCGCCGCAGAACAGCCACAAGGCCACCGTGTCGCGCAAGTGATGGCGGAACAGATCGGCCAGCGATGGTCGGCCCACAGGGGCGCCATCTTCGACGCGGAATTGCTCCGCACCGTCGAAATCGGTCCGGCACAGCCGATTCAAGGCGGCGGCGACCGCGGAAGCTGGCCGGCGCGCCTTGACCAGGAAAGCCGGCGTTTCGGGCAACACCATGATCAGCACCGGCCAGATCAGCAGCAGCGGCACCAGCCCGCCCAGCAGGAACAGCGCCTGCCAGCCTGTCACCGGCAAGAGCAGCTTGGCCGCAATGCCGCACAACACGGCCCCCACGGTGATCATCGTATACGCCAGCACCGATAGCAGCGCCCGCCACCGCCCAGGCAGGGTTTCGATCAGCACCGTGGCCACTGTGGGGGCCACCACCCCAAGGCCGAAGCCGGCCACTACCCGCAGCAAGAGGAAGACCGTGGCATCGGGGGCCACGGCGCAAAGCGCAGTGCCGCCGGAATAGAGCAGCACACCGGCCAGCAGCACGGGTCGGCGGCCGATCCGGTCGCCCGCGATTCCGCCGGCCACCGCGCCCAGCCCCAGCCCGGCGTTCCCCGCGGCGAGCAGATAGCCCATCTGGGCCGTGTCGAGGCCGAACTGGCGAACGATGGCGGGGGCGGCAAAGCCGACCACGGCCAGGTCGAACCCGTCCATCAGCAAGACCGCGCCGAGCAGCAGAGCCACCAGTGCCGGCAAACCCTTCAGGGAATTGCCGGCGACGAGCGACTGGACATCCACCGTTCGAACGGTCGCGCCAATCGTCTCGTCGCCATGCTCATCAGCCAAGGTCTTCAGGCCTTTCCCACGCCAGACGCATCATGCAGCACTCAGAGGCGGGCCTTGAAGCCAACATGATAGTAGCGCCCGATCCCGTCATAGGTGTTGAGGTCGCTCTGCCCCGGAATGGTGCCAACTTGCGGCACGCCCACATCAAACAGGTTGGCAACGCCCGCGCGGAACTCGAACGAGTCCATCACCTTCACCCGCGCGTTGAGATCGAAGTAGCTCTTGGGCGGCACGCGGGGCGCGGTGCTGGTCGGGTTGGTAACCCGCGAGGCATCCTTGGTCGGCCCGATGTAGCGCCAGCCCAGGCTCAGGCCATAACTGTCGTTGTCATAGCCCAGCGTTGCCGCCGCCCGCCACTTGGGCATCACGTTCTGCAACACGCCCTGGGTGGAACCGGCATAATCGAAGATCGGGCCGTTGGGCAGGTTCTGGATCTTGAACGAACGCAGATAAGTGCTGTTGGCCCGCAGCGAGAGCGTTCCTTCGGCGCCGACATTGGCCGCCCAGTCGAACTGGACGTCGATGCCATCGGTCCGGAAGCTGCCCAGGTTCAGGACCGGGAAAACACCGCCGACGTTGCCATTGCTGTCACGCCGGATGAACGAGCAATAGAAGTTGTTGGCATCATACGTCGGGTTGGCACCCGTGGCGTTGAAGCACTGCGGGATCGAGGTGACCAGCGACAGCTGCGAGATCGCATCCTTGATCCGGATGTTGAAGTAATCGACCGACAGCTGCACCCGCGACCACAGCGGGCTGGAACCGCGCGGCTGCAGCACCACGCCGAGGGTATAGGTATCAGCCTTTTCCGGCTTCAGGTTTGGGTTCCCGCTGGTGGTTCCGAAGGTCGATGTCTGGATTGACTGGAACGTGGGATAGACCCCGGACGGCACGCCCTGCGTCAAACACAAGGCCTGAACCTGAGCGGCATTGGCGCCCAGCCGGAAGCTGGAGCGGGAATCGCACGGATCGCCGGCCGTGGATGTGGCCGAAGGAACGCCGAGCTGCGCGGTCGCCGGCAGGGTGGCCGAGAACAGATCCTGCAACGAAGGCGCGCGGATCGCCCGCGAATAGCCGCCCCGCAAGCGCAGCGACGGCAGCACCGTCCAGTCGAAGTTGGCCTTGTAGGTATGAGCCCCGCCGCCCAGGCGATAATGCGAGTAGCGATAGCCCAGGTTGAGATCGAACTGCTGGATCATCGGCACATCGGCCAGCAATGGCAGCAGAAGCTCGCCATAGACTTCCCAGACCGAGGTGTTGCCGGCAGCCGGGGCCGAGCGCTGCCCGCCCACCACGTCGTTGACCACGTAAAGCTGGTCAGGACGGAAGGAATAGCGGTTTTCGCGATAGTCGGCACCAAGGGCCACCTTCGCGGTGCCCGCCGGCAGGCGCGCCAGATCACCGGTCACGTTGCCTTCCACCACCAGCTGTTCGGTGGTGGTGTAATTCACCGTGCTCAGGCGCAGCTTATTGGCACAATCCTCCGAGATATAACCGCCGAAGATATCGAGCCCGCCAGCGCACTGCACCGGATCGGTCGACAAGGCGCCGCCGCCCGGCGCATTGAGGAACGCGGTCAGGCGCGAATAGCTGGTGACGTTCTTGAGCGTCTCTTGCTGGCGCACTTTGCCGTAAGTCGAATAGACATCATACTTCCAGCCCGGCGCCAGATCGCCGCGCAGGCCGGCCGTGACCTGATAGATCGACCAATCCGACACCCAGCGATTCACCCCCAGCGGGATCAGCGCGCCGGTATAGCGGAACGGTGCGGTGGGATTGGGCCGCGTGGCCAGCAGGTTGCTATAATCGGTGGGAATGAAGGGGTTCGTCACCGGAACGTCCAGCGTCCCGCCGACCGAGCCGATCAGGGTGTAGGTAAACTGGTTGTCGGCCACGTAATGCGTGTAAAGCGCTTCGCCATAGAGCGTGTGGGAACCCGACAGTTCGTATTCGGCATGGCCGAACACGCTTTCGCGCTTCACCGGCACCTGAAGGGAATAAGTATCTGAAGCGACCTGCGAGATCTGCGTGCCGCCCACGAACTGCGGCAGCAGAGCCCCGCGGAAATTCACCACCGGCGAAGTGCGGGGCGATTGCTTGTAAAGCGTGCCATCGGTGTTGAAGCCAAACACCTGGACCGGCCCCACGCTGGGATAGCCATAGCTGGCAAACAGGTTCTGCACAGCCACGGGGTCGGGCTCGTTGTTCACCGATCGCCCGTCGCCATAAGGGGTATAGCCCAGGAGCTGGCCTTCGCGCAGGAAAGGGCGCTGGCCGCGCGTCGTCAGGTCGCGTTCGGAAAGGCTGCCGAACAGCACGATGCTGCCGCGCCCGCCGGCAAAGCCGGTGCCCGCCGAAAGGCTGAGGCTGCGCATGCCGGAATCGCCCCGATCGGAAATGCCGGCCGAACCTTCCACCTGCAGCCCGGTGAAGCGGGTGTTGAGCTTGAAGTTGACCACGCCGGCCATCGCATCGGAACCATAAGTGGCCGAAGCACCGCCAGTGATCGTTTCCACGCTGGCAATCAGCGCGGTGGGGATCAGGTTGACGTCAACCGAGCCATCCGGGTTTGACGGCACGATCCGCCGACCATCGAGCAGGACCAGCGAACGATTGGTCCCCAGCCCACGCAGGTTGAGCAGGGCCTGGCCGCCGCGGTTGGGGAACGCACTGGCCGCGCCCACTGAAGGGGTAAACTGGGGCAGCGTGTTCAGCGCCGATTCCACGCCGATTGCCGGCGCCTGCCGGATCATTTCCGCCGAAGCGGTCACCAGCGGGCTTTCCGACTGATAGCCGTCGCGCGCAATGCGCGTGCCGGTCACGATGATCTCGCCCTCGGCGGCGCGTTCACCGGCCTCGGGCGCCGGCGCATCGGCGGCGGCCGGATCGACCTGGGCCGCCATGGCCGGGGCAATCGCCCCCAGCGAAAGCGCGGCGGCGGAACTCGCCAGCATCAGCATATAACGATTGGTCACGGCATCCTCCCCAGGATTTGTGAGCGCCGGCATCTGCCTACCGGTCATATACCTACGTATGCAAAGGTTCGTATGCGGTCAATCCAGGTGCAAGCGCCTTACATTTGCGACGCAGCGGCGGCGCGGCTGGGCAGAACGTGCCGCCGGATCAGCCCCAGCCCGAACCAGCCGACCACGAACGCGGCGGCAATGCCGGCGAAGATATATTGCGCCCCGAAGGTGTTGACGATGATCCCGGTGATGGCCGCCGCCATGATCGCGCCGCACCGCGCGATGCCCACCATCCAGCCCACGCCCGATGCCCGGATCGTGGTCGGATAGACATTGGCCGAAAGCGGGTATTCGCCCAGCTGGACGCCAGACAAGGCCACGCCCAGCGCAGTAAGGCCAAGGATCAACCCAAGGTCGCGTTCCACCGGCACATCGAACACGGCAAGGGTGAACAGCAGCAGGCCAAGCGCGACAACGCCGCCGAACACGGAAAACACGCCGAGCGACCAGCGCGAACCCAGCCGACCCATCAGCCAGCCGCCAAACAGCGCCGCCGCCGCCCCGCTCAACTGGCCGATCATCAGCCCCTTGACCACCACCAGATAAGGGAAGCCAATGGTGGTCAACGCCGTGGCGCCCCAGCTGGCGATGGAGATCGAGGCGAACTGGTTGCTGAAGCCCAGCGCCCACAGGCCCGCCGTATCGCGGCGATAATCGCGGCTGAACAAGGCGCGCATGCTCACCTTGCGCCCTTCCTGGCCGGGCAGATGGAAGCTCTCGTTCCCGGTCAGCGCAAGATCGGGCCGCAGCCGGCCGAGCAATTTCGCAAGACGCTCACGGCCATCGGCACGCGCTGCCAGATAGCGCGGCGATTCCGGCACGGCCCACAGCAGCAGGATCAGCAGCAACAGCGGCATGACTGCGCCCACCACGGCCACCCCGCGCCAGCCATAGAGCGGCAGCGACAGCGGGATCAGCAGCCCGTTGGTCGCCGTGCCCAGCGGAAAGCCGATGAAGGCAGCGCCCATGATCTGGCTGCGCACCCGCCGCGGCAGCAGTTCGGCCAGAAGCGCTGCCACATTGGGCGTGGCCGCGCCAAGCCCGATGGTCGAAATGAACCGCGCAGCGATCAGGAAGGTCATGGAATTCGCCAGCGCAAAAGCCAGCGTGGCCGATCCGAACAGCGCCACACTGGCAAACAGCGCTCGCCGCCGACCATGACGGTCGCCGAAATAACCGCCTATCAGGCCGCCCAGCGCGCCCCCGATCGGCCCGACCGTGATCGCCACCCATGTTTCCATCCGGGTCGAACCCAGATCCTTGGCGATCACGGGAATCAGATAGCCCAGCAGGCCGAAATCCAGCCCGTCGAAATACAGGGTCAGGAAAAGACAGAAGCTGATCCCGATCAGCAGGGGGGAAAACGGCGCCCCATCCACCGCCTCGGCGATGTCGATGCTGTTCTCGCGCTCCTCGGCCATACCGCTGTCCTCCCGCATTTTTGTCTGGCGATGCACGAAAGGCGCCGCTGAACCGCCACTTTGCCTGGCTGGCGATGATTCGTATGCGAAGTTTTGCGCGCTCGTCAATCGCTCACCCGCGCGATCATCCAGCCAGCTTGCTTGACTCTGCCCGCAGAATTCGTTTTCACGGCCCGATGAAGGGCACCGCCAAACCTGCGAAGTCGGATCGGATCAAGGTTTTCGATGGAGCGCCGGGCAACCTGCTGCGCGTCGCCAACCAGATCACTACCGCGATTTTCACCCGCCACATCAACCGGTTCGGTGTCACCCCGGTGCAATGCTGCGTGCTGGAAGCCCTGCAGGAACGGCCCGGCCTCGATGCCTCGGCGCTGGGCAAGCTGATCGCGGTCGATCAGGCCACCCTCGCCTCGGTCCTCCAGCGCCTGACCGCGCGCGGCCTGGTGGCAAGAGGGCCGCGCGAAGGCGACCGGCGCGTGAAAGAGCTGCGGGTCACGCCCGAGGGAAGCACCCTGCTGGACGATATTCACGCCGAAGTCCGCAAGGTCAAACGCGAGATTCTCGCCCCCCTCGACGTGGAAGAACGCAAGCAGTTCATCTCCGTGCTCGAAACATTCATCGCCCGCCACGGACAGGATTGACCAGCCAGCCGGACTGGCGATTCAAGGCACGGCTCACGCCGCCGGCAGCACCCATTCCGCCGAAGTCGCCAGCAACCCTTCATTGACCGCAAGGCCAAAGCCCGG
>CAZVHM010000006.1:21950-28382 GCA_964627175.1 uncultured Novosphingobium sp. | reverse complement strand
CAGCGGCCGTTCCGTCCCGCCCCACAGGGCGGCGCAGGAAACGCCGCGATGCCGGGCATGAAGATCCCACGCGGCAAGGCTGATCGCGTTCACGGCCGAATGGGCGATGCGATCATCGGCGGCGCCGTCGCGCTCGTCGTCCAGCTCCAGCCGGAGCAAGCCGGCCAGCGAAGCGCCGCCATCCCCGATAAGGGCCCGGCCATGAAGCGCCGCCTTCAGCGCATCGTCGCGCATCAGGAACATCGAATAACCGCTGCCGCTCAGCCCGTCGGGATCGGTAATCCGGCAAAACGCGGTGAACACGCGGTCCACCATCACCCCACCGATGGGCAGCGGAGTTACCCGCGTGGGCACCACGCCCAGCGCCACCTTCACCGGGCCGGGGCGAACATCGCTGCTCAGGCGCGCCGTGGTCTCATCGATCCATCGCTGCATGGAAGGGGTTTTCCCGCAATAAGAACGCCGCAGCGCCAATAGCAAAAGGTTCGCGGCTAACCCGGCACTTCTTTTCAGGAATATGGCCAAGCATCGTCCACGAATGTTCGTGCACGATCTATTGTCGCGCGCCGCCGACTGTCAACCCCACGCGCAGCTTTACCGGCCAATCACCGCAGGTTCAATCCGGACCGGGCAGCGCCCGCGCCCTATTCCGCCGCGATCCGGCGCGAGAGGCGGGCCTGCGCATCATAATCGCGCTGCCATTCACTCGGCCCGTTGCTGGGCGCCACCTGCACCGCGGTCACCTTGTATTCCGGGCAATTGGTCGCCCAGTCGGAATAGTCGGTGGTCACCACGTTGGCCTGCGTGGCCGGGTGGTGGAAGGTGGTATAGACCACCCCCGGCGCCACCCGGTCAGTCACCAGCGCACGCAAGGTCGTCTCGCCGGTGCGGCTGGCAAGCCGCACCCATTGGCCGGTGGCAATGCCCCGGTTTTCGGCATCGTGCGGGTGGATTTCCAGCACGTCTTCCTCGTGCCATACCACGTTGCCGGTCCGGCGGGTCTGCGCGCCCACGTTATACTGGCTAAGGATGCGCCCCGTGGTCAGCAACAGTGGAAAGCGCGGGCCGGTCCGCTCGTCGGTCGGCACATATTCGGTGATCACGAACTTGCCCTTGCCGCGCACGAAGCCATCCACGTGCATGATCGGGCTGCCATCGGGATGGGCCTCGTTCACCGGCCATTGCAGCGATCCCTCACGGTCCAGCCGCTCGTGGCTGACCCCGGCGAACGAAGGCGTGAGCCGCGCGATCTCGGCCATGATTTCAGCCGAGTGGGCATAATCCCACCCGAGCCCCATCGCCTGGGCCAGCGCCTGGGTCACTTCCCAGTCTTCCATGCCGTTGGCCGGTTCCATCACCTTGCGCACCAGCTGGATGCGGCGCTCGGCATTGGTGAAGGTGCCGTTCTTTTCCAGGAAGGTGCTGCCCGGCAGGAACACGTGGGCGTAATTGGCGGTTTCGTTCAGGAACAGGTCGTGGACGATGACCAGATCCATCGCCGCCAGTCCGGCGGCCACGTGGTGCGTATTGGGATCGGATTGGAGGATATCCTCCCCCTGCACGTAAATCGCGCGGAACGATCCATCCAGCGCCGCATCCAGCATGTTGGGGATGCGCAGGCCCGGTTCAGGATCAAGGCTCACCCCCCAATCCGCCTCGAACAGGGCCCGGGTGGCGGCATCGGAAATGTGGCGATAGCCCGAAAGCTCGTGCGGGAAGCTGCCCATATCGCAGCTGCCCTGCACGTTGTTCTGTCCGCGCAGCGGGTTCACGCCCACGCCTCGGCGGCCAACGTTGCCGGTGGCCATGGCCAGGTTGGCAATGGCCATCACGGTGGAAGAACCCTGGCTGTGTTCTGTCACCCCAAGGCCATAATAGATCGCGCCATTGCCGCCGGTGGCAAACAGCCGCGCCGCCGCGCGCAGTTCGCCCGCCGGCACGCCAGTCACCGGCTCCAGCGCCTCGGGGCTGTGCTGCGGCTCGGCCACGAACCGCGCCCAGTCGGCGTATTCGTCCATGTCGCAGCGCTCGCGGATGAAGGCCTCGTCGGCCAGCCCCTCGCTCACGATCACGTGGGCCATCGCCGTCAGCACGGCCACGTTGGTGCCGGGGCGCAGGGCCAAATGGTGCGAAGCCTCGATATGCGGGCTGCGGACAAGGTCGATCCGGCGCGGATCGATCACGATCAGCTTGGCCCCTTGGCGCAGGCGCCGCTTCATCTGGCTGCCGAACACCGGATGGGCATCGGTCGGATTGGCCCCGATCACCAGAATGACGTCGGCATCCATCACCGAATCGAAATCCTGCGTGCCGGCGCTGGTGCCGAAGGTCGTCTTCAGGCCATAGCCGGTGGGCGAATGGCACACCCGGGCGCAAGTATCGACGTTATTGGACCCAAAGCCGGCGCGCACCAGCTTCTGCACCAGATAAGCTTCCTCGTTCGTGCAGCGGCTGGAGGTGATCCCGCCCAGCGCCCGCGCGCCATGCTGCGCCTTGATCGCGTTCAGCTTGTCTGCGGTATAGCCCAGCGCCTCGTCCCAGCTCACCTCGCGCCACGGCTGGTCCACGCTTTCGCGGATCATCGGGCTGAGCACGCGGTCCTTGTGCTTGGCATAGCCCCAGGCAAACCGGCCCTTGACGCAGGAATGGCCATGGTTGGCCTTGCCGTCCTTCCACGGCACCATCCGCACCAGCTGCTCGCCCTTCATCTCGGCCCGGAAGGTGCAGCCCACCCCGCAATAGGCGCAAGTGGTCACCACCGCGCGTTCCGGCTTGCCCAGTTCCTTGACCGACTTTTCCATCAGGGCGCTGGTCGGACATGCCTGCACGCAGGCCCCGCAGGAAACGCATTCGCTGGACAGGAAACTGTCGGCCTGCTGGCCGGCGCTGATCGCGCTGGCAAAGCCGCGCCCGTCCACGGTCAGCGCAAAAGTGCCCTGCACCTCGTCACACGCCCGCACGCAGCGCGAACAGACGATGCACTTGTCCGGCGCGAACGAGAAATAGGGGTTCGACAGGTCCGGCGCGGCGCCGAGGTGGTTCTCGCCGTCATAGCCATAACGCACATCGCGCAGGCCCACTTCGGCGGCCGCATCCTGCAGCTCGCAATCGTTATTGGCGCTGCAGGTCAGGCAGTCCAGCGGGTGATCGGAAATATACAGTTCCATCACTCCGCGGCGCAGCTTGGCCAGCCGCGGCGTCTGGGTGTGAACCACCATACCTTCGGCCACCGGGGTGGTGCAGCTGGCCGGCGTCCCGCGCATCCCGTCCACTTCCACCAGGCACAGGCGGCACGACCCGAAGGCCTTGAGGCTGTCGGTCGCGCACAGGCTGGGGATGGAACCGCCGCATTCAGCCGCCGCCCGCATGACCGAGGTGCCTTCGGGCACGGTCACGGCGCGGCCATCGATGGTCAACGAAACCTGCCGCTCCGCACCGGATGCAGGCGTGCCGAAATCAGGCTGGCGTTCATAGCCCATCAGCGAAAATCCTCAGGCCAGTTCTTCAACGCAGATAGCACCGGAT
Organism: uncultured Novosphingobium sp.; assembly: GCA_964627175.1. Lineage (GTDB taxonomy): Bacteria > Pseudomonadota > Alphaproteobacteria > Sphingomonadales > Sphingomonadaceae > Novosphingobium. The sequence goes on along the minus strand of CAZVHM010000006.1, from coordinate 24,857 downwards.
AGGGGGTAAACCCGCCCAGCGCGCAAAGGGATCCGAATTTCATCGTTTCACACAAGTCTTCCAGCAGGGCGAGATCCTCCTCGCGGCTGCGCCCGGTCTTGCGGGCATTGTGCATCTGCGGCAGAGCCTCCACCACATCGGCCGCCGGCTTGCCCCCGGCCGCGATGCGCGAAACCAGTTCCGCCCCGCGGGTCGATCCGATCCGGCACGGGGTGCACTTGCCGCAGCTTTCGGCCGCGCAGAATTCAAACGCAAACCGCGCCATGCGCGCCATGTCGGCAGTATCGTCGAACACCACGATCCCGCCATGCCCGATCAGCGCATCGGCATTGGCAAAGGCTTCATAGTCAAACGGCAGGTCGAACCGGCTCGGCGGGATATAGGCCCCCAGCGGTCCGCCCACCTGCACCGCCTTGACCGGACGGCCCGATGCGGTGCCGCCGCCGATCTCGTTCACCAGCTCGCCCAGCGTGATGCCAAAACCCACCTCGAACAGCCCGCCATGCCGAATATTGCCGGCCAGCTGCACCGGCATGGTGCCCCGGCTGCGATCGATCCCCAGGCTTTCATAAAGCCGCGCCCCGCCTTCGCTCAGGATATGCGGGACAGCCGCCAGGGTGAGCACGTTGTTGACCACGGTGGGGCAGCCGAACAACCCTTCCAACGCCGGCAGCGGCGGCTTGGCCCGCACTTCGCCGCGCTTGCCTTCCAGCGAATTGAGCAGCGAGGTTTCTTCCCCGCAGACATAAGCACCTGCCCCGACCCGCACTTCCAGCACGAACGGGGCGATATGCGACGCGGCCAGTGCGATGGCCGCGTTCAGCTTGCTTATGGCGTGGGGATATTCGCTTCTGACATAGATGTAGCCCCGTTGCGCCCCGGTTGCATGGGCGCAAATGGCCATGCCCTCGATCAGCTGGAAGGGATCGCCTTCCATCACCATCCGGTCGGCAAAAGTGCCGGAATCCCCTTCATCCGCATTGCACACCACGTATTTGCGGGTGCCCGGCGCGGAAAGAACCGTGCGCCACTTGATCCCGGCCGGAAAGCCCGCCCCGCCCCGCCCGCGAAGGCCGGAAACGATAACTTCTTCAACCACTTGCTCAGGCAGAAGGGCGCGCGCGCGAGCCAGGCCCTGCCACCCGCCGGTGGCGGCATAATCGTCCAGGCTCAGCGGCCGGGTCTTTCCCGCGCGGGCAAAAGTCAGCCGTTGCTGCCGGGCGATGAACGGGTAATCGGCAATCGCGCCGATGGATTTCAAGGACTTGCCGGAAAGGATAGCGGCAACATCGCCCGTCGCCACCGGCCCGAACCCTTCGCCGCCAATTTCCACCATCGGCTCCAGCCAGTGCATCCCCCAGCTCGAAACCCGCTCCACCGTGCAGCCCGCCGCTTCGAAGGCTGCGGCCACTGCATCGGCCCCGCAGGCCAGCGCCAGGGAATCGTCGGAAATCCGCACCACGGTCATCGTGCCTGCTCCACCAGAGCGACCAGCGCCGCTTCATCCAGCCGGGCATGAACCGCATCGCCCACCCGCGCCGCGGGTCCGGAACTGCACAGGCCAAGGCAATAGACAGTATCCAGCCGCACCCGTTCGCCCGCCGCAGCCGTAGCGGCAGGTACCAGCGCCTCAACCCCGCGCGATTGACAAGCCTCGGCCCGGCAGAGCTGGATGCGCGGGCGCGGATCGGGCGCAGCGGTGAAATCGTGATAGAAGCTCACCACGCCGTGCACTTCTGCCCGGCTAAGGTTCAGCGCAGCGGCAATTTCCGCCTCCGCTTCTGGCGAAACGCAGCCAAACCGGGCCTGCACATCGTGAAGGATCGGCAGAAGGGGCCCTTCCCTTCCGGCGTGGGCAGCAAGGATATCCTGGAGTATTGCTTCGCTCATGGCCGCAAATGGCCACCTGCGGCCTACCTCGTCAATCCAATTCACGGAAAGTGCACCGGTAGCCCGCCGCTAAAGCCGCACCAGCCGCAGCCGCAGCGCATTGGCAATCACGCTGACCGACGAAAGAGACATGGCCGCTGCCGCCAACGCGGGCGAAAGCAGCCAGCCGAGCGCCGGGTAAAGCGCGCCCGCCGCAATCGGCACTCCAGCCACGTTATAGGCGAACGCAAAGACCAGGTTCTGCCGAATGTTGCGCATCACCGCATGCGACAGGCGCCGGGCACGTACGATGCCGTTGAGATCACCATGCAGCAGGGTCACCCCGGCGCTCTCGATCGCCACATCGGCCCCCGCCCCCATCGCAATGCCGACTTCGGCGGCAGCAAGGGCCGGAGCATCGTTGACCCCATCCCCCGCCATCGCCACGCTGTGCCCTTCCTTGCGCAGCTTTTGCACTACGCTTGCCTTGTCTTCGGGCAGCACTTCGGCTTCCACTGCATCAATTCCCAGCCGCCCAGCCACGGCCAGCGCGGTGGTGCGGTTGTCGCCGGTCATCATGATGATCCGGATACCCTTTTGCCTGAGCGCCCTGACGGCCTGCTGCGAACTTTCGCGGATCGGATCGGCAATGCCGACAAGGCCAGCCAACTGGCCATCCACGCTGGCAAAGATAGCCGTGGCACCTTCGGCCCGCATCGCTTCGGCTTCCCGGTCGAGCGCTGTGGTATCGACCTGCTGATCCGCCATGAAACGCGGCCCGCCCAGGGCCACGCGCCGGCCGGCGATGGTGCCGATCACACCGCGGCCGACCGGCGAATCGAACTCTTCCGCCTGATCGAGCGCAAGGCCGCGTTGCTGCGCGGCGCGCAGGATGGCGTCGGCAAGCGGGTGCTCGCTACCCCGTTCCAGGCTGGCGGCAAGCTGCAACAGCTGTGCCTCATCCCACCCGGCGACGGTGCGGATACCAACCACGGCCGGGCGCCCTTCGGTCAGCGTGCCGGTCTTGTCCACCACCAG
>CAZVHM010000006.1:0-21850 GCA_964627175.1 uncultured Novosphingobium sp. | reverse complement strand
ACGATCCGCGAGAGCAGCGTATCCGCCCCGACCTTTTGCGCCACCATGACGAAGCTGCCGGTCTTGTTGAGCGAACCGGCAATAACATTGCCGCCGGCCTCGCGAGTGACGGGCATCGATTCTCCGGTCACGAGCGATTCATCGATCGAGACCCGCCCTTCGGCAATGACGCCGTCGACCGGTACCTTCTCGCCCGGCCGCACCCGCAGGCGATCACCCACCACGATCCGGTCGAGGGTAATCTCCTCGTCGCGCCCATCCGCGGTGATGCGCCGTGCCGTTTTCGGCGCAAGATTCATGAGCGCCCGGATTGCGCCCGAAGTGCGTTCGCGCGCCCGCAATTCCAGCACCTGCCCCAGAAGGACCAGCACGGTGATCACCGCCGCCGCTTCGAAATAGACCGGCACGGCGCCCATATCATCGCGGATTGCCGCCGGGAACATGTCCGGTGCCAGATGCGCCACCACGCTGTAGGCATAGGCCACCCCCACCCCCATCGCGATCAGGGTGAACATGTTGAGCCGGCCAGAACGCAGCGAAGCCCACCCGCGCACGAAAAACGGCCAACCGGCCCACAGCACCACTGGCGTTGCCAGCACGAACTGGATCCAGTTGGCAACCTGCCGGCCAACCACCATCATCAGGCCGGTGAGATGCCCGCCCATTTCCAGCGCAAAGACCGGCAGCGTCAGCACAAGACCGATCCAGAAGCGCCGGGTCATATCGACCAGCTCTTCGTTGGGGCCGCTGTCAGCGGTCACCGTTGCCGGTTCCAGCGCCATGCCACAGATCGGGCAGGCGCCGGGGCCATACTGGCGCACTTCCGGATGCATCGGGCAGGTATAAAGCACGCTCCCCGCGGCGGCGGGCGCAACCTCTGGCGCGGCCTTCGGGGTAAGCCAGGCAGCGGGATCGGCCATGAACTTCGTTCGGCAGCCCGCGCCGCAGAAATGATAATCGATGCCGGCATGGTGGGCGTGATGCGGGGTCTTGGCGGGATCGACCTTCATTCCGCAAACCGGATCGATGGCCGCGGCATCGCCGGCCGGCGGCAAAGGGGCGCCGCGATGCTGTTCGCCATGATCGCCCAATGTCACGCGCCGATCCTCCTTAATGTTGTTCGCCCCTCAACTCACCAGAAGAAAAGGAAGATCCCCAACATCTGCGTCCTGCTCGTCGCTCACTACAGCTTGGCGCAGCCATTTGCGGAAGCGTGCAATCCACGGATCGGACCAGCGCGCACGGCTGCAACGGAAATAATAGGCCCCCAGATCGAGCGGTTCCCACGGCCTTGCCCTGGCAAAAACGCGAACCAGCCGCCCGCTGGCCAGATCATCGGCCACCAGGAAGGAATTGGCCAGTGCCACCCCCTGCCCCGCCCGCGCCGCGGCCAACGCCAGATGCGCCTGGCCATAGCGCGCCACCGGCGGCCTGGCGTTCTGCGCGGCCAAGCCTTGGCCGGTCAACCAACGCGACCATTCGGTATTCGATGCTTCCTCGATCAACGGCAACCGCAGGATATCGGCCGGATCGTTCAGCACACCGCCCAGCACACCCGCGAGCCGGGGCGAGGCGACCGGGAACACCGCAGGGCGCGCAACCTCTTCGGCGCGCACGCCCGATGGCAGCCCGCTTGCCTGATCGTCCCACAGATAGCGAATGTCTCCATCGGCTTCTCCGTACAGAAGAGACGGTTCGCTGTCCGTCGAGCGCAAATCGAACAGCGGTGCGGAGGGCTCACGCGCCTGGAATTCAGGCAGGCGGCGGGCCAGCCACAGCAACGAAAAACCCGGCGAGCACCAGATCGTAAGCGAACCTGCCGGCCCACCCCTGAGAGCGCTGGTTGCGGCTTCCACTTCCGCAATGGCAGCTGAAATCCGGGCATGATACCGTTTGCCCGCGTCGGTCAGTTCGCCGGTACGCCGATTGAACAGCGCCAGCCCGGCAAATTCCTCCAGCGTGGCAACATGACGGCTGACGATGGCATGGCTCACGCCCAGCGCGCTGGCTGCCTTGCGGATTCCGCCCATTCGGCCCACGGTTTCGAACGCACGAATGACCACGAAGGAAGGCAAGGCGCCAGTTGTCATTATGGTAACCTAGAGTCACCACTTTTGCAGCGCAAGACACCTTCCGTCAGCTTTCGCCAGACCGTAGGGATAAGACACCGAATGTGCCGGCTGTATTTCGGCGCGGCGGATCGTTTCCACGCTCACGCGAGTTTCGCCATGAACACCTTTTCGCTGCCGGACTGGTTGCCGAATGCCGCTTTCATCGACGGCCACTGGCATGCGGGCGAGCAAACGTTCGCGGTCACCAATCCGGCCGATGGATCGACCATTACCTCGGTGCCGCTGCTGGGTGCCGGCGAAGCCACGCTGGCGGTGGATGCCGCGCATCGCGCCCAGCCGGGATGGGCCGGGCTGACCGGCAAGGCGCGCGGCGCGATCCTGCGCCGATGGGCAGAACTGATGCACGAAAACGAAGCGGCGCTTGCCCGGCTGATGACCGCCGAACAAGGCAAGCCGCTGGCGGAAGCGGCCGGAGAAGTGGCTTATGCCGCTAGCTTTCTCGAATGGTTCGGAGAAGAGGCCCGGCGCATCAACGGTGCCTTGCTGACCCCGCACGCGACCGATCGCCGCCTGCTGGTGCGCAAGGCCCCGGTAGGCGTTGTTGCGGCAGTCACGCCGTGGAATTTCCCGCTGGCAATGATCACGCGCAAGGCTGGCCCCGCGTTGGCCGCCGGATGCACTTTCGTGCTCAAGCCTTCGGAACTCACCCCGCTGTCGGCCCTCGCCCTGGCGGCGCTGGGCGAACAGGCCGGGATACCGGCCGGGGTGTTCAACGTGGTGATGGGCGATGCCCCCGCGATCGGCGAAGTGCTGACCGGCGACAAGCGCGTGCGCAAGTTCACCTTCACCGGCAGCACGGCGGTAGGCAAGATGCTCGCGGCGCGATGCATGGCCACGGTCAAGCGCGTGTCGCTTGAACTCGGCGGCAATGCGCCTTTCATCGTGTTCGACGACGCCGATCTCGATGCTGCAGTGGAAGGGGCTGTGGCATCCAAGTTCCGTAACGCGGGGCAGACCTGCGTGTGCGCCAACCGCTTCCTGATCCAGGCCGGCGTCTATAAAGCGTTCGCCGAAAAACTGGCGGCGCGGGTGGGAACGTTCATGGTCGGCCCCGGCCTGTCCGGTCCGACCGATCAGGGCCCGCTGATCGATGATCGCGCCGTGGACAAGGCCGCAACCCATGTCGCCGATGCGGTAAGCCGGGGAGCCCGGATCCTGACAGGTGGCTCCCGCCTGGCTGAAGGCGGGCTGGATGCAGGCAGCTTTTTCGCGCCCACGGTGATTGCCGATCTGCCGAGCGATGCCCTGCTGTGCCGCGAGGAAACCTTTGGCCCGGTGGCCGGCCTGGTGCGGTTTGAAACCGAGGCAGAAGCCGTTGCCCTGGCGAACGACACCGATGCCGGCCTTGCCGCCTATGTCTATACCCGCGACCTCGATCGCAGCTGGCGGGTTCCGGAAGCCCTGGCCTATGGAATGGTGGGGCTGAATACCGGACTGATCTCGACCGAGGTGGCACCCTTCGGTGGGGTCAAGGAATCCGGCATGGGACGCGAAGGCTCGTCCTTCGGCATGGACGATTACCTCGATCTGAAGCTGACCTGCATTGGTATCGGCATCGACATCGAGCAGAGGTGATCAGCCCTTGCGGAAACTGTCATCCACCTGGCATATTTCCGGCCAACACTCGATGGTAAGAGGACCGGCCACGGTCTGGATCATCAAGGCTGCGGGGGTATCGGCCTGGAAACGATAAGCGCAGCCGGCCGGAAGCAATCCCTGATGGCCGCGGCCCAGCACCAGCCGGCCCATCTTCCGCCCCTCGGGCATCCCCGTGATAGCGTGCGCGCCATCCTCTCCCCCAGCCAGCCAGCCAGCGGGATCATCAAGTTTGAGCAGGTGAACCTCCACCTGCCCATCCATGCACAGGACAAACTCGTCATGCGGGGCAACGAACCAGCCCGAGGTTCCTTCGGCCCGCGCAGCCTCGATCACATATTCGAAGTTCTTGGCAACCGCGACCCGGTCATATGGCGCAGCGGCTGCACAAACATCGTAGATATTCGAAAAGACGTAATTCTTCGGACTGTCATCGATCAGCTCGACGCCGCCCTTGGTGTAATCGGTCAGCGAACCAAACCGGGTCGTGTGATGCATCGTCATGACATACCTCTCCAAGGAGCGATGCGGCCCAGAGGGCCGCCCGCCGCTGCCAGACCCCCGCAGGCAGCGTTCCATATGCCTGCGGGGAAAGCCGGGCGATCACGCATCCCGGCTGCCTAGAAGTCCTTCGTGATCTGCAGCGAGATCAACCGGCCCAGCGGACTGGCGTTACTCGGATCGAACAGCACCGGAGTGGCGCCGTTGTTGATCATGAACGGCGGCTTGTCGTTCAGCAGGTTCTGGGCATTAAGCTGCAGCGAAACCCCCTTCAGCCCACCATCATTGTCGGGAAAACGATAGTTGATCGTCCCGTCGACAGTCAGACGCGCGCGCACCTTCAAGTAGCGCGTGGAGATGCCGGCCGGCAGTTGCTGCGGGGTCAGGCTGTAGCTGTTCGAGAAGTTATAGAACGTGCTGACAGCCCAGGTATCGTTGGACCAGCCGATATCACCCCGCGCCCGGAACCGCAGCGGCGCGCCAACCGCACTGAACTGGTTTACCACATCGATCGGGGTGGCGGTGGGCGTGATCTGGTTCACGTAACGGAACACATAAGTGCCCGAAACGCCCAGCCGCCATTGACCCACGCCGCTGTCGAACGTGTAGTTGGTGGCGAAATCAAGACCGCTGGTCTTGAGCTTGCCGGCATTGAACTTCTTGCCCTGCGTGATCGCCACCACCGTATTGACCGGCGCAGTATTGCCGCTGAACACCGGCGAACTGCCGTCGTAGATAGCCTGGACCGCCGCGTTGAACGCAGTCTGGGTCAGCGTGGCTTTGGTAGGGAAGAAGGTCGGGTTGTAGATGATGTATTCATCGTACAACGGGGCAGACTGCAGCGCGACGAGCGAACCGGCATTCTGCAACGGCTGGTCGATACGGTTCGAATAGGTAACGTTGTAGTAATTCAGCGAGACATAGAGCCCGGGCGCAAACTGCGGCCGGAAATCCATGCCAAGCGACCAGGTTGTGGCCTTCTCCGGCTGAAGCCCAAGGGTGCCGCCTGTCACCAGGACGAACGACGATGCCGGGGAAGTGGGCACGCCCAGCCCCGTTGACTGAGCAGAGGTAAGAGCTTGCGCGCGGGCGATCGCGGCTGCGTTGGGGTTCGTATCGCCAAGGGTAGGCGCACGGAACGACGTACCATAGCTGGCGCGCAGGTTGAGGCCGGGGATAGTTTCCCAGGTCACGCCGATCTTAGGATTCGTGGTTCGCCCGAAATCGGAATACTTTTCGGTTCGCAGCGCAAGCGACAGCGACAGACGCTCGATCCCCGGCATGGCATTGCCGGCGCCGACAACCGGCACGAACAATTCGCCGTAGAAGGACTGGACATCGCGAGTGGCGGTGGTGGGATTTTCAGTCCAGTAGGTATTGCTGGCAGCGACCGTGTTCTGGATATTGTTGTTCTTCTGCTTGTCCCAGCGCAGATCACCGCCCACGGCAAGGCGCACCGCGCCGCCCGGCAGATCGAACAGGGCGCCATCGGCACCGAACGAGATATACTTCAGCAACTGCGAAGCAGGCCGTTCATAGCCGCCGCGAATGTAATCCAGCGTCGCCTGACTGTTGCAGGTGATCGGGGCACCACAAAACAGGTTGAGCGCCGGAACACTGACCGGGCGGGTTACGGTGGTCGAAATCCCGCCGCTGTTCAGCGTTGCCGTGCCGTTGATGGCTGCGGTCACAGCCGTGGCATTGATGTTGTTGGTGGAGTTGGAATTGTCGGTTGCCTTGCTGATGCCACCCGCAACGGTGGCCTTCCACGAACGGCCCAGATCGATTTCGGCACCTGTCCGCGCGCTCCACAGTTCGGACACGCCGCTCAGGATCGCCGGCCCCAGATCGTTGAGGAAAGAGTACTGGACGTTAACCGTGCCGTTGGTCGGGCAGACGATGCCCTGGGTATTGGTGGTCGACTTGCCCGCTGCGCAGGGCGAGAACGGATTGCTGGAAGGAACCGCATAGCCAGTAGCTGAACCAGCCGCGGGCGCGCCCATGCGCCGGTAGGTGCGGTGCGTGTAAATGCCTTCAGCGAAGAGCTTGATGCTGTCGGTCAGTTCCTGCTCGGCATAGACGAGGCCAGAGTGGCGCTCCTGCCGCGGCAAGGCGTCAAGCCCGCTCCAGCCATCCAGCGTATTGATCACGCCCCGTGTGCCCAGATCGGCAAGGGTAAAGTTGGCGCCGCTCTGCCCCGGAAGGATAGGGTAAGATTGCCCTCCGATCAGCACGTTGCCCGGATAGGAAATCTGCGACGCCGGGCTACCGCCATAGGGGCTAAAGTCAGTCGAGAACAGGCCGGGACGTTTGGACGCCTGCAGCCGGCTGCGATAGGTATATTCATAAGTCGCGGTGATTGACCCGGTATCCCAGGTCGTGCCCCCGGCAACGCTGCCCTGTGCCTGGCGGTAATCTTCAGCCAGGCCCACACGCCCCATGGCCCGCAGGCCGTTGTAGCGCTTTCGCAGGATCACGTTGATCACGCCCGCGACCGCATCGGAACCATAAATCGCCGAAGCGCCGTCGGCGACAACCTCGACACGCTCCACCGCCAGGGCAGGAATGACATCGAGATCGGAAATCTGGCCGGAAACACCTTGAGGGGCAACACGGTGCCCATCGATCAGGACAAGCGTGGCCGTGGTGCCGAAACCGCGCAAGTTGGCGGCACGCGCGAGCGTGTTATTGGCCGAGGCCCCCTGGACCGAAGAACCGGCGTGCGAAGTACCCTCGTCAGCGCCGAGGCTGGTTACCATCGGCAACTGCCGCAGGATATCGGTCGTGGAGGAAACCGGCAGGCGCTCCATATCCTTGCGATCAAGGCCGACCACCGCCGACCCGGTCGGCGCGACGCCACGGATGCGGCTGCCGGTAACCACGATGTCCTTGCCTGCCCGGTTTTCGGGCGCTGCCGAATCCGGGGCCGCATCAGAGGTTTCAGCCGCGACGGCCGAGACGCCTTGCGCGTGCACGGCAGACACACAGCTCAAAACTGTTGCCGTCAGGAGGGCTGCCTTCATCGACAGCGTTCTAGCCGCATATGCCTTCACTTCGGTCTCTCCCCATTTGCTTCTTTATAACGGCGCCCGCGAGCACGCTTCGCAGAGAGCCTCTGGCAAGAACATACAGTTATGTATGTTTGTTTCAACAGCAAATATTCAGCTTAGCCGTGCGTCAAAAAAACAATCAATACATGATTGAATGTTGCAGTTATCTGCGACTTTCGCCTGCCGCGAGCCACCTCGCACAGCCCGCTGCAAAAGTTCCTGCAACCGTTTCACACGCGCCCCGCGAGGCGCCCGCGGCGGGCTCAGGCCGATGCCGCGCTTTGTGTGCCATAGGGCGGCCGGATGCGCGTCCCGATCCACAGAACCGCCCCAGCCACCAGCATCAATGCACCGTAATAGACCTGCCCCAGGCTAAGGTCTCCGGCCACGGTCGTGGTCCAGCCGACGATGATCGGGCTGATGAACGCAAACGCGCTGCCAAACATGGTGAGAACAGCGATCCCGCCGGCTGCTGCCTGACGCGACAGATAAGCACTTGGCATGACCCAGAACGGACCGGATGTGGCAAAGGCCATGGCGGAGATGATCGTAAGCAAGACCGTGGCCCCTACCGGACCATCGGCCACGAGCGGCATGAACAGCCATCCAGCCCCGCCGATCAGCATCGGAACCACGGCATGCATGCGCCTTTCCTGCAGCCGGTCCGACCGACGGGCGACATACTGCTGCACGATTACGGCAACGACATAGGGCACCGCCGAAAGCAACCCGATGTGCAAGACCTCCTTTACGCCGGAACTGCGCAACATGGTTGGCATCCAGAGCGAAAGACCGGCAATGGTGGACATCTGGGCGGCGGCGAATGCCGCGAGACAGTAATAACGCGGATCACGCAGCGCATCGCCGAACGAACCATGCGCCTTGGCAGCCACGCCGGCCGTCGCCTCCTGTTCAAGATCACGCAGAACCACCGCCTTTTCTTCCGCGCGCAGCCATCGCGCCTCGGCGGGCGAGTTATCGAGATAGAGATAGGCGACGACCCCCACCAGACAGCTGGGCAAGCCCTCGACAAGGAACAACCACTGCCAGCCGCGCAGGCCCGCATAGCCTTCCATCGCATGCATAATGCCGCCCGAAAGCGGGCCGCTGATTACGCCGGATATCGCCATTGCCGACATGAACATCGCGGTCATGCGCGCCCGCCGCGCCGCCGGCACCCAACAGCCGAGGAAGAAGATTACGCCGGGGAAGAAGCCAGCCTCGGCAACACCCAGCAGGAAGCGCAGCATGTAGAAATGCCACGGCTGGGTGACCAGTGAGAAAGCTGCGGAACATAGCCCCCACAGGACCATGATCCGCATCAATGTCAAACGCGCTCCGGTTCGCTCCAGAATGAGGTTACTCGGCAGCTCCATGAGAATATAGCCGAGGTAGAACAACCCGGCACCGATCCCGAACATCGCATCGGTGATGCCGATGTCCTTTTCCAGATGAAGCTTGGCGATACCGACGTTCGATCGGTCAATATAGGCCAGCAGGTAGCAAACCATCAGGAACGGGATCAGGCGCAGCGCTATCCTGCGGTAGACCGCATCCTCGAACGCAGCGGCATCGACGGACTTTTCAGACGTGTTCATCATGCTTCCTGCCAAACGATGATCGGAATAGTCAGCGATGGTGCGCCCAGGTTAAGGAGCCTTCACAGCCTCGGCGACATCTCCGCTGATAAGGAATTCGATACCCATCCGGTTGAACCGCTCCGGCGCCTCGAAGTGGGCCCAGTGCTTCACCTGCGGGATTTCAACCAGCCGGATATCGGGGATCAACTCCAGCAGCTTGTAGGCGGTGTTGTAATAATCCGGGTTGTCGTCGGGCGCGGCGATCACGAAAGTGGGGGCGGCAATTCGCCGCCAGTCTGCTTCCGGGATCAAGTTGCGGGTGCGGATTTCCGGATCCTGCAAACACAGGATGTGCAGCATGGCCTGCTTCATTTCCGGCTGGCGATAAGTGGCCTGCCGCACGGCGATCAGATCGGGCAAGCGGTTGCGCTCGTCATAGATGATGCCGGTGAAGATGGTCGTGATCGCATCCCAGGTCGGATTCTCGACCGCAGCGGTGCGGCGACTGCGGATCTGGCCCATCGTTTGTGCATTGACGATCAGCCCGCTTGGCGCGACCAGGATCATCCGCTCGACCCGCCCCGGATGTTCAACCGCGAACCGGGCGGCCACCCACGCGCCGAGCGACACCCCGATCACCGATGCCCGCGAAATTTCCAGCACATCCATCACAGCCACGAGATGATCGACATACACGCCGATCTCATAGTCCTTGTCCGGCTTGGCCGAAAAGCCAGACCCGACCATGTCGAACGCATAACACTCGAAATGCTCGGCCAGTGCCTCGATGTTCGCAGCAAAGCATTCCCACGTGCTGGCCGTTCCGTGCAACATGACCAGGCGCGGCGCGCCCTCGCACCCCGCCCGCATGTAGCGGGTTCGCACCCCTCCGGCATCTACATAACCTTGGGTAAAGGAAACCCGCATCAAGCTGGTCCAGATGCTGCGGTAAGGCTGGGACTCGCCCGAACTGTCATTCATTTCCATCCTCTTATGCAGCGGAACTGGCGAAGCAGGCCATGCCGGTCGCCCAGCGAGGGAGCGGCTCGTAGGCAAGACATTCGGCAGGCCGGCTCCAAGCCCCCAGGCCCGCGATCCAACTCCGGATCTCGTGTGCGCCGTTGCCCGCCACCGCCTGAATCTCTTCATCGGGCTGACGCAGCACAGCCTCGACATCGCCACTCTCGAACGCCGCGATAACCTCCCGGTCCCATTCCGCGTTGACCGGATTTTCATCGCCGATCCGCCGACGCTCCCTGACGCCGGCATCGCGCATGGCGCTATACGCTCCGGCGCGATCACGGCCATTCACCACGTATTCGCGGATTTCAGGCTCGGTCTCCGGATCGTCCGGAGCCACGCGGCGCACCCAGTGCGACAGACCTCCGGACGCAACAACCACGACCCGCTCCGACGAAGGATGCGCCTCTAGCGCCGCGCCGATAGCCTTCCCCAGCGCATGGCAGCGCCGTAACGAAGGCCGCGCCGGCCCCCCGGCTGTGATCATCACCGGCACCAAAGGCACATTCAGATCGGGGCACAGCGCCTGATAAGGCTGGGCTATGCCGTGATCGACGCCCATGGCCAACGAAACGGCAGGATCGAACCCGGCCTCGACCAAACCGGCATGAATTCCGGCAGCCAGCGCGGGAGCCACCGGCAATTCGCCCTTAACCGTATCATAATCACCAAAACCGCGCACCGCGCCAAGGCCGAGACAGAAGGGCGGCATGGCATCATAAAAGAAGTTGCGGAAATGATCCGGCCCGATCACGACCATCGCATCCGGCCGCCATTGCTCAACCCGCCGACGAGCCCGGCCCACCGCGGCCACGAAATCTGCCCCGATGTCGCCTTCCGGCTCATTCGGAATCCAGAACGGCGAATGCGACAGCCCTACGAATCCTACGATCCGCGCCAAAACACCGCTCCCCACATATTGGGCGACAGCCGAATCAACTGACGCCTCTTTTTCAATACAATACTGTATTGTTATGGTTGCCGACAGGGGTTGTCAAACCACATCGTACGCCGTGGCGTTTTTGCCTTGCGGGATTGTTCCGGTGCTTTAATCCGAAGCGGCCGGGACGAGATCACGGAGGGCCCCCACGGTATGACCAAGCCTGAAACACGCAAGCGACTGACGCGGGAAGACTGGATAGAGGCGGCAACCCGGACGCTGGTCAAACGCAGCATCGATGGTGTCCGCGTGGAACTGCTCGCCAAAGATTTGGAGGTCAGTCGCGGCAGCTTCTATTGGCACTTCAAGAGCCGCGAGGAATTGCTGTCTGCCATCCTAGCTAACTGGCGAGAGCGACAAACCCGCCGAACCATCGAACGCATCCGCGAAGAACAGGACCTGACCCCTGAGGAAAGGCTGAAAAAGCTTCGAATGAAGCCCACGCGTTCACGCGCCAGCCGTGATGGCGCGACGCTGGAACTGGCCATTCGCGCCTGGGGCCGCCGCGATCGCATGGCGCGCGACGCTGTGGAATCGGTCGATGCCGAGCGCGTGGAATTTTCCCAGGCCCTGCTGGAAGCCGCGGGCGCACCCAAGACATTGGCGCGGCGCTGGGCACTGCTGGGCTATGCCTATGTCCTGGGGGAATCCATGCTCCGCGACAGCATGGATGAATCCGAAATTGAACAGTGCCGGAACGCTCTGCTCGAAGCACAACTGGCGGCGATCAAGCCCTAAAGATCGGCCCCCGGCATTCCAGGCATGGTACCGCGCACCGCGACAGACAGCGCTTGATCATTACCCAGCTCCTCGCGTATACACCGTACATGATTGTATGGTTCTGACGAAAATCAGATGAATCGCGGAATCGATATCGTGGGACGCGTGCATCGGCACCACGGCCCGGCCGATATCTCCGCATTCCCGACCAGAAATGGTGAAATCGGCCTGCCGTGCCCCTCGGCCGGCACCTGCATCGCGAACACAACATAACGGGAAGCGAGGCCACACATGTGGCGCACGCATTCCTCAACCGGGAGCTGCCTCAATGACGACTTGCCTTGAAGACGTCCGCGTACTTGATCTCAGCCGCGTGCTTGCCGGTCCGTGGTGCACACAGATCCTGGCCGACTATGGCGCCGAGGTAATCAAGATCGAACGCCCGCACGAAGGAGATGAAACCAGGGTTGCCGGCCCGCCGTTCGTGAAGGATACCGAAGGCAACGACACAACCGACGCAGCCTATTATCTGAGCGCCAACCGGGGCAAGAAATCGGTGGCAGTGGATATTTCCACGCCCGAAGGCCAGCAGGTTGTGCGAAACCTTGCCGCAGTCAGCGATGTGCTGATCGAAAACTACATGGTCGGCAAGCTGGCCAAGTTTGGCCTTGGCTACGAAGATCTGCGCAAGATCAACCCTCGCCTGATCTATTGCTCGATCACTGGCTTTGGCCAGACCGGGCCTTATGCCTATCGCCCTGGGTACGACTTCGTATTTCAGGCAATGGGCGGATTGATGAGCCTGACCGGCGAGCCGGAAGGCACGCCGCAGAAGATGGGCGTTGCCTTTGCCGACATGATGACTGGCATGTATGCCAACACCGCGATCCTCGCCGCACTTCACCATCGCGATCGTACTGGCGAGGGCCAGCATATCGACATGGCGCTGCTCGACGTTCAGGTGGCGGCGCTGGCCAACATGGCGCTCAACTATTTCGTTGGCGGGCAGGTGCCGCGCCGGATGGGCAATGCGCACGCCAACATCGCACCCTACCAGGTATTCAGCTGCAGCGACGGCCACTTCGTGATCGCTGCGGCCAACAACAACTATTTCCGCCGGCTATGCAAGGCACTAGACGTGCCGGAATTGGCGGAAGACCCACGCTTCGTGACGAACCCCGACCGCGTCCGCAACCGAGAACTGCTGATCCCCATCCTCGAAGCACTTATAATCAAGATGACCCAGGCCGAAGCGGCACAGCGAATGGACGAGGCCGGCGTACCGGCAGCTCCGATCAACGACATGGCGCAGGTCTTCGAAAACGAGCAGGTCAAGGCGCGCGGGATGAAGATTGAAATCCCCCATCCACTGGCCGGCAAGGTACCGCTCGTCCGCAATCCGGTGATCTTCTCGGAAACACCGAACCGCTACGAAGTACCCCCGCCGCTGCTGGCCGAACATACCGACCAAGTCCTGGCGGGATTGCTGGGGCTGGATGCTGCGGCACTGGACCAGCTGGAAGCAGCGGGCGCTATCCAGCGCCGCTGATTCGACAACCCTGCGCCCGCCGCCGCACCAGCGCGGCGGATACCCTCCCCAACAAGCAGGCGAACGCAACAAAAAAGCCAGGCCCTGCAATTTGCAGCGCCTGGCCAGATCGCTGGAAAGAGCCCTGCTCAGTCCGTAGTCATCATCTCCAGCCAGCGAGCATAATAGGCCCGCTGGTTGGCGTCGTTGTACTTGCGCAGATACAGGTCGCCCCTCAGTTCATCGTGCTCAGCCTTTTCGCTGTTCAGGCCAAGGCCGTAGTGCAGCGGCTGGCGCCGAGTGACCACACCCGCATTGGCACTGCTGGCGTTCTCCCAGTTTTCCCCGTCGTCCATCTCCAGCAAGCCCGCGGGCGAGAAGGTGCGAGCCACGCCCTTGCGATACTTTTCCTTGAGGTCGTCGGGCATCGCCTTGTTGACCAGCACCCAGGTGTGCAGCTCGATTTCGCCCGGCCCCTTGGGAACCCAGATGCGGAACGTGTTCTGCCCGGCGAGGAACGAGAAGTTCGGAAATGCGGTGGCGGAGCTGACCGATCCGATCATACGCGAACGGATCTTGCCCAGGCGTTCGGCCACTTCTTCCTCGCGCGAACGCAAGTAAGCCACGATATCCGGCTCGCTCAGGGTCTGGGCGTTGCCCACCATGTCGAAAGCGAACTGCCAGCCGTGGCCGTTGACGCTGGCATGATAGCTGTTTTCCTGGCGCACCTTGCCAACCGGCTTACCCAACAATGCCATCGCGCCGCTGTTATGTGTCCACTGTGCGTGATAGCTGTCACCCACAAAGTTCTCGGCCGGGAACTTCCAGTTGCATTTCATCCGCCACTTGATGCACCCATCAAGAAATTCAGTGCCTTCGGGATGGTTGTCGAGCAGGATATCGAGATACCAGCGATAATCGCCCAGATACTCGTCAAGGCTCGGCGCCTGTTCGTCGAAGGTGGCGAAGACCAGCCCGTTATACGTGGCCACCCGCGCCGGATAAAGCCGCAGCGCCGCCGGATCGAAGTTGGGGCAGGTCTGCTCGTAGAGTTCCTGATACGGCATGCCCAGCAGTTCACCGTCGTTGCCAAACGACCATCCGTGATAGTTGCAGGTGAACCGCCGGGCATTGCCCACTTCGGCAAAGCAAATGCGATTGCCGCGATGCGGGCAACTGTTGAGGAAGACGTTGATCTTGCCCTTGCGATCACGCGAAACGATGATCGCGTCCTCTCCCATGTAGCTGGTGTGGAAATCGCCCGGATTGGGAAGCTGACTTTCGTGCGCCACGAACTGCCAGGCGCGCGCGAAAATGCGCTCCAGCTCCATCTGGTAAATACCTTCGTCCCAGAAGATGCGACGATCGATCCACCCGTTCTCGACATCTACCATCTTCCGCAGTTCGACGTTTGAATATGCCGGCGGCCTCGATCCGGAACACGCGTCACTGGTTTGCATGGTCATGATGCCTTCCTGTCCGATGATGAAAATTGCGCCGCCGCTTCCGGCGGCATCCGATAGACGCCCGTGGCGCTGGCGACACATTCGTCGCCGCAGCGCAATTCTGCGGAGAGGAAAGCCACCGTGCGGGTGACCCTCTGAATTTCTGCGCTACCGACCAGCGTGGCCCCGGCACGCGCGAAAGCGATGAAATTCGTATTCATCTGGATGGTCGGACAATAGGTGCCGCCGCAATGCGCACTGATGGCAATGCCCATTGCGATGTCCAGTAACAGCAACAGCACGCCCCCGCTCACCATCCCGGCACCGTTCAGATGGCCTGCCGATGGCGGAAAGATCACCGTGACACCGCCCGGCCGATCCGCCACGAATACGGGGCCGTTGCGGTCGATGAAGCCACCTTCATGCCCATGCCGGCGAAAGCCAGGCGGGGCCGCAATGTCGGCTGCTTCGCTCATTGCGCCACTCGCGCCTGAAGGCTCGCCGCAAAATCCTGCGAAAGCTGGCGATGGGCCATGCGCAGATCGCGGTTGCGATCCACGCCGACCACAAAAGTGACCTTGCCGTCACGCCCATATTTCCACAAAGGCCGGTCGCCATCCTCATGCGAAATCAGTTGAGCCCCAGGCTCCAGCCAGCCTGTGGCCTGGATCATGTGCCCCCGCTGTTCCGACCAGAACCACGGCGCTTCAGGCAGCGGAATCGATTGTCCGGCCAGCACCGCCGCGCAAACCCGCGCATCGTTCACGGCCCCTTTCCAGCTTTGCAACGAAACGTGGCCAAGCTGTTCGCCGCACCAGCGCCTGGCCGCGTCGCCCACCGCGAAGATGGCGGAATCATTGGTGCGGCAGCATTCGTCGGTGACTATGCCTCTGGCGCAATCAAGCCCGGCAGCACGGGCCAAATCATCGCGCGCGACCATGCCGACCGCGCCCAGCATCAGATCGAATGTTTCTGCGTCATCGAGGACAATGCGGCTGCCTTCGCGCCTTACTGCGCAATCCTTGCCGAAGCGGAAATCGACCCCGGCATCGCGGTGCAGGGCTTCGAGCCAGCCCCCCACTTCGCCCGGCACCAAACGCGCGCAAGGCCGGGGAGCATTGTCGACCACCGTCACGCGTAGCCCCACATCGCGGGCAACGGACGCCACTTCCAAGCCGATCAGCCCGGCACCGACAATCAGTAGCGAACCGGCATCCCGCATCGCCACAGCAAGAGCGAGCGCATCAGGGCGGTCGCGAAGGCTGAAAATTACCCGACTATCAGGTGCCAGACCGGGGAGCACCCGCGCCCCTCCGCCAGTAGCGATCACCAAGCGATCGTAAGACAAGGCCCCGCCATCGGCGAGCCGGACCCGCTTTTCCGTACGCTCGATCGCCACGACCACAGCATGGACCAGTTCGGCATCCAGCTCCGCCAACGCTTCGGCAGTGCACAGCTCGATTGCCGCGTCAGCCTCGCCCGCCACCAGCACATCCTTGGAGAGCGGCGGGCGATCATAGGGCATGCCGGCTTCATCGCCGATCAGCACCAGCCGGTCAGCGCAGCGCATCTCGCGGAGCGCCTGCACAACCCCGAACCCGGCCAACCCGGCCCCGATAATCACGATGGTCGCCCGATCGCTCATGTTGCGCGCACTCCCACCCCGCCATCACTCATGATCATTTCCCCGGTGATGGCGGCGGAGTTCACCTTTGATGCTAGAAAAACATAGACCCCTGCGTGATCGGCGGGCTCCTGGGCGAAGCCCAGCGGCACCTGCGCCGCAATGCGCGTTCGCAGTTCATCGGGATTGTCGGCCAGCGACCGCTGCGCCTGGTCAAGGGCCTCCCCTCCCGACAAGTGGGTCAAGGTGCCCCCCGGCGCCACTGCGTTGACCCTGACCCTGGGCGCAAGTTCCAGCGCCAGGCGCCGCATCAGACCAACCACGGCATGCTTGGACGCGACGTACAGAATGCCACCCCCACGGGCGTGGGCACTGGCCATCGAAGCGGTGAAGACGATCGAGCCGCCGCTGGCCTCAAGGTGCGGCCGGGCGGCAAGCGCCGCATGCAGGTAACCCCGTACGTTTACCCCGAACAGTTCGTCGAACGCGGCATCCAGCATCGCAGGATCGTAATCGGCAAAGGGCTTCCTGAAATCGAAGATGCCTGCGTTCGCCACCAACGTATCAAGCTTGCCGAACCGGCCAACTGCCGCTTCGACAGCCGCGCGGTGCACCGCGGGGTCCGTTACATCGCCCACCGTGACGGCAATCCGGTCCGGATAGGCCTGCTCCAGCTCGGCAAGTCCGGCGCCATCGCGGTCAACCAGCGACAGCCCGGAAACGCCTTCGGAAAGGAAGCGCCTCGCCACGGCACGGCCAATCCCCCGAGACGCCCCCGTGATGATCGCCACCTGCCCCTGAAGCCAGCCCGCCATGATCAGAACAGGACGTTGATGTTCTTGGACAGGAACACGGTCTGGGTGGTGTAGATGTGCCGCCGGGCCAGGCGCAGGGCGCCATCTTCACACCGGCGCAATACATCGTCACGCCGCAGCAGGATCCAGTCCTCGTCCACCTCGCCACGA
Source organism: uncultured Novosphingobium sp. (assembly GCA_964627175.1). Classification (GTDB taxonomy): domain Bacteria; phylum Pseudomonadota; class Alphaproteobacteria; order Sphingomonadales; family Sphingomonadaceae; genus Novosphingobium. The sequence continues at coordinate 4,749 of CAZVHM010000006.1, read as the reverse complement.
CCACGGCAATTGAGCAAGACCGAATGCACCCGATATTCGCCCGCGCCTTCGCCAGGCTCCACCTCGACGTTCGAGACCATGTAACACGAACGCGTCCGCGGATCCTCGGCCCAGGCCGTCCCGTCGAGCGCGCGAATAACCCGGCGCTGCAGGTTGAGCAGGTCATCATCGAAATGGGCCATCCGGCGGGTGGAGATCGCCTCGCCCGAATCCTTGCGATAGCGCGCCTGCATTCCCGGCATCCAGTAATGGATGTCCTCGGTCAGCGTTTCGAGCCATTCCTCGTACCGCTCGTTTTCGAACATCCGCACTTCGCGATAGAGAAACTTGCGGACCTCTTCGTGCAACAACAGGTCTGCCAACCCGGACTGCGCCGCATCTTCAACCATGACCGACACGTCTTTCTCCTTCACGATCAACTAGTTTGCCAGCTTGCGCGCACCCGAGAGGTCCGCCCAAACCTGACCATCCCGAATTTCGCAGGGAAAGACGCGGATCGGCTCGGTCACCGGGAAGCACAGCGGCTTGCCATCACGCAGGTCGAACTTGCCGTCATGCACCGGACATTGAATTTCGAAGCCTTCGAGCCAGCCATCAGCCAGCGACGCCTTGGCGTGCGAACACACATCCTGCGTTACGAAAAATTGCCCTTCCGAGTGGAAGACGGCAATCTTCTCAACCCCCTCGACATCCACCGCGCGGCCTTCTCCATCGGGAACCGCGCCACATTCGATGATCTGCTTCAACATCTTCAATACAACCATTCATTGCTGTCTGGTTTTCACCACTTCTGCGTGACCTAGATGCGTCGTGATGCGCGTGTCAACCGCCATGACTCGTCAAATTTTACCAAAACAATGGCGGTTAAGCCAATTTTGCGAGATTCCAGCGGGTCAGCGCGGCAAACCGGAAAATCCGCCTTGCCCAACAATACAGATGTGTATATTTTAAGGTCCGGGGAGAGCACCATGAATGAAGCTGAGACCGCACCTTCCACCAAACGAGGAATCTATTACAGCTCGTCGACATCGCCTTTTGCGCGCAAGGTTCGAATCGTGATGGATCTGCGCGGGGTCGCCGACCACTTCGACGAGGTCGATTGCGATCCGTTCATCGACGATCCTGGCTTCCTCGCGGCAAATCCCATTCGCCAGGTTCCCGCACTTATGACTGCAGACGGGCACGGGATCATCGGAAGCGCCCTGATCTGCGCCTACCTGGATACCATCGGGGATGCGCCGCCCATCGCATCGGCCCCTGCCGCCAGTTGGGACGCGCTATGCCGTCAGGCAGTCGCCGATGGAGTGATGGAATGCTCGGTCCGGCTTCGCGCCGAACGCATGCTGCGCGCCGAAAACGAACGCTCGCCTTACTGGATCGCGCGCTGGGCACAGTCCATCGCCCAGGGCCTGGATCATCTGGAAGCCAACCTGCCTGCCGAAGGGGCGATCGACATCGGCCTGATCGCGACCGCATGTGCGGCGCTTTATCTCGATTTGCGCCACCCCGATCTGGAATGGCGCAAGGGGCGGCCACTGTTGGCCGATCGCATTGCCAGGCTGGAGGAGCAGGAGGTCTTCGCGCAAACCAATCCGGCCCTGCCGCTGCCCGGCAGTACGCGCGAACGCATAGCCTCGCGCGTACTCAAGATCACCTGATCTGCAACCATTCGCCAACGGTTGGCAAACCGTTGCATCCAACTTTTCACCGTCACCCGTTTCGCATTTCATACGAATCCAAAAAAAGAATGTGGGAGAGCTATGAACAAGCAGCTTGGCGACGGAAACGTCGCGACGGGGAACCATGCGCCCGTCATATCCCGCCGCTCCGTGATCGGCGCACTCGCTCTTGGCGGGGCGGCGCTGGTCACAGGACTACCGGCGCCAGCAATCGCGAAAGGCACCAATGCAGGCAGGTCCTATCGTGCCTATGTGAAGGGGCCCGATGGCACTGGTGTGCGCAAACTTCGTCTAAAGCCGATCCGTCCCGATGAGGTCGTGGTCCGGACGCACGCCTGCCAGCCGAAGTACACCTTGCTCAGCCAGGTCTTCAAACCGCATGATCCCGCCAGCCCGCCGATAACCATCGGCCACACCGTGGTGGGCATCGTCGAGGAAGTCGGCTCGCAAGTGCAGCGCGTGCGGGTGGGAGACCGTGTATGCGCGACGAGCACGCCCCAATGCGGGCAATGCGCCCAGTGCATCATCGGTCGGGTCGAGTATTGCCAATGGCTTGGCCTTCCGCCCCGCGCCATCGCCACGCTCGACGGAGTCGATGTGGTCGATGGCGGCAACGGCATCGCCGGCGGGTTCGGCATTGGCGGCGGCTTGGCCGAGCTGTCCGTCGTCCAGGAAAACAGCATCGTCCCGATCTTCAGCGACATTTCCGACATCGAACTGGCGCTGATTGGCGACACGGTTGGCGTCGGGTTCGCCTCGCCGATGCTTCTTGCGCCGGTCCAGCCAGGCACGGATGTCGTAGTGATGGGCTGCGGCCCGATCGGCCTTGCCGCCGTTCAGGCGGCACGGTTATGCGGGGCGGCAGAGATCGTGGCGATCGAGCCGGTGCGGTATCGCCGAGAAATGGCCGCAAAAATGGGGGCCACGGTGCTCGTCGATCCCAATCAGTCGGGCGACGGGCTGGTCGAACAGATCCGCGAGATGTTTACCGGGCCGACCCGCCGGCCATACCAGGGCGGCCGCTTGCTCGATTTCAACAAAGTCCACAACGGTGCGCGTGATCGCGGCCCCGATCTGACCATTTCAACGGTCGGCGCTGATCGCACCGCCCCCAAGGTGGAGGCTGGCCCCGATCCGACTGGGCTTCTCCCGATGCGCCAAGCGCTGGAGTTTACCCGGACGACGGGCGACGTGATCTACCTCGGCGCCGGATATCCCGGCGATGTTTCGATGCATGCTGGATCCTTCGCCAATTATCGCGCCACGCGCCATTCCGGGCAGATGGGCGGGATGCACCCGCTGCGCGACATTCCCAGGTTCATCAAGCTGGTTGAAAAGGGCCGGCTCGATGTGAAGTCGCTCGCGACGCACCTGTGCAACCTTGATGGCGTTAACGACGCATTCCAGCGCGTGGCTGACCGCACGACCGTTGCGGCAGTCTGCACCATCTGACCTCCCAATCGCATCTTACGGATACGACCGACATGAAAAACATCGGGAAATTGCTTTTTGCTCTGACGCTTACCGCGCTTCCGGCGCAGTTTGTCGCCGCTCAGGCCACGAGCGGCGCCGCGCCGGCCGCAGCACAGTTACCCCCGCCGCGCGAAGCGGGCGATGCCTACAAATCCCCTCTGATCGAGCCCGAATATGCCGAGGCCCTGCAGAAACTGCCGGACTGGAACGGAACATGGATCATGCAGGCAGCGCCGCACGCCCGCCCGGCACAACTGATGTTCGATCCAGACAATTTCTATCAACCCGAATTCGCCGGCGAGCCTTCAGCCACTGGCCCGGTGGCGGGATCCTATCTGACGGGGATTCCCTATAAGCCCGAGTACCGCAAGATCTACATGGAGAATGTACAGAAGGCGCTGGAGGGCAAGTCAGTCGATGCGGTAGGCGCATTGTGCCGGCCTTATGGTGGCATTCGCCTGATGGGCGGACAGCCAAGCGGGCCCGAAATCACGATTACCCCGGAAAAGGTGATCATGTTCTTCAACATGAGTTCCGCCACCCGGCAGATTTACACCGATGGCCGCAGCCACCCCAAGCCCGATGAATATATCGGCAAGGTTCCGGAACGCTGGAACGGCCATTCCATCGGGCGGTGGGAAGGTGCCACCCTGGTGGTCGACACGATCGGCTTCTACCCCGCATTTTACGACCAGACCGGCGCCCCCTACAGCGATCAGGTCCGCATGACCGAGCGCATCCGCCTGGTGTCGTGGCAATGGCTGGAAAACCAGATCACGATCGAGGATCCGGTAATGCTGGAACGGCCGTGGACCGTCACCCGCTACTACCGCCGCAACATGGGTGCGAAATACCCCAACATGAGCGACACGAACTGTGCACCAGGCGAAGCGATGGACTTCAGCAAGGGCTATCAGCACGTGATCCTGCCATCCGAACAGGCAGAAGGCAAATAAGGGTCCGTCAGGCCTGCAGGCCTACGAAACCTCTATAATAAATGGGAGATTTCTGAAATGCGCATTTTTAAGCTCCTGCCCGCGGCAATGGCCGGCGTCGCACTCGTGGCAACGCCAGCCATCGCTCACCACAGCGGCGCAATGTTCGACCAGACCAAGCTGGTCACGCTCGAAGGGACTCTGGTCAACTTCAAGCTCGTACAACCGCACAGCTGGCTGACCATCGATGCCCAGCCGCAGAAGAACGGAGCAAAAGCCGAGCGCTGGGATGTGGAGGCATCCAGCACCGCCACTATGCGCCGGATGGGCCTGACCCCCGATGTGCTCAAGCCCGGCGCGAAGATGACCCTGACCATCCACCCCTTGCGTGACGGTCGCCGCGGCGGATCGCTGGTGTCGGTCGTCTATAACGGCAAGACTTATGGGAGCGGCTATTCGGCCCGCCCCTATGGGCCGGACCGGCAGGATGATGGCACCGGTGCGCGGGTCAAGGAACGCTGATTGTCCAGGCGGCGGTCATAAAGACACCGCCGCCACATTGGCTCATGGTCTCATTCGGCCTGCTTCAACGCAGTAACTTGAATTCAGGAGATATAGCATGGCGATGAGGGAAGAAGCGTTTTCATCGGTTGCGGCGTCTG